>CAYYUQ010000176.1:0-1565 GCA_964474945.1 uncultured Halopseudomonas sp. | reverse complement strand
CGCTTGATCAGCGCCAACTGCTCGTCAACCGGCTTCATGCTTGATTCCTGTTCAGTGAAGTTTGATAAAAGTCAAAGAAGAAAGGGGAGAAACGATACAACATTGACGACCAAGATTAAACTTGGCCCAGCGATACACGCGGCACCGCCCTAGCACAGGTCAAAAAATGACGCCGAAAACCTGACGGACGGGTACGCAAAAACTTGCCTTGAGGCACTTTCGGTTATAATTTAGCAAGTTACTTCACTTTTCACAGAATCAACCAGAAGAGCGCTTATGGGTCATCACAAGTCAAAGTCACCGCGCTACCCGAAAAGCCACCTGATGGCTGCCAGTGGTATCGCCGCCGCGCTGAGCATTTTTCTGCTCGTCATCCCCACAACCGAAGTCGAAGCCAAGAAAACCCTGGTCCAGCTCGACCTGCAGGAACTGCGCCTGGAAGCGTCAGAACCTGCGCTCTCTGAAGAGTTGGATGCCCTGATCAGCGAAACAGTCACACTCACCTCGCCGCTGGAGCTGACCAGCACTTCCGAGTCCATGCATACCACCGCCTCGCCGGAAGTCGTGCAGGCAGGCATCAGCCTGCAACCGGTAGCGGTCGAGCCCGTCGCATCCGTCGCAGCACCTGCCCCGGAGTGGAACAGCGTGACCGTGGCACCCGGCGATACCCTGTCCATCCTGTTCCAGAATGCCGGACTGTCTGCCAACACCCTGCATGCGGTGGTCAACAGCAGCAAGGACGCCAAGGCATTCACCCGCCTGCGCGTCGGCCAGGAGGTCGACTTCAAGCTGGATGACGAGGGCCAACTGCTGGGTATGCGCTCCAAGCTCAACAGCCTGGAAACCATTCGCATCGACCGCGATGGCGACAGCTACGCGTTCAGCAAGGATGTCATCGAGCCCGAGGTCAGCACCCGCTTCGCCAACGGCAGTATCGACAGCTCACTGTTCCTCGCCGCGCAAAATGCCGGCCTGTCGCACAACCTGACCATGCAGATGGCGAACATCTTCGGCTATGACGTGGACTTCGCCCGTGAGATCCGCCAGGGCGATAGCTTCGAAGTGCTGTTCGAAGAAAAGCACATTGATGATCAGCGCGTCGGCACCGGCAATATCCTGGCTGCCCGGTTCACCAACCGGGGCAAGACCTATACCGCTGTGCGCTATACCGACCGTAACGGCCAGAGCAGCTACTATCGGGCAGACGGCACCAGCATGCGCAAGGCCTTCATCCGCACGCCGGTGGAGTTCGCGCGCATCAGCTCGCGCTTCAATCCCGGCCGTCGCCACCCGGTGCTGAACAAGATCCGCGCTCACAAGGGTGTGGACTATGCAGCCGCTACCGGCACGCCGATCAAGGCCACCGGTGATGGTCGCGTGGTACACGTGGGTCGCAAGGGTGGCTACGGCAACACCGTGGTGATCAAGCATGGCCAGACCTACCAGACCCTGTATGCGCACATGAGTCGCTACGCCTCCGGCCTCCGTGCCGGCAGCAATGTGTCCCAGGGCCAGGTGATCGGCTACGTCGGCGCGACCGGTCTGGCGACCGGCCCGCACCTGCA
>CAYYUQ010000175.1:0-1615 GCA_964474945.1 uncultured Halopseudomonas sp. | reverse complement strand
GGGAGGCAATTATGAGCGCAGCAGAAAAGCTGGAGTTCGCTATCGTGCCGGGCGAATGGTTCCGGCAGGAGCTGGTATTCCCCGTGTTCGGCATCAGCACCGAGGCAGCACGAAAGTACCGGGCCGGTGGTCAGTGGCTGGAAGGCAGGCACTGGCGCAAAGACCCGGCAAACCGTATCGTCTATAACCGCGACGCGATCACAGCATGGATGGGAGGCTCACTGTGAAAGACAAGATGCCCACAGGGGTGGAAATAAACGGCAAGCAACTGCGTATCAGCTTCATGCTGAACGGGCAGCGATGCCGTGAGCCGCTGCCGGGCATCGTCAAGATCAACAAGGCCAGCATCGCTTACGCGGACAACAAGCGCCGTTCGATCGTGGCGGAGATCAAGGAGGGGCGATTCGACTATGCAGCGCA
This sequence comes from uncultured Halopseudomonas sp., assembly GCA_964474945.1. Taxonomy (GTDB): domain Bacteria; phylum Pseudomonadota; class Gammaproteobacteria; order Pseudomonadales; family Pseudomonadaceae; genus Halopseudomonas. The sequence goes on along the minus strand of CAYYUQ010000175.1, from coordinate 1,195 downwards.
TTTCCCCGAGTCACCCAGGGCGGCAATGTTCTCAGGGCATGGAGGCCCGCAGTCGCGCCGCACTGTCGAGGAGGGCGTGCGTCGGTGGCTGGAGGTGATCGATGCGAAGAAGGCGGCAAGCACCAGCCGCATGTACCGCAGCAAGTCGCAGCACCTCGTGAAGAAGTTCGGCAAGCGCCGCATCGCGGATATCACCAAGTCTGATCTGGAGCTGTTCCAGGCGGGCCTGCTCAAGTCAGGACTGGCACCCAAGACCGTGAACGACATATTTACGGTGGTCAGGGGTGTGTGGGATGACGCGTTCGGCGACGGCGTGATTCGAGCCAACCCGCTCGACCGCATCAGGAATATCGAGCGCGACCAGACAGATGAGTCAGCAGACCCGTTCACTCGCGAGGAGATTCAACAGCTGACAAAAGTGAAGACTTCACGCAAGTCGGACGTGACCATGTTCCTGTTTGATTGTTGGGCAGGACTGAGCGTGTCCGAGCTCATGGCCTTGGGGTGGGATGACATCGATCTGGATGCCGGCACAGCAGTGGTTCGTCGGGCCAGGGTAGAGGCGCTGTATAAGGTGCCGAAAGAGCGCAGCCGCGTACGCACCATTGACCTGATCGACCCAGCCATCGAGTACCTGCGCCAGCAGATGCAGGAGACATACCTGCTGCCGGCAGTCGAAGTGCCTGTTACCCAGCGCGACAACGTGACGATCAAGAAGGAGAGGGTCAGGTTCGTGTTTCGCAATGGCCGGAGTGGTATGCCCTGGAACCCGGCCAGCCTCAATCGGTGGTTTACCAGCCTATTGCGTCGAGCTGGTGTTCGGCATCGAGGCCCGAACCAGTGCCGCCACACTTTCGCCAGCCAGGCGCTGTCCAGCTATGTGCCGATAGAGTGGGTCGCCCGCCAGCTCGGTCACAGCGATACCGGTATGGTCAAGAAGCACTATGGCCGATGGATACCGAGTGACACCAAAAGCATGGCCGCGATGGTGTCGCAGATGATGGGGTTCAGAGATGCAGAAAGTGGCCTGTAGCGGTCTGGAGTGCGCTGTTTTTGCCCTAAATTTGCCCTAAACCGAAATCCAGAAACAAGAAAGCCGCTGAAAAGTCTAAGCTAATCAACGGCTTGCAAGTAAATCAATCTGGCGGAGAGCGAGGGATTCGAACCCTCGATACGCTATTAACGTATACACACT
>CAYYUQ010000174.1:0-1644 GCA_964474945.1 uncultured Halopseudomonas sp. | reverse complement strand
CGCAGGGTAAATCCGGCCGAACAGTCATGCGACCAGGGTAACAACGTCATGCCAACCTCCCCAAACAAGAACGCCCCAGTCTATTACGCCACCGCCTCGCTGTCAGGCGCGAGGCAGCGTCATCAATCAATTGGATAGGGCAAACAGGCCTGACGGCATGACCTGGCGATCAATCAGCCCGCGCAGCGGATCAACGCAGAATGTAATCCACGCTGGTAACCACCCGCACTTTCTTGGTTTGGGGCGTGTATTGATCCACATCCTCGATACTGAAATACCCCTGGGATGCTCGGCGGATGCTGCCTACTTCTGCCCCGGCGTCGCGGGCAAACTGGCCCGCTGCCGCTCGCGCTTCGCGGGTAGCTTCGGCAATCATCTCCGGCTTTATGGCATTGAGCTGGGTAAACAGGAACTGGGGCTGGTGTTCGTAACTCTGGGTCAGCGCGACGCCGGATTTGACCAGCTCACCTACGCTTTGCATTCCGCTCTTCACCCTTTGTATATCCGCGGTGCGAACCAGCACGGTTACCTCAGCGCGGTAGCGCTGTGGCGGCATGTTAGCCCCATAGAGATTGACGTGTTGATCAGTGATTTTCGGCATCGACAATTGCAGATCATTCTCCGCAAACCCCTTGAGCAATAGATAGGAACGGATCACATCCTGCTGGGTTTCGATATCACCCTGCAGGACATCCAGACTGTCGCCGGTAACAGAAAAGTTGATTGGCCACAGTGCCAGATCGGCTTGTACCTCGCGCTCAGCCAGCCCCTTGACGCTGACCACCCGATCGGAATCGCGGAACTGTAACAAGCCGGTCTTGATGCTTACCGCCATGAACGCCAGCGCCAGCGCCAGCAGCGCTGCTGCCACCACCGCGAACAGGGAAATTCTCGAACTGTCAGTCACCGGCCTACTCCTCAGATAGTATTTTACCGTCCAGTTTATACCCAGCGCCGCCAGTCCATCGCAAGCGCCATGATTCCCGCCTGCGCGGGAATGACGAGTGCTGGCGGCCAGCGCTGTGAAATACGTCATCCCTGCGAACGCGGGGATCCATCCATCCGCCCACTTCGCCACCCATGAATCCCCGGCATTCGCCGTAATTCACCTCTTTAAACCTCGTCATTCTCGGCGCACGCCGGGAATGACGGTGTGGGGGCTATGCAAGGTGGCCGGACTATCAAAGCGATTTCTTAAGTGAACCGCATTCCCGCATTAGCCGAGCATGACGGGATCAGCCCCTACTCATCCCGCCGCAGATCATCCGGTATCGGCGGTTCAGGCATTGGGCCGGGGCGCTGGCCCTTGCCTTGCTGGTGTTGGCGTATCTGATAAACATAGGCCAACACCTGAGCCACAGCCAGATACAGGCCGGCGGGAATGGGATGCTCCAGTTCAGTACTGTAATACACAGCCCGCGCCAGCGGCGGGGACTCCAATATGATCACGTCGTTTTCGGTGGCCACTTCGCGAATCTTCTGCGCCAGGAAGTCCGCGCCCTTGGCGATGACCACCGGAGCACCGGAGTTCACCGGATCATATTTCAGCGCCACGGCGTAATGCGTCGGGTTGGTGATGACCACATCAGCCTTGGGCACTTCACCCATCATGCGCCGCTCGGCCATCTCCCGCTGCAGCTGACG
>CAYYUQ010000173.1:0-1821 GCA_964474945.1 uncultured Halopseudomonas sp. | reverse complement strand
CGTTCCTCGGCGACTGGCGCGGTGAACTGATCTGCGATGACTACGGTGGCTACAAGGCCTGCTTCGAGCAAGGCATCGCCGAGGTCGGTTGCATGGCGCACGCTAGACGCAAGTTCTATGAGCTGCATCAGTCGGGCAACAGCCAGATCGCTGAGCAGGCGCTGAAGTCCATCGCGCAACTCTACGAGATCGAAGCTCAGTGCGCAGGCCTGCCCCCCGAAGAACGGCAACGTTTACGGGAGCAACAGGCCCGGCCCATTGCCGAAGCCTTACACGCCTGGATGACCGCAAATCGCTCGAAGGTGCCTGACGGTACAGGCATCGCTCGTGCACTGGACTACAGCCTGAAACGCTGGGCGGCACTGACTCGCTACCTGGGTGATGGTCGATTACCCATCGATAACAACTGGATCGAGAACCAGATCCGGCCCATTGCCCTTGGGCGCAAGAACTGGCTGTTCGCTGGCTCTCAGCGGGCGGGCCGGCGTGCGGCTGCCGTTATGAGCCTGATCCAGTCCGCGAAGATGAATGGGCATGATCCGTACGCCTATCTGATGGACGTGCTCACCCGCCTACCTACACATCCCAACAATCGGATCGATGAATTGTTGCCGCATCGGTGGCAACCTGACACGGCGTAGTTCACGCCGTTAACCCAAGCTCCGTTACTGACGGTCGCTATTGCGGTCGTTAGTCAATGTGCCTTGCCCGCACGCTTACAAGCATTGCACCGTTGCAGCGCCTGATAAAGGTCGGATCGGGGCTGAGAGTAGTCAAAAGCCGCTGTCCAGGCTTGGATTCGGACCATGGCCCGAGCATAGGGAGTCGCGTCAGCGTGGTTCGACAAGCTCTTCAGGGGCAGCAGATAGTCTTCGCGGTACACCGTCGGCACAATGATGCGTGAGTGGCCGGCGGCGCTCAGCACGCAGTTCATGGCCAGGCGCGCGGTCCTGCCGTTCCCGTCCTTGAAAGGGTGAACTTCCGACACCACAAACATGGTCATCAATGCACGGGCCAGAGGGTCTTCAAGTGCCTGAATCCGTTCAAAACCTTCCCGCAACGTGCCTTGTACGAGCTCACGTGCGACAAACAGCGTTGCTCCAGCCTGATTGTTCTCGTTCTTCCATTCACCAGGATTCTTGTCGGCCCGGGACCGCATCACCAAAGCGTTGACGCTTTTCAGCCAATGCAGGAAATCATCGACCGTACTGGGCTGCTGGTCGCGCCAGGGGGCGTGCATCGCAGCCTGAAACGTACCTAGAATGTCATGGGAATCTTCCGTCCGGTTCGGGATGAGCTTGCCCTCGAACACGATTTCCTCGGCTTCGCTCACCAGGAAGGTAGTGCCTTCGATGTAGTTTGAGAAGTAAGCCTCAAAGAAGGCAAAATTCTCGCGCGCGATGCCGGACTGTGCGCTTGCCGCTACTTCCGGCAAGACTTGCGCTCGCAGATGGCTGAACAAAGTGTCGAACAAGACCAGACGGTCCGGATCATAGGGACGGCCTGCAGCCCGCGCGAGCGCCTGCTTGCCGTGGAGCTTTTTGCTCTCGTGGGTTCCCAGCAAAGCGCCCATGATGCCATCCAGACGCTTGAACTCTTTCTCTCGACCGATCCTAGCTGCCAGGGCACGGCACGTATCCCGAAGCTGGTTGAAGCGATGCTCGCCCCGTATCGACAGCAGTTTGTCCAGCTCAGATTCCAGTGCTTCCTGGGACAGCACCCGCTCGCTGACGCCGCGACCAGTCGCCAGGTTCTCAAGCAACCAGCGGGGCTGACTGGCCAGGAACAGGCGCTTGTACGATGTATCGCCATCGACCGCCC
>CAYYUQ010000172.1:0-2003 GCA_964474945.1 uncultured Halopseudomonas sp. | reverse complement strand
TGGGGGGCATGTTCAGTTCGGTTAAATTCCTGCCCCCAAAAGAGCCGCCATGTCCCGCAGATCAAGCCCCCTAACCGATAGCGCAATCAAGGCCGCGAAGCCTAAAGACCGCGCCTATAAGAAGGCCGACGGCCAAGGAATGTACCTTGAAGTAATGCCGACCGGCTCGAAGCTTTGGCGGCTTAAGTATCGTTTCCATGGTAAGGAGACCCGGATATCCTTTGGCGCATACCCGACGGTGACGCTTCAACAGGCTCGCAAAAAGCGCGACGAAGCCCGCGAGTTACTGGCGCAAGGTTTAGATCCTGCCGCAGAGCGAAGGGCTGACAGCCTGGCCAAGCGAATCCAAGGCACAACTTTTGAGACGCTTGCCAACGAATGGTACGAGTACAATTCACCCCGCTGGGCAGAAAGCACCCGGTATAAAGCCCGGCTATACCTGGACAACGACATTCTCCCCCTAGTTGGCATCCGACCGGTGCGTGAGATCACCCGTCCGGATCTGGTCGAGCTGGTCCGCAGGGTCGAGCAGCGTGGCGCAATGAATGTTGCAGGTAAAATCCGACAATGGTTACACCAGATCTTCCGGTTCGGCTTGGCAAAGGGCGTAGTCGAAAACAACCCCGCCACCGATCTTGACGTAGTAGCGGCACCACCTGTGGCGACCCAGCACCATCCATACGTCTCCTTCGCAGATCTGCCCGGGCTTCTGAGGCAGCTGGACAGCACTCCTATGAACACGTTGACCCGCTGCGCCATTCGCCTGCTAATGCTTACAGCGGTTCGCCCGGGGGAGTTAAGGCAGGCCCCTTGGTCTGAGTTCGACCTGGACTCCGCCACCTGGAAGATCCCCAAGGAACGCATGAAAGCACGGCGTGCTCACTCAGTGCCCTTGCCTACTCAAGCCATAGAGATTTTGCAGGAAATCCATGAAATCAGCGGCGCCTACCCGTTGGTTTTTCCCGGACAGAACAACTCCGAACGACCGATGAGCGAGAACACCATCAATAAGGCTCTGCGCCAGATGGGTTACAAGGGTCGCCAGACCGGGCACGGCTTCCGGCATCTACTGAGCACAGAACTGAACGGCCGCGGCTACAACCGCGACTGGATAGAGCGGCAGCTGGCACACGGAGATAACGACGAGATACGCGACACTTACAACCACGCCGCCTATCTGGAGCAGCGTCGAGAAATGATGCAGGCCTGGGCTGACTCAATTGATGCACTGTGCACTGGCGGCAACGTGGTGGACATCAAACGCCAAGCTTAACGGACCCACACAATGATTGAACCAAGCTATTTGACTGTGCCGCAGCTGGCTACCCGCTGGAGGCAAGAACACTGGCAGATTATTGATCACGGCCTCACGTTGAAGCTCCCAATTTTATTCCGCTTTGATGGCTTCGCGCTAGACATGAATAATCCATGGCACTGCCATTCCAGCGCCGCACAGGAGCGGCGAGAGTTCATTGAAAAGCAGCTGTGGATTCTGGACTCAGAGGCCCTTGTTCATGCGAATATCTTCGGACAAGCCAGCGAATTCGAAGTCTTGGCTAGCCACGAAATAAGTAATTTGCGCGGAAGAATAGATGAAGCTAAAAACCGTGTGAATGTGCTCAAAGAGAGACTTGATAAACGGGTGCAGCAGCACCGCAACTCAAGAGTTAGTGGACTAATGCGCGCGCTCCCTCAGACCCTGCAGCGCTTCCAGCAGAATGGCGATATTGCATACCCTAGGAAAGCTATGCATCCAAACTCTTTCCCCACGTTAGCAGAGCTCGACGGCGAGCAATACTTAGACGACCGGATTATGGAATTAGAACAAGACGAGAGTGGCACTCGCAGGAAACGGCTTACTTTTGACGATTTGCTTATTCCGATAGAGGTCATTAATGCGATGGAAGATCGCAAGCTCGAACGCGACGATAAATCGAAAAGGTCCTTATGTAGTGGTCTAATGAAACCGGACACCAACTAGGCGACAATACTCGCCATTGAGA
>CAYYUQ010000171.1:0-2094 GCA_964474945.1 uncultured Halopseudomonas sp. | reverse complement strand
AGTGCGCGGCTACCCGAGTCGTCAGCATCATGCGGGGCGACAGGCACCTGGGTAGGAGCAAAACAGGTGAAAAATCATCACGCCCCTGGGCCGGTAGAGACTGGCACAGACTAGGGGAAGTCGATGACGATCCGTACCTACGGACGCCGGCGCTGCCAAAGGCAGGCCACGCTCGACGGATGGCGCGTAATCCGTTGATGACAGCGGCAAAGACCGCAGTCTCCAGCGACCTGACGAACCGCGACAGCGGGCCAGCGTCGGGCGCCGCCGGAGATGATCAAAGCACCCAGTTCCCATCGCGGCATCTTGGCGGGCTGGTTACGAAGGCGCCGGTAGCGCCTGCTTTGGCAAGCATCCTATGCCATGTATCTCCAGGGTGCTTGCGAAGGTCTAACGGAGGAGAAAATGAACGAACAGGCCCAATCACAAATCTTTGGCTATCCGTCAACCCGACCCCAAACTTCGCACTCGTCCGACCAGGCGCTTCTTTACCGGATTCACACGGCTGAAGCAAAGCTTGGAGTTTCCCGGTCAACCATCTATCGGCTGGTCAACGAAGGTGAGCTGGTGCTGATCAAGATTGGCAAAAGATCCAGCGGCATCACGGCAAGCAGCCTGCACGCGCTCATCGAGCGCAACCAGGCGCTCGCCTGCTAACCATCGACGTATTACGCGCGTTTCATTTGCAGGACTTTCGCAGACTCAGCCTGCTCATGCAGAAAATCTGCCCACACCTGCATGACAACGCGCCGTTCGTCCTCAAATCGCGCCCGGTCGTAGGCGGCCTGAATCTCGTCCGCCTTGGCATGAGCCAGCTGGGCTTCGAGTACATCAATATCGATCTTCAGACGCTCACGCGCCACCGTGCGCAACATCGCCCTGAAGCCATGGGTGGCATGCTGCCCCTGGAACCCCATATCACGCAGAGCTTTGCTCAAGGCGTCCCGGTGCAGGTGTGGGTTACCCCGTTTTCCCACACCGGGAAAGACATACTCGCCACCGCCATACTGGCGCATCTCGGCCAACATTTCCACAGCCTGCCTCGGCAGGCTGACCACATGCTCGATACGCGTTTTCATCTTGTCGGCGGGAATGCACCACTCAGCCCGCTCCAGGTCCATTTCGGCCCAGCGAGCTGATGCCACCACACCTGGCCGGCAAGCCGTGTAAGCGGCCAGCAGCAAGCCTCCACGCACCACCCTGCCCTCATACCCCAGGATGGTTCGCATCAGCGGCCCGACTCCCTGTATTTTCGTGACAGCAGGGATATGGCCGCCCCGATGTCTCGGCAAGGCACGCTGCAGCCTCAGGAGCTGGTCGTCACCGCGAATGCCGCGCACGATGCAGTAATCAACAATGCCATTCAGACATTGTCGAGCTTTCACCGCAATGGAAGGAGTGCTCGCCGCCAAGTCGACCAAGACTGGTACGACATCCTTGCTGGCAAGCGTTCGCATGTCCGCTCGACCAAGCAATGGCTGCAGACGCTTTTGCACAATGAAGGTTGACTTGTCATAAGTCGCAGGTGCCCAGCCCGGCTTGCGATCCTCAAGCCAGGCATCCGAAATGACTGTAAACGAATACCTCCGCGCCTCTTCGGCGATCCGCACAGCTTCGGCCTGCTCCTCCGTCAAGGAGGCTCTCTCAGCTCGCCGCCGGTCGTACATGCCCTCTGGCCGGTCGCCCATGCGCACTCGCTGACGTAGCTCCTCTGATGCCTTATGGGCGTCAGCGATGCCCATATCTGGATAGATACCGATGATGCGGTTACCGCGCTTTCCTTCTGGCGTCTGGAATCTGACCATCCATTGTTTGACCCCGGTAGGCAATACGACGAGAAAGAGTCCTCGGCCCGAGGCCAGGGTATAGGCAGCGTCTTTCGACTTGGCTTTGCGAGCCGCCAGATCGGACAGTTGCGTGGGTGTTTTTGGCATGTCGGGTCTCTACGAGGGCAATCCTATGGTATGCGGGTTTTAACATACCAAAACGCATACCAAAAAACCCGGGATTTACCGAAACCATCTGACACGGCCTGAACGCAAAAACCCCGCAGAACACTAATGTTCATGCGGGTTTCGGGTACTTCATCAGTCG
>CAYYUQ010000170.1:0-2105 GCA_964474945.1 uncultured Halopseudomonas sp. | reverse complement strand
TAACTTGAATTGTTTGATAACCGGTTTCACGGTGTCTTCTCTCTCTGTATTTACTGTATTTGCCCTTCGGGAAACTCTGGGCACGGCCGGGTTTCGGACCCGACCATGTCCAAACGGGGCTGGTCTTAGCGACGCAGACCCAGACTGCCGATCAAGCTGCTGTAGCGGGCCAGATCCTTGCTCTTCAGGTAGTCCAGCAGCTTGCGACGCTGGTTAACCATGCGGATCAGGCCGCGACGGGAGTGGTGGTCCTTCTTGTTGTCCTTGAAGTGACCCTGCAGCTTGTTGATGTTTGCAGTCAACAGAGCTACCTGGACTTCAGGAGAACCGGTATCACCTTCACCACGTGCATACTCGGATACGATTGCAGCTTTTTCTTCAACGCTCAGTGCCATGACAGCTATTCCTCTGAGGTAACAGGCCGGGATTTGGGTCCCGTGTTTTAAATCGAGCAATGACCGTGCCTGTTGACAGCCACCCTCGTTGTGACCCTCATGGGTCCACTTCCAGCAGGCGCTACTGCAGCGCCTGCAAAAAATCATTCAGCCATTGAAACGCATCAGACGCTTGGGTGCCACCCGAGCGTCATCGGTCATCTCACCGATACCGATGAAGCGCCCCTCATGATCGCACAGGCGCACCATGCCGAACGCCGGGCTACCCGGTACGCGTACCGCCTGACCGTGGTTGAGATAGTAGGCAGTCTGCTCGGTGAGATTGACTATCGGCCAGTCCTCCAGCCCACTGTCGATTGGCAGCAACAGATGATCCAGCGCCTGGGCGCCACCGTCGGCATGCAGCGCCTCGAGCGTTTCCAAGGTCACCGCCCGGGTCAGATCGAAGGGACCGGCCTGGATCCGGCGCAGTTCGGCAACATGCGCGCCGCAACCCAGCGCGGCACCGATATCCTCGACCAGAGTGCGGATATAGGTACCCTTGCTGCAGTACACCTGCAGGCGCAGACGGTCGCCTTCCAGACCAAGCAGTGTCAATCGGCGTATGGTAACAGATCGCGGCTTGCGCTCCACTGTTTCTCCGGCGCGGGCCAGCTTGTACAGCGGCTGGCCATCGTGCTTGAGCGCCGAATACATCGGCGGGATCTGCTCGATCTCACCAGTAAAGCGCGGCAACAGCGCTTCCACCTCGGCCAGCGTGGCCTGGCACGGCTTCATTTCCAGCACCTCACCCTCGGCATCGCCGGTGGTGGTGGTCATGCCCAGCCGTGCTTCGGTGATATAGGCCTTGTCCGCATCCAGCAGGTATTGGGAGAACTTGGTCGCCTCGCCCAGGCACAGCGGCAGTACGCCACTGGCCAACGGATCGAGACTGCCGGTATGGCCGCCCTTGCTGGCATTGAACAGCCAACGCACCTTCTGCAGGGCGGCATTGGAGGTCATGCCCAGGGGCTTGTCGAAAATCAGTATGCCGTCGATATCACGGCGCTTGCTGCGGGGTGCCGACACGTCTACTCCTCATCATCCCTGGCATGCTGGCGGTCCTGTGCCACCGCCCGCTCGATAAGGGAGGACAGATGCACGCCACGGCGCACGCTCTCATCATAGTGAAAATGCAGCTGCGGTATGCTGCGCAGCTTCATCACTCGCCCCAACTGCACCCGCAGGAAACCGGCAGCATCCTTCAGGGCTGCCAGATTCAGCGCGATATCCTCGTCGCTGGCCTCGCCCATCAGGGTGATGAAAATCTTCGCATGCGCCAGGTCGCGGCTGACTTCGGCGGCGGTGACGGTAATCATGCCTACACGCGGGTCGCGCACTTCGCGCTGGATCAGCAGGGCCAGCTCACGCTGCATCTGATCGGCGACCCGCTGGGTACGGCTGTATTCTTTGGCCATAACATTGCACTCGGAAATTCAGTGAAGCTGAAAACACCAAAGCCGGAAGCCACCCGCAGGCGACTTCCAGCTTCCGGCTGTCAACTTCTGACTGGCGTTTACAGGGTTCGTGCCACCTGAACCCGTTCGAAGACCTCAATACGGTCACCGACACGCACATCGTTGTAGTTTTTCACGCCGATACCGCATTCCATGCCATTGCGTACTTCGGCGACGTCATCCTTGAAGCGGCGCAGCGATTCCAGCTCGCCCT
>CAYYUQ010000169.1:0-2120 GCA_964474945.1 uncultured Halopseudomonas sp. | reverse complement strand
CGGTGGCCAGGTGGTTCTGCAGCGACTGGGACAGGTTGGCGACCTTGCGCGGGCGCTCTTCCAGGACGATGGACTGGCCCAGGTAATAGCGTGACAGGGCAGTACAGACGTAGTGCACCTGCGGCCGGATCAGCTCGAGCATGGCCAGGCGCTTGTCCGGGGTGATCCGCAGCTGGTTGAGCTCGATCAGGCCTTTGTACAGTTGGCGGGCGGTTTCGCCGATATTGGCCTTGGGCAGGTTGGCGATCCAGTGCGCGATGCCTTTCTCATTGCTTTCGGCAAAGCTCAGCGATTCGAGCGTTTGCGGGGGCACGCGCAGATGCAGTGTATGCGTGGCGTTATCCATAACATTTTTCTTCCGTTGCAGCCCCTTGAGGCCAAATCGAGAACGAATCAAGCTGGAGTCCAATACATGCGTTACGCCAAGAATGAGTGTTTGATCACACTGTAGCAGTTGCTCAATGCCTAAGCTAAGCGGTCAGCCGCCCTGATCAACTCGGGAGGCAGTGGTGTCTTGCTGGTTTCCCCTGCGATTTCCCGCACCAGACGTGGGACCAGGAAACCCGGCAGTCTGGCGAGCATCTCACCGGCCAATCCTCTGGCCGTCGTGTCGTCTACATGAAAATGCTGTGCCCCTTTCACATGATCCAGCACGTGCAGATAGTAAGGCAAAACGCCATGATCTCCTAGGGTTTCGCTGAGCGCCAGCAGCTCCTCGATACGATCATTGACGCCCTTGAGCAGCACTGTCTGGTTCAACAGCAGGATGCCCGCCCGGCGCAGGGTGGCAATGGCCTGGGCAAGCTGGGCATCGATCTCGTTGGCGTGGTTGCAGTGCAGCACCATGCTCACTGGCAGGCGGGTGCCGCACAGGGCATCGATCAGGGCGCTGGTCACCCGCTGCGGAATCACCACCGGTAGTCGGGTATGCACGCGCAGCCGGCGTACATGGGCAATGTCGGCGATTTCCCGGGTCAGCCAGGCCAGGCGCTTGTCGTTGGCCGCCAGCGGATCTCCGCCGCTGTAGATGACCTCGGCAATGCTCGGATCCTGCCGTATGTAGTCCAGTGCCTGTTGCCACTGGTCGGTACTCAGGGCGTTGTCGCCATAGGGGAAATGCCGGCGGAAGCAGTAGCGGCAGTTGACGGCGCAGCCGCCGCTGACGATCAGCAGCAGCCGGCCGTGGTACTTGTGAATCACTCCCGGGCGGGCATTGCTGTGCTGCTCGCCGAGCGGGTCGAGCACGAAATCCGGGTGTTCCAGCAGTTCCTCGCCCAGCGGCAGCACCTGGCGCAGCAGCGGGTCGGTGGCATCGCCCGGCCGCATGCGGTTGACGTAGGGCTCGGGCACGCGCAGCGGGAAATCGGCACTGGCAGCCTGTGCCGGGGCCAGCAGGGCCGGGTCCAGCTGCAGGCGTCGCAACAGCTCCCGTGGGTCGGTAATACTCTGCGCCAGCAGGCTTTGCCAGCTGACGGACTCAACAGGCGCTAAAGATCCATGTATCATTGGGGTTTTTCCGCGCATGGGTGGCAGGGGCATCCGTCGGGCGTTGCACGCAACGCCGGGCTGTGACCATCGGTCGGCGCGTTTTCGGATGTATCCGTTCAAACAGCAAGTGGGAAATCTATGGCCAACTATTCTACCAACGAATTCAAGCCGGGTCTTAAGGTGATGCTCGACGGCGATCCTTGCGCGATCCTCGAGAACGAGTACGTCAAGCCGGGCAAGGGACAGGCCTTCAACCGGGTCAAGGTGCGCAACCTGAAGACCGGTCGGGTCAACGAGCGGACCTTCAAGTCGGGTGACAGCCTGGAAGGGGCCGACGTGATGGATCGGGACATGGAATACCTGTACACCGATGGTGAGTTCTGGCACTTCATGGCCACCGACGGCTCCTTCGAGCAGTTCGGTGCCGATGAGAAAGCCGTGGGTGACACCTCCAACTGGTTGAAGGAGCAGGTCGTCTACACCATCACCCTGTTCAATGGTTCGCCGATTGCGGTGACACCGCCGAACTTTGTCGAGCTGGAAGTGGTCGAGACCGATCCGGGTGTGCGTGGCGATACCTCCGGCGGCGGCAACAAGCCGGCCAAGCTGGTGACCGGTGCGGTGGTCAAGGT
>CAYYUQ010000168.1:0-2289 GCA_964474945.1 uncultured Halopseudomonas sp. | reverse complement strand
CAGTGTGATGGGGGCCAGCCATGGAAAACAGGTGCTGATTCTTTGGCGCTTACCTACAAGTAAAGTCCTGTCCGCGTCATGCTGGCCTTCCGTATACCCTCTGGAGGTTTTCCACATGATGCGTCCGGGCGCCAAAGTGAAAAAAGTCTACCTGTACCCCAAGCCGGTGGACTTCAGAAAGTCCATTGACGGTCTGTCAGCCCTGGTCGAGCTGGACATCAAGGCCGCCGTGTTCGACCCCGTACTGTTTGTGTTCCTGAATCGGGCCCGCAACCGGGTAAAGATCCTGTACTGGGAACGCAACGGCTTCTGCCTCTGGCTCAAGCGCCTGGAGGCCGAGCGCTTCAAAGCACCGCCAGATATCCGCGATGATGCCATCGAGCTGACCGCCGAGGAGCTGAACTGGATGCTGGACGGTTTTGACCTGTGGCGCAACCGCCCGCACAAGGTATTGAGGCCGCGTTATGTAGCCTGACACTGGTATAATCCACAGCATGATTTCACTGCCTGACCCCCTGCCGAACGACCCCGACTTGCTCAAGCAAATGCTGCGCGATGCGATTGTTGGTCGCCAGGCGGATCAGGACACCATTGCGCAACTGCAGGAGCAGGTCAGCCTCCTGCGTCAGCGCCTGTTCGGGCGCAAGTCGGAGCAGAGTACTGACCCGAACTCGCCGCAGCTGGGCATGTTCAACGAGGTAGAAAATCTGGCTGAGGCATCGCCAACGGCAGAGGATGAAGAGATCGTGGCGCCGGAGCCTGCCAAGAAGCGCGGCAAGCGCAAACCACTGCCTGCCGAGCTGCCGCGTGTCGAGGTGATGCATGAGCTGCCCGAGCACGAGTTGACCTGTGACTGTGGTTGCCGCAAGCAGGCCATCGGTGAAGAAACCAGCGAACAGCTGGAGATCATCCCGATGCAGATCCGGGTTATCCGGCATATCCGCAAAGTTTATGCCTGCAAGGGCTGTGAAACAGCGCCGGTTACCGCCGACAGGCCGGCCCAGCTGATCGAAAAGAGCATGGCCAGTCCCAGTGTGCTGGCCATGCTGCTGACCACCAAGTATGCCGATGGGTTACCGCTGTACCGCTTCGAGAAAGTACTGCAACGCCATGGCGTCTCGATCCCGCGCAATACGCTGGCCCGTTGGGTCATTCAGTGCAGCGACCACCTGCAACCGCTGGTGAACCTGATGCGTGACCGGCTGCTCGATAGCCCGGTGATCCACTGCGATGAAACCCGGTTGCAGGTGCTCAACGAGGCGGGGCGAGACCCGACCAGCCAATCCTGGATGTGGGTGCAGACCGGCGGCCCACCGGACCACCCGGTGATCCTGTTTGACTACACCACCAGCCGAGCGCAGGAAGTGCCATTGCGCCTGCTCGCAGGCTATCAGGGCTACCTGATGACGGATGATTATGCCGGTTACAACGGCATCGCTGCTGTGGAAGGCATTGAGCGTCTGGGATGCTGGGCCCATGCTCGACGCAAGTTCATTGAGGCGCAAAAGGCTCAACCCAGGGGCAAGACCGGCCGTGCCGACATGGCCTTGAACCTGATCAACAAACTGTATGGCGTAGAGCGTGAGGGCAAGCATGCGGACGACAGCATGCGCCGGCAAATCAGGCAGCAAAAAAGCGAGCCGATCCTGCAGCAACTGAAAAGCTGGCTGGACAAGACACAGCCGCACATCACACCGCAGAGTGCGCTGGGTAAGGCTATCAGCTACCTGTCCAACAACTGGTCCAGGCTGATCCGCTACCTGGAAGGCGGCCACCTGCCGATCGACAACAACCCAGCCGAACGTGCCATCCGCCCGTTCGTCATCGGTCGCAAAAACTGGCTGTTCAGCGACACCCCCAAGGGCGCCCATGCCAGCGCGCTGCTCTACAGTCTGATCGAAACGGCCAAGGCCAACGGGCAGGAGCCCTATGCCTGGTTGCGCCACGTGCTGGAGCACCTGCCGCTGGCCACGACCACCACTGACTACGAAGCACTGCTGCCGTGGAACTGCGGACAGGTCAATAGTTACTGATCACCAGCCCTGCTGGAAGGTGGGGTTTATGGAGCGCATACCGTAGAAAAGCGTTTGCAACCACATTATTCGTCACGCTAATCAGTCTGGCTGGCACCATAAAGGCACTGGCGGATACAGCCACCGTGCTGGTATTCGACGCTTCGGGGTCGATGTGGAACCCCATAAAACCCGGTACGATTCAAAGAGTATTTTTAAAGGTTGGCGGTTGCAGACACTGAGTGCAACAGGTTAATGGAGCGACAGTGACGGCTCA
>CAYYUQ010000167.1:0-2297 GCA_964474945.1 uncultured Halopseudomonas sp. | reverse complement strand
TGGGCCGATCGCTATTTACTGACCTGCTGCAAGGTGGGGTTTATGGATCGCTTACAAATAAATAGTATTTGTAGCACTTATATAAAAGAAGAAAAACATTACCAGCAGCAGTTAGGCTATGGCTTGGTCCAGCGGCTGATCCGCGACCAAGGGTCCTATGGTGAACAGCAGCTTGACTACGACGCTGTGGGCAACCGTCTGAGCCAGACACAGACGAACGCCACTGACAGCGAGCCACAGCGCGAGGAGTATCACTACGCCCCAGCGAGCAACCGCCTGCTTGGCACCCCTTGCACACTCCAACAGGTATCACGGATCGTCGTGTTGAGGTTGCTATCTTGAGTGGCGATGCTGCTTGCTGATGTCTGGGTGCTTGCGATGTAGCCTGAAACATCACCACTCCAGTCTTCGACGGGACAAGGCTTTTGCAGCGCATGTCGGATTACGGCCACTTTGCCGGCAACATTCCCCGCTGAAATAGGCTTGTCTACCCGGCCCGGCATGACTGACCATGGTCTGCCGGGCTTTTTCATGCCCAGAATCTGTGGAGCACGCATGTCGGAAATCTATTTTGTACGCCATGGCCAGGCGTCTTTTGGCACCAGCAATTACGACCAATTGTCCGAGTTGGGGCATGAGCAGGCGCGTTTGTTGGGGGAGTATTTCCGCGAGCGGGAGTTGGCTTTTGATCATCTGGTTACCGGCGACATGGTGCGCCATCGTGAAACGGCCGAAGGCATCTGTGTTGGCATGGGGCTGGATGCGCAGCAGTTTGAGGTCTATCCGGAACTCAATGAGTTCGACTTTCACTCAGTGCTGCGCGCCTATACCACTCAGTTTCCCGAGCATGCGTTACCGGAAAAGCCGGTGGCGAAGGACTTTTTCCAGCGTTTGAAGAAAGGCATCCTGTTGTGGTCAACCGATGAGTTGCAGGGTGACCTGCCGGAAACCTGGGCCAGCTTTGAGCAGCGGTTATTGGCTTTCCGGGAAAGTGTCATGCAGCGCTATTCTGGGCAACGCGTGTTGGCGGTCAGTTCCGGTGGTGCCATCGCCATGTTGGTAAGGCAGCTGTTGCAGGCGCCGGAATCGGTCATGGTCGAGCTCAATCTGCAGACGCGTAATACCGCAGTCACCCATTGCCGGTTCAACAACAAGGCGATGCGTCTGAGTAGCTTCAATAATCTGCCGCATCTCGATCGGCTCGATCGACAGTCGATGATTACCTATACCTGAGCCTCAGTGTGTCGTGGTGGATGACGGAATCCGCGGAACGTTGCACAATGCAGTATCTCAACGGAATTGACGGGTTTATCTGAATGCGAATGCGGGTATTGGTACTCGGGACAGAGAGCTTACTGGGGCAGGCATTGTTGGCTCAGGCGGCGTCCGGGTTTATCCAATTGGAGGCGGTAGAGCGTCCTGAGCAGGGCTGGTTGCCCGAGATGGCTGATCAATTGCTGGCTGGCGCCAAGCCGGATCTGGTGTTGAACCTGGCGTTCTATCGGGAGCAGTTCCAGTTGGGCCAGCAGGACCCTGACGTATTGCAGGCGCAGCGGCAGTTTGATCAGCAACTGATCCGCGGCTGCGCGGCCAGCAATACCACTCTGGTGATGCTGTCCAGCGCCAGGGTGTTTGACGGGAGCCAGGCCTCGGCCTATTCCGAAAAGGATGAAGAAGCTCCGGCCGGCGCCCTGGGCAGCCTGCAGCTGGAGCTGGAGCGCAGCCTTCGCAGCAGTTGTCCGAAGCACGTGATACTGCGTTTCAGCTGGATTCTGGACAGTACCCCGGACGGCTTTCTGGCAAAACTGGTCGCCAGCATGAAAAGCGCCGCGCCGGTGATCCTGGCCGAGGAGTGGCGAGGTAATCCGACCCCGGTAGCGGATGCGGCGCGGATTATACTGTCGGTGCTCAAGCAACTGGATTGCGCCGCGCCGGTGTATGGCACCTATCAGTACGGCAGCAGTGAAGCGACCACCTGGATCAGCTTTGTGCAGTGCGTAATGCAGGAGCTGATTGACCGTGGCGAGTTGAAAGAAGATATCGCCATCAAGCCGGTGGCCTTCGATAGTCTGCCGGCGCTGGCCGGGCGTCCGCAGAATGCGGCGTTGCAGACCCGCAAGCTGATGATGGTATTCGGTATCAAGCCACGCAGCTGGCGCAGTCAGTTGCCGGCGCTGCTTGACGAATTGGCGGATTGATCAGGTAATGCAAACAAGAACGGCCGCAATTGCGGCCGTTTCTGTTTGTTTGCCCGGCGAAGCCGGCAAACCCGTCCACCTGAAAGAAGGTGGAGTCAC
>CAYYUQ010000166.1:0-2406 GCA_964474945.1 uncultured Halopseudomonas sp. | reverse complement strand
TCGTAAGCGTCCGGTGATCCCTTCTTGAGCCGAGCACGATAGTCGTCAGGATAGTGTCCACTTATTTTCTAGTGGACACTATCCATGAGCTCATTAAGCGTAATCAGTCCTACCCGTACCCGCCGCCGCTTTACCCGAGAATTCAAAGCCCAGATCGTTGCGCAGTGCCGGCAGCCAGGCGTTTCCGTGGCCCGCATCGCCCTGGATAATGATCTCAACGCCAATCTGGTCAGGCGTTGGGTTAACCTGGCACGAGATCATGACGTGCTGCCGGTAACCCCTGGGTTTGTTCCAGTCAACCTGCCCGCACTACCTTCGGTGTCTGCCAACCGTTCAGCCACAGGTACGAGTAACGCCATCCGCATTGAGATTCCCCGTGCCGGCGGTGCCGTTGTGGTGGAATGGCCTGCAGAGCAGGCCCATCAGTGCCTCGTTCTCTTGCGCGACTTGCTGGCATGATCCGGATCGATGAGATCTGGTTGGCAACCGAGCCGCTGGATATGCGGGCCGGGCCTGACACAGCACTGGCGCGGGTGGTTCAGGTGTTTGGCTCAGCCAGACCACACTGTGCCTATCTGTTTGCCAACAAACGAGCCAACCGAATGAAGGTGCTGATCCATGATGGTCTGGGTGTCTGGCTGTGTGCTCGACGACTGAACCGAGGTAAGTTTTACTGGGGCGAAGCCTGGCGCGGCGAACGTCTGCAGCTGACCGATGAGCAGGTCATGGCGCTGGTTCAGGGGCTGCCTTGGCAGCGTCTGGGTGAAGCAGGCGTCATCTCGGTGCTGTAACCACAACCTGGCCAGCAGGGCCATAACCAAATAAGGGAATCGCGGAGCGGCCAGCGGCTTGGCATACTGGGGGCCATGACTCAGCGACCCGACCTCAATCAGCTCTCTGCCGACCAGCTCCGCGCCCTCGCGACGGAACTCCTTGATCGCGTGGAAAGCAAGGATCAGGTTCTGGCCCACCGTGATGCGGTGATTGAGAAGCTGACCCACGAAATAGCCATCCTCAAGCGCAACAAGTTCGCCCGTCGCAGCGAACAGCTGGATGGGCATCAAGGGCTGCTGCTGGACGAGCTGGTGGATAGCGACATTGCCGCCATCGAGGCCGAACTGGCCGAGCTCACAGAGGCCCTGCCTACTGATATCAAACCCAGGCAGCAGCCCAAGCGTTCGCCGCTGCCGGCAGAACTGCCCCGGACACTGATCCACCATGAGCCCGAGGCCACGCAGTGCCGCTGTGGATGTCAGCTCAAACGCATCGGCGAAGATGTCAGCGAGAAGCTGGATTATATGCCGGGTGTGTTCACCGTTGAACGCCATATCCGTGGCAAGTGGGCCTGCAACCAATGCGACACCCTGATCCAGGCGCCGGTGGCGGCACAGGTCATCGACAAGGGCATTCCGACCTCCGGCCTGCTGGCCCAGGTGCTGGTAGCCAAATACGCTGATCATCTGCCGTTGTACCGTCAGGAACGCATCTTTGGCCGCGCCGGTCTCACCATTGCGCGCTCCACTCTCGCCGCATGGGTAGGCGCTTGCGGCGTCCAGCTGCAACCGCTGGCCGATGCCCTGAGAATGGCCCTGTTGGAACACGGCGTCCTGCACGCTGATGAAACCCCCGTCAGCATGTTGGCTCCCGGCAAGAAGAAAACCCACAAAGCCTACGTCTGGGCCTACAGCACCACCCCGTTCGCTGATCTGAAGGCGGCCGTTTACGACTTCGCCCCAAGCCGGGCGGGTGAGCATGCCCGCACCTTCCTGGGTGACTGGCAAGGCAAGCTGGTGTGTGACGATTACGCTGGTTACAAGGCCGGGTTCGGCAGCGGCATCATCGAGATCGGCTGCATGGCCCATGCTCGACGTAAGTTCTTCGATCTGCACACTGCTAATCAGAGTGTGTTGGCCGAGCAAGCGCTGGAATACATCAAACTGTTGTACCAGGTAGAGCAGGAAGCCAAAGACCTGGCCCCGAAACAGCGTCAGAGCGTGAGGGTCGCACAAGCGAAACCCATTGCTGAGGCGCTGCATAAATGGATGCTGGCCCAGCGGCAAAAGGTGCCGGACGGGACGGGCACGGCCAGAGCACTGGATTACAGCCTGAAACGCTGGGCAGCACTAACACGCTATCTGGATGATGGCGCCGTGCCCATCGACAACAACTGGATTGAAAACCAGATCCGACCCTGGGCATTGGGGCGTAGCAACTGGCTGTTCGCCGGATCGCTACGCAGTGGTCAGCGCGCCGCAGCGGTGATGACCTTGATCCAGTCAGCCAAGCTGAATGGCCATGACCCTTATGCTTACCTGAAGGATGTGCTCAACCGCCTGCCAACGCAGAAGAATACTGCTATCGATGAACTACTGCCGCACAACTGGAGGCCGGCGATCAACCTGTGAT
>CAYYUQ010000165.1:0-2530 GCA_964474945.1 uncultured Halopseudomonas sp. | reverse complement strand
CAACCACAACCACAACCACAACCACAACCACAACCACAACCACAACCACAACCACAACCACAACCACAACCACCGGCCGCACCGCCTGTCGGCAAAAGCCTGTGGGACAGATTTACCGACGGCCCGGCATGGAAGTACACACTACTGTTACTGCTGGGTGTGCTGGCAACGGCGGCAAGCCTGCACCGCTCTGGCGAACTGACCCTCTATATCGACTACACCGACGCCATGGTAACCAACCTGCTGCCGGTGGCCGGGCTAGTGGCCTGGGGCTTGCTGTCATGGCTGGACATCCACGCATTCATCCCGACCTTTATAGCGATAGCTGCCGTGTTGCTGGCGCTGGTATTCGCGCTGATCACATCCTGGAGGGCAAACGATGCGGGGTGGAAAGTAGTGGTGTCCTTCCTTGGCAAGATAACGCTCATGGGCCTCTTCTACGTGTTGATAGCACTCCTGCTGGCTTCGATGCTGTCTACCAAATACAAGGATGAAACCCGTGCCCAAGCTGCGGCCCGCAATCGCCGCAACCATAGAGCTGCCCGTGTACAGATCGCCGGTCTGACGGCGGGCTACACCTTTCTGACGCGCTGGCTATGCCGTAACAGCGAGTTCAGCTCGATCTCCGAATGCCTGGCCTTCTACCCGGAAGGGGAGGAAGTGCACTGACCCCATTAACGCGTGAAACCTTTGCACTGCATTTCGAAGCTGGTGCCAGATGGTGATCCATTAACGCAGCCCGCTGTCCTGTAGGAGGGGTGCCCCGCCCCGACGGCGCGTGAAACGCGCCTGGGGTACGCACCACCTCGTCACCCCGTCCCTCGTCATCCTCGCGAACGCGGGGATCCAGGGCTTGGTGAGCAGGAATAAATATTCATCTGACCCCATTAACGCTCAGTTCCTCCCTTTCTGCTCTACTTGGGGACGGCAACCAGTTTGACACCCAGCGCACCAAGCACGCGGTTGATGGTGTCAAAGCGAGGGCTGGCACCGCCGCGCAGGGCTTTGTACAGAGACTCGCGACCAATGCCAGCATCCTTGGCAATTTGTGTCATGCCGCGAGCCTTGGCAATGTCACCAAGCGCGCTTGCCAGCAGAGCATCATCATTCTCTTCCAGAATGGCGTTCAGGTAGGCAGTGATGGCCTCTTCGCTGTCGAGGTAGTCAGCTGCATCAAATGTAGAGAGTTCAGCGGTTTTGACCATGGTTCAGTCCTCCAGTTTTTTGGACAGGGTAATGGCTTTGGCAATATCACGATCCTGTGTGGGCTTGCCGCCACCACCCAGCATTACGATCAGGTGCTGACCACGCTGCACAAAGTACATACGCCAGCCGGTACCAAAATGCTCGCGCATTTCACTGACACCTTCGCCAACAGGCTTAACGTCACCCAGATTGCCCAGCGATGCCTTTTTTAGACGAACGATAAGTCTTGCTTTGACAGACTGGTCTTTCAGGCTATTGAGCCACTTGTCGAATTCGGGCAGACGCTTGATCTCAATCACGGAAAGCCTCGTTGGGGATGGCTTGAGTGTACTCTATCGGATACAGTGGCGCAACTGGCAGGGCTCTACGTCGTGGGGAGGGTAAATCTTGCGCCTGACTCCCCCTTTTTTCGCTCCATTTTCCCCTCCTCGTCATCCTCGCGAGCGCTGGAATCCAGGGTTTAGTGCGCAGGAATAAATGTTCATCTGACCCCATTAACGCGTGGCCTTGGTTTCCAAAAGCCTGTGAGGGGCATCCATGTCCTCGTGCAACACACGAACAATGAGTATCTCCGGCTCCATGACTTTATAGAAAACAGCGTGATGCTCTATTTGCAGTCTGCGATACCCGGGAAAAACATGGGTATAACTGGCACCGAGTGATGAATGATCAAGCAGCTGTTGCATACCTGCCTCAAGCTGATCCAGGTAGTTATCCGCCTGATCAATCCCCCATTGTTCGCAGGTATATAGCCAGATCCCCGTCAGATCAGATTCCGCCTTCGGTGTGACGCTCAGCTTGCGCACTAATCAGCTGCCTTCACGCTTTTGCGGCCAGCAGCTTTGATAGCTGAAATGTCGAGCGGTCTGGGTTCTCCGCTCGACTCCCCCTCAATGAGCGCTTGCCTCAGCATGGCCAGGCGTTCCTTGGCCTGCTGATCTCTTCGGATGAGGTCGCGAATATACTCACTATCATTGCCAAAATGGCCGCTGTCGACCTGACCCTTCACCCAGTCGTTTTGCTGCTCAGTCAGCGTGATGGTTTTCCGGTGCATGCTCATAGCTGGCGCTCCTCACAAAATAATGGTATGACAATATCATACTGCTGAGTTGGGCTGTATCAAGGGGCCGAGGGATCTGCCTCCTTACTCCGGCCAGACACATTGGTACGGGCATTGCCGGCGGCGAGCAGGAAGCGGGGGGCTAAAGTTTTTTCTTGGTATCCCGATAACCTGTCATCGGCGGCAGGTGCTTCCCGGCCTGTC
Organism: uncultured Halopseudomonas sp.; assembly: GCA_964474945.1. Classification (GTDB taxonomy): domain Bacteria; phylum Pseudomonadota; class Gammaproteobacteria; order Pseudomonadales; family Pseudomonadaceae; genus Halopseudomonas. Next base: position 60 of record CAYYUQ010000165.1, on the reverse strand, counting down.
AACCCGCCAGGAAAAATTTTCTGAAAAAGATTAAAGCTCCTGGCCAGTACGCCGATAAAG
>CAYYUQ010000164.1:0-2594 GCA_964474945.1 uncultured Halopseudomonas sp. | reverse complement strand
ACGCTCCCCAGCGCAGGGTGCCAGCAGAAGTAGGGAACATCGAGGCCGAGGGACAGACAAGCCTGCAGCAGGTTGTCCGCCCCATCGACTTCGTAGTCTTTACCGTCTACATGGATAGTGGCCATGGTTCTATTTTCTTCTTACCCGATACCGGGTTCTGATAATGGAATTCTTTAGCGCTGGCGGGGGGAATGGCCTGGCCAACATCCCCGCCTGCGCATCATGCCTTCACAAATTCGGTTGCCGGTCTGGCGCTGGCCGAGCGATCGATACCCGCCTCGAACTCCTCACGGAAATACTTGATCGCGCTGCCCAGGGGTTCAACTGCACCCGGTGCGTGGGCACAGAAGGTTTTGCCCGGCCCGAGAAAGTTCACTAGCCGCGCCAGAATCGCCATGTCCTCCGGTGTGCCCTCGCCGTGTTCCAGCGCCCGCAGGGTTTTTACGCTCCACGGCAGGCCGTCGCGGCAGGGTGTGCACCAGCCACAGGATTCCCGGGCGAAGAACTCTTCCATGTTGCGCAGCAGCGAGACCATGTTCACCGTGTGATCGACCGCCAGCGCCAGGCCGGTGCCCATCCGGGTGCCGTATTTGGCGATGCCGCCGGAATACATGGATGCTTCGAGGTGCTCGGGCAGCAGGAAACCGGTACCGGCGCCGCCGGGCTGCCAGCACTTGAGGGTATAGCCGTCACGCATGCCGCCGGCGTAATCCTCAAACAGCTCGCGGGCGGTGATGCCGAAGGGCAGCTCCCAGATGCCGGGGTTCTTTACCTTGCCGGAGAAACCCATCATCTTGGTGCCATGGTCGCCGCTTTCCGTGCGGGCCAGTGAGGTGTACCAGTCCACGCCGTTGCCGACGATAGCCGGTACGTTGCACAGGGTTTCGACGTTGTTCACACAGGTAGGCTTGCCCCAGACACCCACCGCAGCGGGGAAGGGGGGCTTGGCTCGCGGGTTGGCGCGACGGCCCTCGAGCGAGTTGATCAGTGCGGTTTCTTCACCGCAGATATAGCGCCCGGCGCCGGTGTGCACGAACAGCTCGAAGTCAAAACCCGAACCCATGATGTTCTTGCCCAGCAGGCCGGCGGCTTTGGCTTCATCTACTGCACGCTGGAGGTTGCGCGCGGCATCCACATACTCGCCGCGCAGGAAGATATAACCGCGGTAGGCCTTGAGCGCCCGGGCGGAAATCAGCATGCCCTCGATCAGCAGGTGCGGCAGCTGCTCCATGAGCAGCCGGTCCTTCCAGGTATTGGGCTCCATCTCGTCCGCATTGCACAGCAGATAACGGATGTTCTGCGATTCGTCCGCCGGCATCAGGCTCCACTTCACCCCGGTGGGGAAGCCTGCGCCGCCACGGCCCTTGAGGCCGGAGTCCTTGACCGTGTTGACGATATCGGCCTGGGCCATGTCCAGCAGCGCTTTGCGCGCTGCGGTATAGCCGTTCTTCTGCTGATATTCGTCCAGCCATACCGGCTGGCCGTCATCGCGCAGCCGCCAGGTCAGCGGGTGGGTTTCTTCCGCTCGTTCGATGCGGTTGGCCGGACCGAATGATGTCAGTCTTCTCATGGGTAGCTCTCCAGCAGTGCAGCCACGCCGTCGGCGCTGACATCACCATAGGTGTCGTCATCGATCATCAGCGCCGGTGCCTTGTCGCAGTTGCCCAGACAGCACACGGGGATCAGGGTGAAACGGTTGTCGGCGGTGGTCTGGCCGGGAGCGATGCCCAGTTCCTGCTGGATACTGCCCAGCACGCTTTCATGCCCACCGATATAGCAGGTCATGCTGTCGCATACGCGAATGATGTGCCGGCCCACCGGCTGACGGAAGATCTGGCTGTAGAAGGTGGCAACGCCTTCCACATCACTGCCGGGAATGCCGAGGATCTCGCCGATGGCGTCGGAAGCGCCATCCGGTACCCAGCCACGCTGGGTCTGGACGATCTTCAGCGCCTCGATGGAAGCCGCGCGCGGGTCTTCGTAGTGGTGCATTTCCTGTTCGATAGCCGCGCGCTCAATGTCGCTCAGGGTGAAACGGTCAGTCTGGATAAGCGTAGTCATGATCAGCGGTCCACATCAGCCATAACGAAATCGATACTGCCCAGGTAGGCAATCAGGTCCGACACCATGCTGCCGCGGATCACCGATGGGATCTGCTGCAGGTGCGGGAAACTGGGCGTGCGGATACGGGTACGGTAGCTCATGGTGCTGCCGTCGCTGGTCAGGTAATAGCTGTTGATACCCTTGGTCGCCTCGATCATCTGGAACGACTCGTTGGCGGGCATCACCGGGCCCCAGGATACCTGCAGGAAGTGGGTGATCAGCGTTTCAATGTGTTCCAGCGTGCGCTCTTTCGGTGGCGGCGTGGTCAACGGATGGTCCGCCTTGTACGGGCCTTCAGGCATGTTGTTCAGGCATTGCTCGATGATCTTCAGGCTCTCGCGCATTTCGCCCATCTTGACCATGCAGCGGTCGTAGGCATCACCGTTGACGGCCAGCGGTACTTCAAATTCGAAGTTCTCGTAGCCGGAGTAGGGGCGGGCCTTGCGTACGTCAAAGTCGCAGCCGGTGGCGCGCAGACCGGCACCGGTCAC
>CAYYUQ010000163.1:0-2680 GCA_964474945.1 uncultured Halopseudomonas sp. | reverse complement strand
CTGACATGAGACATATCATTTCCGTACTGCTGGAAAACGAGCCCGGTGCACTGTCCCGTGTTGTAGGGCTGTTCTCCCAGCGTAACTACAACATCGAAACCCTGACCGTTGCTGCCACCGAGGACCCGACGCTGTCGCGTCTGACGCTGACCACCATCGGTCAGGACGATGTTATTGAGCAGATCACCAAGAACCTCAACAAGCTGATTGAGGTCGTAAAACTGGTCAATCTGTCCGAAGGCGCGCACATCGAGCGTGAACTGATGCTGGTCAAGATCAAGGCTACCGGCGCCCAGCGTGCCGAGGTCAAGCGTACTACCGACATCTTCCGTGGCCAGATTGTGGATGTCACCAGCAGTGTGTATACCGTCCAGCTCGCAGGTACATCTGATAAGCTGGATAGCTTTATCGAAGCGGTTGGCCCGGCGACGGTACTGGAAGTCGTGCGCACCGGAGTATCCGGCATTGCGCGTGGCGAAAAGGTTCTGAGCATTTAAACAATTGAGTCGCGGCCCGGCACGGCCGCATAGGAAGGGGATTTACATGCAAGTTTATTACGACAAAGACTGTGACCTGAGCATCATCCAGGACAAGAAAGTTGCCATCATCGGTTACGGTTCGCAGGGTCATGCTCACGCCTGTAACCTGAAGGACTCCGGTGTCGACGTAACCGTGGGCCTGCGCCCGGGTTCGTCCTCCATTGCCAAGGCCGAAGCCCATGGCCTGAAAGTAACTGACGTTCCGGCTGCCGTAGCTGCCGCTGACGTGGTCATGATCCTCACCCCGGACGAGTTTCAGGCCCAGTTGTACCGCGACGAGATCGAGCCGAACCTGAAGCAGGGCGCTACTCTGGCCTTCGCCCACGGTTTTGCCGTTCATTACAACCAGGTTGTGCCGCGCAAGGATCTGGACGTGATCATGGTTGCTCCTAAAGCACCAGGCCACACTGTACGTTCCGAGTTCGTCAAGGGCGGCGGTATTCCTGACCTGATCGCTATCTTCCAGGACGCGTCCGGCAATGCCAAGAACGTTGCGCTGTCCTACGCCAGTGGTGTGGGCGGTGGTCGTACCGGCATCATCGAAACCACGTTCAAGGACGAGACTGAAACCGACCTGTTCGGTGAGCAGGCTGTTCTGTGTGGTGGCGCGGTCGAGCTGGTCAAAGCCGGTTTCGAAGTGCTGACCGAAGCGGGTTACGCTCCGGAAATGGCTTACTTCGAGTGTCTGCACGAGCTGAAGCTGATTGTTGACCTGATGTACGAAGGCGGTATCGCCAACATGAACTACTCCATCTCCAACAACGCGGAGTATGGTGAGTACGTGACTGGTCCGGAAGTGATCAACGACGAATCCCGTGCTGCCATGCGCAATGCACTGAAGCGCATCCAGTCCGGTGAATACGCCAAGATGTTCATCGCTGAAGGTGCGCTGGGCTATCCGTCCATGACTGCCGCCCGTCGCAACAACGCCGCTCACCCGATCGAACAGGTCGGTGAGAAGCTGCGTGGCATGATGCCGTGGATCGACAAGATCGTTGACAAGTCCAAGAACTGATTCGGGTTCTCAGGCAAAAAAACGCGGCTTCGGCCGCGTTTTTTATTTCCGGGTGCCGGCGGGACTGGCTATCTATGAGCCAAGTTTGCGACACTGCGTGTTCAGCCGAAGTGGTTAAGGTTCCGTATATGAAAGACGATCAGCATCAAGACCCCAGTTTCGAGGCCGAAGGGCCACACACATTGTTGCCCATCGATGAGCATATCGAGGAGGTGCCGGGGCCGGATGGCAAGAAGGTTCGCCACCGGGGTATCTATCTGCTGCCCAACCTGTTTACCACTGCCGCGCTGTTTTCCGGTTTCTACGCCATTGTCAGTGCCATGAACGGCAATTTCTCCCATGCCGCCATCGCCATCTTCGTTGCCATGGTGCTGGATGGTCTGGATGGGCGTGTGGCGCGTCTGACCAATACCCAGAGTGCCTTTGGTGCCGAGTACGACTCATTATCCGACATGGTGGCCTTTGGTGTGGCGCCGGCGCTGGTGGCTTTCACCTGGGCGCTGGATGGTATGGGTAAGGTCGGCTGGATCTTCGCCTTTATCTATGTATCCGGTGCTGCGCTGCGTCTGGCGCGCTTCAATACGCACATCGGTTCTGAAGATAAGCGCTATTTCACTGGGCTGGCCAGTCCTTCCGCCGCGGGTCTGGTGGCGGGCATGGTCTGGTCGCTGAGTGATTTCGGTATCGAAGGTCAGGACATTGCCTGGCTGGTGGGCATCCTTACAGCTCTTGGCGGGTTACTGATGGTGAGTAACGTTCGCTATTACAGCTTCAAGGATCTGGATATGCGCGGGCGGGTACCGTTCTTCGTGATCCTGCTGGTGGTGCTGATCTTCGCGGTCATTTCCACTGACCCGTCGCGTATTCTCTGGTTCATCTTCATTGCTTATACCGTATCCGGTCCGCTCCAGGCTCTGTGGCGCTGGCAGCGGCGCAAGGGCAAATCTGCCGATGTAAAAGAGGCTGAATAAAAAAGCTTGACGCTGCGCTTGGAGGCTCTATAATGCGCCTCCTCACCAGCGGGGTGGTCGGGCAGAAGCCCATCGACACCGACAGTGAAAAGGATTTACCGGAAGGCGTTGACAAGGTGTTTTAACCCTGTAGAATGCGCCTCCCTGACCCGGAA
>CAYYUQ010000162.1:0-2711 GCA_964474945.1 uncultured Halopseudomonas sp. | reverse complement strand
TGATGCCGTCACCGCCGGCACCCTGGGCCGGCTTGATGACGAAGTCCTTGTGGTTTTCCACCAGCTTGCTGAATTTGCCGATGTCCTTTTCGGTATCGATGATGCCGTACATTTCCGGCACGTTGATGTTGGCGGCGATGGCGCGCTCCTTGGTCAGGATCTTGTCATCCACCACCGGGTACAGGCTGCGCTTGTTGTACTTGAGCACATAGTCGGCGTTGCGTCTGTTGATGCCCATGACGCCCGCCTCGCTGAGTGCTTTCCAGGTTTTCCAGAAAAACATGCGACTCTCCTCAGCCCTGCTTGGTCAGCGCTTTAAAGCGCATCAGTTCGGTGAGCCGGTAGCCGCGATAACGGCCCATGGCCAGCATGAAGCCCACCAGAACCAGCAACACGCCCGGGAAAGTGAACACGAAGTAGGTCAGCTCCGGAATGGTCATCAACATATGCGACAGGGTAGCGGCAACCAGGGTGCCCAGGGCGACCTTGAAGGAGTGTGCACCGCCGCGTTCTTCCCAGTTGATCGAGAGCCGCTCGATGGTCATGGTCAGGATCACCATCGGGAACAGCGACACCGACAGCGCGCGCTCAATGCCCAGCTTGTGACTGAACAGGCTGATCACCGCGATGATGATCACCACAAAGGTCAGCACGATGGACAGGCGCGGCAGCATCTGCAGCTTCAGGTGTTCCAGATAGGAGCGCAATGACAGCCCCAGCACGGTGATCAGGGTAAACAGCATGATGCCCCAGCCGACCTGAGTTTCGCGGAAGGCCAGTGCGATCAGTACCGGGGTGAAGGTACCCAGGGTCTGAATGCCGATCAGGTTGCGCAGCACCAGAATCACCAGTACGCCGATCGGGATCATGATCATCACCTGGTAAACCTGCTGCGCCTGCAATGGCAGACCGTAGAGTGAGTACTCCAGCAGGGCAGAAGGGTTGGCCTCGGTAGTCATCTTGGCCAGCCGCAGCGCGTTCATTTCGCTGTTGTTGATGGTGAAGCTCACGTTGCCGGTACGGCCACCTTCCAGTTGCAGCAACGGCTGAGTGCCAGTCCACCAGACCAGCCGGTTCTCGGGCATGCCTTGCTGTCCGGTCTCAGGATGGAAGTACAGCCAGCGCTCACCGTTGTGGCTGCGCAGCCAGAGTTCCGGCTCCTGGTTGGCAGAAGGTTCCAGGCGGATGGTATGCACCAGCTCCAGCGGAATGCGCGCATTGGACAGCAGCAGGTCAATCACCCGGGCCTTGTTCAATGCCGTGGCCTGACCCTCAAGCAGCAGACGCACGTTGTCATCAGTAATGTCATTAACCCGGCGTATGGTTTCACTGATGAAGGTTTCAATGTCGGCCGAGTGCTGACGGATAGGATTGATCAATGCATCAGCCGCGACCTGCTCGGGGCCGTCCAGTGCAATGGGCTGGCGCGGTGCGGGCGGACTGGCCTCCACTGCTTCGCCGCCATAGCGCTTGGTCAACACCATACGGTAGTAGAGTGTCTGGGAGCCGCTGGCGCGGCGAGCTGACCAGGTTACCCGGCGGTTGCCGTTCTGCTGGTTAACGCTGACACCGTAATTATTGGAGATAAAGCTTTCATTGAGGCTGACAAACTGTTGATTCAGTGGAGGAATAAACAGCTGCGCTTTAACCGGCACACCATTACTTGCACGGAAATCGATTTTTGCATCCAGGCTCCAGATGTCATCGGTTTCGTCCTCGCGCACCGGTATCTCCAGTACATAGATCTGATAACCGGTAATCAACAGACCCAGACTGACCATAAGGGCAATCAGTATTTTCAGATGCGTATTGATTGATTGCATAGCGCTCTCAGCTGCAGTGTTGGACTGCTGCTCCATTCCCTGGATTCAATGGAAAAGGCAGCGTTGGACGGGTGCGATAGTAGCACGCCAAGCAGACCGGCACCCAGTGCCAGAAGTTCCCCGGAGAAAGTGTAGTTGAAAGCGAGGCGATAGCCGATTGTTGACAATCAATGGTTGTGGATGGCAGTATCGCCCTTAATAAAGGGCTTCTTGCCGTAAAAATTAACAAGGTTGTATACAATTGACTGATTCCGTAAGCCTGTCATCTGCCACCACCCTCTCCGATGGAGCCTTTCTGCGGTTGCAGACGGCTATCGTCAAGGGTGAGATCGCACCGGGCACCCGGATCAGCGAGCAATTCCTGTCCAATACCTACGGTATCAGCCGCGGTCCGTTACGCGAGGCCATTCGCCGCCTGGAAGGCCGGCGGCTGGTGGTGCGGGTGCCGCATGCCGGTGTGCGCGTGGTGTCGCTCAGCTATGAAGAGCTGATCGAGCTTTATCATGTGCGCGAGGCATTGGAAGGCATGGCCTGCCGGTTGGCAGCGCAGAACATGACCGAAGAAGAGATCGCCAATCTGCGCGAGGTGCTGGCCACCCACGAGCGTCACTCCGGGCTCAAGGCCGACCAGTCCTATTATCAGCAGGAAGGCGACCTGGACATCCATTTCGTCATCATCCAGGGCAGCAAGAACAGGACGCTGAGCGACATGCTCTGCGCCGACCTGTATCACCTGGTGCGCATGTACCGCTACAAATTCTCGTCTACCCCCAAGCGCCCCCAGCAGGCGTTTGCCGAACACCATCGAATCATTGAAGCCATCGCCGATCGTGATGGTGAACTCGCGGAAATGCTGATGCGCCGACATATCAGCGCATCTCGCCGCAA
>CAYYUQ010000161.1:0-2739 GCA_964474945.1 uncultured Halopseudomonas sp. | reverse complement strand
ATGGTGAACTCGCGGAAATGCTGATGCGCCGACATATCAGCGCATCTCGCCGCAACATCGAGCGTCGCATGCTGGAACAGCGTGAGCTCACCATATCCTCAGGAGGGAGTAACTAATGAACAAGACCCCAGGCCAACGCTTTCGTCAGGCATTAGCTGAAGAACAACCGCTGCAGGTCATCGGCGCGATCAACGCCAACCATGCGCTGCTGGCCAAGCGTGCCGGCTTCAAGGCCATCTATCTCTCCGGTGGCGGTGTGGCGGCTGGCTCGCTGGGCCTGCCGGATCTGGGCATCAACACCCTGGAAGATGTACTGATTGACGTGCGTCGTATTACCGATGTATGCGATCTGCCGCTGATGGTGGATATCGACACCGGTTTCGGCCCCAGTGCGTTCAATATCGAGCGCACGGTCAAGAGCCTGATCAAGGCTGGTGCCGCCGCTGCACACATTGAAGACCAGGTGGGTGCCAAGCGTTGCGGCCACCGCCCGGGCAAGGAAATCGTTTCTGTTGAGGAGATGGTTGACCGTGTGCGCGCTGCCGCCGATGCCAAGACCGATCCGGACTTCTTCCTGATTGCCCGCACCGACGCGATCCAGGCCGAAGGCGTGGATGCAGCTCTTGAACGCTGCAAGCGCTATGTTGAAGCTGGCGCTGATGCCATCTTCGCCGAGGCAGCCTACGACCTGCCGACCTATGAGCGCTTCGTCAAGGAGCTTAACGTACCGGTACTGGCCAATATCACCGAGTTCGGTGCCACTCCGCTGTTCACCCGTGAGGAGCTGGCCTCGGTTGGTGTCGCCATTCAGCTGTACCCGCTGTCAGCCTTCCGTGCCGCGAACAAGGCTGCGGAAAATGTCTACAACGCTATCCGCACCGAAGGCCATCAAAAGAGCGTCATCGATAGCATGCAGACCCGTGAAGAGCTGTATGACCGTATCGGTTATCACGTGTTTGAAGGCAAGCTGGACGCTCTGTTTGCTGCCGGCAAGAAGTGATTCCGTTGCGCCGCCCGTTAATCGGGCGGCGCTGTATATAAAGACAATAAGTGCAATAGCCTGCCGAGCAGGATGACTGAGGAGAAACGCCATGAGCGCTAACGAATCAACCACCCCGACGTTCAAGCCGAAAAAATCTGTAGCACTGAGCGGTACCGCCGCCGGTAATACCGCCCTGTGTACCGTAGGTCGCAGCGGTAACGATCTGCACTACCGTGGTTATGACATCCTGGATATTGCCACCACCTGCGAGTTCGAGGAAATCGCTCACCTGCTGGTGCACGGCAAACTGCCGACAGCAGCCGAACTGACTGCCTATAAAGCCAAGCTCAAAGCCCTGCGTGGTCTGCCGGCTGCGGTGATGACTGCACTGGAACAACTGCCGCCGTCCGCGCACCCGATGGACGTGATGCGTACCGGTGTTTCGGTACTCGGCTGCCTGACGCCCGAGAAGGATGACCACAACCATCCCGGTGCCCGTGATATCGCCGACAAACTGATGGCGTCGCTGGGTTCCATGCTGCTGTACTGGTACCACTACAGCCACAACGGCAAGTGCATCGATGTCGAGACCGATGACGATTCCATCGGCGGTCACTTCCTGCACCTGCTGCACGGCGAGAAGCCCCGCGAGTCCTGGGTGCGTGCCATGCACACCTCGCTGAACCTGTACGCCGAGCACGAGTTCAACGCCTCGACCTTCACCAGCCGGGTAATTGCCGGTACCGGTTCCGACATGTATTCCTGCATTGCCGGTGCCATTGGTGCCCTGCGTGGTCCGAAACACGGCGGCGCCAACGAAGTCGCCTTCGAGATCCAGAAACGCTACGACAATGCGGACGAGGCAGAAGCTGACATCCGTGAGCGGGTGGGGCGCAAGGAAGTGGTCATCGGCTTTGGTCACCCGGTCTATACCGTCTCCGATCCGCGTAACGACGTGATCAAGAAAGTCGCCTGCGAGCTGTCTGACGAGCAGGACAACCGCAAGATGTACGACATCGCCGAGCGGCTGGAAAGCACCATGTGGGAAATCAAGAAGATGTTCCCCAACCTCGACTGGTTCAGTGCGGTCAGCTATCACATGATGGGTGTCCCCACCGCCATGTTTACCCCGCTGTTCGTGATTGCCCGTACCGCTGGCTGGTCAGCCCATGTCATTGAACAACGTATCGACGGCAAGATTATCCGTCCGAGCGCCAACTATGTCGGCCCGGAGGATCTGAAATTCGTGCCGTTGAAGGACCGTAAGTAATGAACAGCCAATACCGTGAAAGACTCCAGGGCACAGACCTGGAGTACTACAACGCCCCGGCCGCTGTGGATGCCATCCAGTCCGGCGCCTGGGCAAAACTGCCCTATACATCGCGGATCCTGGCCGAGCAGCTGGTACGCCGCTGCGAGCCAGCGCAACTGACCGCAGCCCTGGAGCAGCTGGTCTACCGCAAACGCGACCTGGACTTCCCCTGGTACCCGGCCCGTGTGGTCTGCCACGACATTCTCGGTCAGACTGCGCTGGTCGATCTGGCCGGTCTGCGTGATGCCATCGCCGACAAGGGCGGAGACCCGTCCAAGGTCAACCCGGTCGTGCCGACCCAGCTGATCGTCGACCACTCGCTGGCCGTCGAGCACGCCGGTTTTGATCCGGATGCCTTCGAGAAGAACCGCGCCATCGAGGATCGCCGTAACGAGGACCGCTTCCACTTTATCGAGTGGACCAAGACCGCGTTCAAGAACGTCGA
>CAYYUQ010000160.1:0-2745 GCA_964474945.1 uncultured Halopseudomonas sp. | reverse complement strand
CGTGCGGGCGCACATAGGCCAGCGCCAGGCTGTCACGCTGTCCGGCGTATTCCGGAGCGGCCAGGCTGAGGTTGCCGATGCGCGCAACTCCGTCCTGCACCCGGGCGTGGAACAGATTGACGTTGCCGAGGAACTGATAGACGAAGGGGTTGGCCGGATGATCGTACACTTCCTCCGGACTGCCATCCTGCTCGACGCGCCCCTTGTTCATCACCACGACCCGGTCGGACACCTCCAGCGCCTCTTCCTGATCGTGGGTAACAAATACGCTGGTGACATGGATTTCATCGTGCAGCCGGCGCAACCAGCGGCGCAGTTCGGCCCGCACCTTGGCATCCAGCGCACCAAAGGGCTCATCCAGCAGCAGTACCTTGGGCTCCACCGCCAGCGCCCGGGCCAGCGCGATACGCTGACGCTGGCCGCCGGACAGTTGCGATGGCAAGCGGTCGGCGGTCCAGTCCAGCTGCACCATTTCCAGCAAGTGCATGACCTTCTTGCGGATCACCTCCTTGCTCGGCCGCTGACTGCGTGGCTTGACGTTCAGGCCGTAGGCGACGTTCTCGTAGACGCTCATGTGTTTGAACAGCGCGTAATGCTGGAATACAAAGCCGACCCCGCGATCACTGACATGCAGATCGGTGGTGTCCCGGCCATGAAAGCGGATGCGTCCGCTGTCCGGCTGCTCCAGTCCGGCGATGATGCGCAGCAAGGTGGTCTTGCCCGAACCGGAGGGGCCGAGCAAGGCCGTCAGTTCGCCGTCATTGAGGGTGAGACTGACATTGTCTACCGCGACAAAATCGCCGAAGCGCTTGTTTACCTGATCGATTTCAATACTCATGGTTGTGATCTCAATAAATCCTGTAGTGTCCCGGCGAACCGCCCGGCAGGTTCGAGCACCAGCTCGTACCTGCGAGGTTGCCGGCCAGTACGCTCATCGAGCTGGTGCTCGACGTTCCCAGGGGCCCGTGTCCCGGCGAAACCGTTCTGGGAGGTTCGAGCACCAGCTCGTACCAGAGGCTGGCGCGCAGACGCTGCAGGTCAGTTTCCACTGTTCACCTCCCCCTTACGCTCATCCAGCCACTCGACAAAACTCTTGATCGCAATGGTGACCAGCGCCAGCCCGGTCAGCAGCGAGGACACGGCAAAGGCGGCGGTGAACATGTACTCGTTGTACAGCACCTCGATATGCAGCGGCATGGTGTTGGTCTCGCCGCGAATCCGTCCGGAAACCACCGCCACCGCACCGAATTCACCCAGTGCCCGGGCGTTACACAGGATCACCCCGTAGATCAGCCCCCACTTGATATTCGGCAGGGTGACGTACCAGAAGGTCTTCCAGCCGCTGGCACCCAGCGTCAGCGAGGCCTCCTCCTCTTCCTTGCCCTGCTGCTGCATCAGCGGGATCAACTCCCGGGCTATGAACGGCAGGGTGCCAAAGGCGATGACGATGACGATTCCCGGCACCGCGAAGATGATGCGCAGGTCATGGGCCGCCAGCCAGGGGCCAAGCCATCCCTGGGAGCCGAACAGGATGACGAAGATCAGCCCGACCACCACCGGCGAGATGGCGAAGGGCATATCAATCAATGAGATAAGGATCGGCTTGCCACGGAACTCGAATTTGGCAATCGCCCAGGCCGCAGCCACACCGAACACCAGATTGATCGGCACGACAATCAGCACCACCATCAGCGACAGGCGAATCGCCGCCAGCGCATCCGGCTCGTTGATGGCTGCCCACCACACCTGCACGCCCTGTTCAAAGGCGCCGTACAGGACAACCAATAATGGCAACACCAGAAACAGCGCGAGAAAGCTCAGTGCCACGCCGATCAGCGTCCAGCGTACCCAGGCCGGTTCTTCGGTGGCACGCCGCCAGCGGGCCGCCAGTTCCGGATTGGCCACATGGGTCAGGGTTTGAGTGGTCATTGGGTCATCCTCACAGGCCACGTCGCTGCGTCCACCATTGCAGACCATTGATCAGCAACAGCAGGGCAAAAGCAGCAACCAGCATTACGGTACCGATCGCCGCAGCGCCGGGATAATCGTACTGTTCGGCCTTGGAGACGATCAGCAACGGGGTAATCTCAGTGCGATAGGGCATGTTGCCGGAGATGAATACCACTGAACCGTATTCCCCCACAGCACGGGCAAACGCCAGCGCATAACCAGTCAGGAGTGCAGGCATCAGCGACGGCAGGATCACCCGCCGGATGGTGGTGAAGCGACTGGCGCCCAGACTGGCCGACGCTTCTTCACGCTCGGCTTCCAGATCCTCCAGTACCGGCTGCACGGTACGCACCACAAACGGCAGGCCGATATAGGTCAGCGCAATCACCACGCCCAGCTGCGAATAGGCAACCTTGATGCCGAACACATTCAGGTACTGGCCAACCCAGCCGGTGGAGGCGTACAGCGTGACCAGTGCAATACCGGCGACCGCGGTAGGCAGGGCGAACGGCAGATCCACCAGCGCGTCGACAATCTTCTTGCCGGGAAAGCTGTAACGCACCAGCACCCAGGCCACCAGCGCGCCGAATACCAGGTTGATGGTCGCGCCAATCAGCGATGCACCGAAGGACAGTTTGTAGGAGGCCACCACCTGCGGGTGGCTGACGGCTTTCCAGAAGTCATCCCAGCTCATCATGGAGGTGTACAGCAGCAAACCACCCACCGGAATGAGAAAGATGAAACCCAGATAGAACAGGGTGAAGCCCATGGTCAGCCCGAAACCGGGTATGACCC
>CAYYUQ010000159.1:0-2803 GCA_964474945.1 uncultured Halopseudomonas sp. | reverse complement strand
CAACGCTCTTATGGCTGCACGTGCTGGCTCGCAAAGGCGTGAAAATCACCTGGGGATACTATTTCAAGGTGGGAGTCGTGCTGACACTACCGGTATTGCTTGCCACCCTAGCTGCACTGGCCCTGCGGTTGGGGGCTTTCTGACGACCGAAACCGGGGCGCCTGCTTACCGCTCGGATGATTTAGAGCTTCCCTAATCAGCTTACCGGTGCGGCAGAACGGTTGAGCAATCAGCCTTGAAATGCTCGCAAATGGGGAAACTGTTTTTTAGCTATGTAGGTTTCTTCGTCAGGAGTCGATCGGCGGCCAAGAAGCTGGTTGCGGTGGGGATGCCGTCCAAAAGCGGAAATAATCTCCCGTACATCATAAGCCTGCTTCACCAGAGATTGGTATATCGGCAAGAGGTGTACGGGCACTTGTACTGCGATGTCTTCACGAAGCTTGATGAGAAGATCAAGACGGTCGAGGTGATCGGCCCCCTCGCAATGACCCAGAGGCAGGCCATAAACAATCTTGAACCAAGACGTAGGCAGCGCCGCATAGTGACCATTCGACAAGCCTTCCATGACCAGCGCCAGTGCGGCGGTATCCTGAGCAAAGGCACGGGCGCTGTCTCTCCACACCGACCTTGAAAACTGATCGAGTACGATGATAAGCGCCAATCTTCCGTCGGATTCAGATGCCCAATGATCAAGATGGCCTGCCGCAGCTTCTACCGTCAGATCCGAAAAGCGGCTCGTAATCTCGCGATCTGCGCCACCCCGCATTCGCCAGAACCAATAATCTCTATGTGTCGCGGGGTCAATCTGAAGCGAACGTCCCTCGGGAAACCAGAAATCGAGAACCTCTTGCCAAGTCTGGTTGCCATTTCTGTTATCCATTCCTGCCTCGATGAGAGTTTTCATTGTTCACATGTTATAGAAGAATCTTCCCAGGAGGCCACAGGTCAATGACAGATTCAACAGATGCGGAACGTAAAGCCAATACCCAAGGCACGGTGACTGAGGTATTCGTCGCCTTCCTCAAGCTGGGCCTGACGTCTTTCGGAGGGCCGATCGCCCACCTGGGCTATTTCCGCACCGAATTCGTCGAGCGCCGCCGCTGGCTGGATGATCGCGGCTATTCCGACCTGGTGGCGTTGTGCCAGTTTCTGCCGGGACCGGCCAGCAGCCAGGTGGGCATGGCGTTGGGCCTGGGACGTGCGGGATGGCCGGGCTTGCTGGCCGCATGGGCCGGCTTCACCCTGCCATCCGCCATCGCGCTGATTTTGTTCGCCTATGGCATAGCCCAGTGTCAGGGTCTGGCTGAGTCGGGCTGGGTGCAGGGGCTGAAGATCGTTGCGGTGGCTATCGTGGCACAGGCCGTATGGGGCATGGCAAAAACCTTGTGTCCGGATCGTGCGCGCGCCACCCTGGCCATCCTTGCAGCCTTGCTCACTCTGATTCTGCCCTCGGTGATCGGGCAGGTGGCTGCCATTGCAGCAGCGGGGTTGTTAGGCTGGTGGCGATTGGAGATCTCGCAAGTACCCAGCAGCAAAGCCCATTTCTACCCGGTCTCGCGCAAACTGGGCATGGCCGCACTATTGTTGTTTGCCATATTGCTGATTGGCTTGCCTTTGGCGGTCTTAGCCACGGGTTCATCTGTGGTGGCTTTAGTGGACGGCGTGTACCGCGCCGGCGCCTTGGTGTTCGGCGGCGGCCATGTCGTATTGCCGCTGTTGCAGGCCACTGTCGTACCCGATGGCTTTGTCAGCAATGCCGATTTTCTTGCGGGTTACGGCGCTGCACAAGCCGTACCGGGGCCATTGTTCACCTTTACAGCCTATCTCGGCACAGTGGCCGATGGCGCGCTGGGCGGATGGACGGGCGGCGTGGTACTGCTGGGCACTATCTTTCTGCCAGCGCTATTGGTGCTGATCGCGGCCTTGCCATTCTGGGAAGCGCTGCGTCACCGCAGCGGCATGCAATCAGCGATGGCGGGGGTCAACGCCGGTGTGGTGGGTATCCTGCTATCAGCCTTATACGACCCGGTATGGATCAGCGCCATCCACAGCAGAAGCAATTTCGGCTTGGCGCTTGCCGCTTTTGCGCTGCTGGTCTACGGGCGCGTGCCGCCCGCCTTGGTGGTATTGCTGACTGCAGCGGCAGCTTGGGTCCTGGCATAAGCGCGCAAAACCAAAGACTCACCAAGGAAGTCGTTCGACTCATTATGATTTTTTTTCGCTGCGCTCTTCCCTGGTGAATTACACCGGGGTACTCAGCATGGTGCCAATGAGTGTTGGCATGATACTGGCACTGCGCCCCTTCGCCATCGAACCCTTTCTGGGCGGAATGAACAAGAGCTACCGGCTGCGCAAATGGCTGGACATTACTGCGCTGGTGGTTTCCGTCATTCAATGGTTGTGGACAGTTGTGCCGAAATGGATGGTGGCCTGGGGCAGGTTGGTCAAACCAGCCGGAGGTACGCAAGCCCCGCGCTCCCAGTTTGTCGAGTGACTGACATCCCAGCGCGGTCTGCCTGAACAAGTGGACAAGTGGACAGTTCTATGCGGCTGTTATTCTGATTATTCTCGCACTCATAAAACAATTCCCCCATCGCCATTTCTCCAAGACTCGCCGGGTGCTGGCCATTATCCGACTGATCGTACAGCCCGACGGACGCAAGATCGACCTTTGGTACAGCACGGCGGAACCCGCCAGCGAGTTTATCGAACGCCTCAGTCAGCTTGCCGAGCAAGCCGGTATCCGGCTGCACGTCTTGATCACTGAACGGAATGGTCGCCTGACGACCGGAAAGCTGCGTAC
>CAYYUQ010000158.1:0-2806 GCA_964474945.1 uncultured Halopseudomonas sp. | reverse complement strand
ATCCCTTTGACCGCTCGGGAACCCCTCCGTAAAAGAGGCGCCATTTTCATCAGTTGGCGCCACCCTGTCAACACTTTTCTTAGAAAAAACCGTAACTTGAAAAGTGTAACAGCATTCAGCATGAACTACCGACTTGCGGGCCCATGCCAAAGCGGTCGCTATTCTATGGGATACCGAGACCGTTAGCAACGCCTGTACAGTGTTGATACTGGTGCTGCAGGGAAGGAAAGTCTGCACGCAGGCGAGATAGCATGGCCTGATCGACCAGTCTTCTTGCTTCGCCGCCCACCTCAACCACAAACACCTGCTCCTTTTTGCTCAGGGCGTGCACATTTACCACATGACCCAGCTCCTGCAACTGTTCCCGCCGCAGCTGAGCATAGTCTTCCTTGGCGAATACACCGAGCGATAACTGCCCGGCCATCTCCCCCCGGGTAATCAGGAAACTGTCCAACCCCTGCTCCTGCAGGGCGGACAATTGCAGCACCGCGTGCCGCTCTCCGCCCACCACTGGCATGACCAACCAATAATCGGTGCCAACATCCACATCCCTGACTTGCACTTCGGCAGCGATATCCAATACCAATAAGCGCTGCCGTAGCTGCTCGGCCTCTGGGGCGCCGTTGAAACGCCCCAGGACGACACACAGCGCCGACACCGGCCCCTTTGCAGATACCGGCGCTAACGGAGAGGACGCAAGCGCCTGCGGCGGCGACACATCCATCACCGACCCGCCTTTCACATCTGCCGCTGCCGGCGTGCGCACCTGTAATTGACATAGGGCATACAGGATGTTCAGCAGAAGCAGTGAGAGAAATAGATATTTCATCGATCAAATTCCATGGGACAGGCTAATGCGAGACCGCGGAAAACAAGATCCGGTACCACCTGCGCCCTATCGGATAGCAGACCTGCCATCGAGGCGGCGTCGCCCCCGGTCAAAATGAGCGCCGGATCGTCGCCGAGCAAGCGACGGGCAACGCGCAATTGCTCCAGCACGAACCCGGACAGCATCAAACCACACCCGCACTCGACCGCTTCTGCCGTGTTCATTCCGGGGCTCGGATCCAGCAGATCCCAGCTCGCCTTATCTTCATAACGCACCAGACGGGTATGCTCCAGCAATGTGGCCCGTAGCAACTTGCTGCCAGGGGCAATGAAGCCACCCAGATGCTGACCGCCGACATCAACAAAATCACTGGTCACCGCGGTACCCAGGTCTATCACCACGCAGGCGCGCCCAGCCATCTTGTAGCCGGCCACCAGCGCCAACCAGCGATCCATACCCAGGCGCCGATAGTCCGCATAACCATTGAAGACACCCTCCATCTCTTTACTGGGGTGCGCAACCATGGGACGACGCTTCAACCAACTGGTCAACTGATCAACAATAACCTGCGTCTCATCTTCAGAACGGACACTGACCAGTCGACAGCCGTGAATTTCGCGCTCCTGCCCACCCAACAAGCGCTGCAGTTCAATCAGATCCGGTGCCATATCACCGTCTCTTACACGCCCTCCACGATCCAGCAAGCGCCACTTGATCAGGGTATTGCCACAGTCCAGTTCAAGAATCATTGGTCAGCCTCAGGCTTACTTCTCCACCGTGCAGCAACATTTCACCCTCCGCCGTCTCCAGCCTCAGAGCACCTCTGTCGTCTACACCCATCGCCAGCCCGCTCCAACTGGTGTTACCAGCCTGTACACGCACAGGCAGACCATGCCAGACATCCCAGCGATCCCAGGCGGCCACAAAAGGACTGAACCCGCTTACCCGGAACGCATCGATAGCTACCAACAAGCGCTGAACGAACTCAGCTATCAGCCTGTTTCGATTCAAATCTCCAGCCTGGCGCGAAAGAAGCAGCGATGTCCAGGCCTGCTCAATGGTCGACGCCGGCTGGTTCATCAGGACATTGATACCCACACCGATGACAACAACGCAGTCAGCGGTCAGATCACCTGCTATCTCCACAAGAATGCCCGCCAGCTTCCGACCATCCAGCAGAATGTCGTTTGGCCATTTCACACCGCAACCCTTAAAACCACAGGCATCCAGCGTTTCGACCAGCACCAGCCCGACCACCAGGCTCAGACCTTCGAGCTTCTGCGCACCATCAGAGAAAGGCACAGCGATAGACAGATAGATATTCTGCGCATAGGGGCTGACCCACTCTCTACCGCGACGCCCTCTGCCGGAGGTTTGCTGCTCAGCAATACATACACGGACGCCGATATCGCTGTCGAACCTCAACTGTTTCATCAACTCGGCATTAGTCGAATCCACCGCATCCAGCAGCTGCCAATCAACAGATGCCGCCACCGAGGCCGGCAGCGCACCCTGGATCGCATCCAGATCCAGTAGTCGAGCACCCGCCGGAACGCGGTAACCCCGGCCACGCACCCGCTGAAGAGGATACCCCCCTTCTTCCAGACGCCGGAGCGTCTTCCATACCGCCGCCCGACTGACACCCAGCGCCTTGCCCAGCTCTTCACCGGAGTGGAACTGTCCGTCGGACATCATCTGTAATAACGCAGCAAGCATGGCGCTCAATCATCAGAAAGGACTGCGCATGATAGCGCTGACAAGCAGGTTTATGAATGGAAAAATAGTAAGGCCGTGACATTGGCGCTGCGCACCGACAATAGCAAGTAGCAATGAGTACAGCCAAGGCCGGAATGGCCTGCGCCGCTCGTACGCGGCGCAATCATGGCTTCGCGCCTGACTGAACAATCGCACCGGCGCGTGAATCGGTCGCGGTAGGGACGGCAGTTACCTGCCGCCCCCCGCACAGATCCGTACGTG
>CAYYUQ010000157.1:0-2844 GCA_964474945.1 uncultured Halopseudomonas sp. | reverse complement strand
ACACAAAGAGCTTGCTCATGTGACCGTGGAGTTGAATCAAGTCAGAGGGTAGCCAGCCGGAATCATCCTGATCTTTGATGCGCTGCCAAATCTTCGATGATTGCATCGTGAGTAGATAGGGATGCATGGGCCTTTTCGAGATGCGGATCTGCTGCTGCCATCATGGAGTAACTGCCTCAAACCC
This sequence comes from uncultured Halopseudomonas sp., assembly GCA_964474945.1. Taxonomy (GTDB): domain Bacteria; phylum Pseudomonadota; class Gammaproteobacteria; order Pseudomonadales; family Pseudomonadaceae; genus Halopseudomonas. Next base: position 2,660 of record CAYYUQ010000157.1, on the reverse strand, counting down.
CTCGTGGAGGGATGCGATCAGTGGGCAGGTGACATTGTCCTTCTGGGTGCAGCACTCCTCGACGAGTTGGTCGAGCACGCCTTCAATTTGCTGAAGACTGCGGATCTTGTCTCGCACGTTGCCCAGCTTGCGCTCGCCCAGTGCTTTGGCCTCGTCGCAATGGGTGCCGTCTTCGAGTTTCAGCAGTTCTCCGATTTCCTCCAGACTGAATCCCAGCCATCGCGCCCTGCGGATGAATCGAAGCCGTGCCAGCGCGTCCTCGTCGTAGCGGCGAATCCCGCCTAAGGGCTTCTCAGGCTCTGTCATCAGCCCCAGCCGCTGGTAGTAGCGAATAGTTTCGACGTTTATCTCTGCGGCCTTGGCCAGACTGCCGATGGTCATGGATGTGTTTTGAGAACCGGACACGTTGCTTGACTCCGTAGTCGACTACGGAGATAAGCTTGCCACAGTGGTGAATAAAACAACAGGAGGTTTGCCCATGCCTGAATCCAAACCGGGACGCGGTTCGTTGCTTGCCGGGGGTGTCGCAGCCTTGCTGGCCTCTGCCTGTTGCCTGGTACCGTTGGTGTTGGTGGTGCTGGGGTTTTCCGGCGCCTGGATCGGTAATTTAACCGCATTGGAACCCTATCGTCCCTGGTTTCTGGGCGCTGCCCTGGTGGCCATGGTGTTGGCCTGGCGCCAGATATACCGGCCCACCAGGGCTTGTGAACCCGGCGATGTGTGCGCTGCACCCAGGGTGCATGGCGTTTACAGAGCCGCCTTCTGGTTCGTAGCGTTGCTGATCGCCATCGCCGCGGTGTTCCCCTATGTCCTACCCCTGTATTTTTTTTGAGAGACCAGAAATGAAAAAGTTCTTGCTTGTAAGTTCACTGTTTGCCCTGTTCAGTCTACCCCTCTGGGGCGCGGAGCAGACCGTCACGCTGGATGTGCCCGGTATGACCTGCGCCGCCTGCCCGATCACCGTAATGACTGCGCTCAAGCGGGTTGACGGTGTCAGGCAGGTCGATGTCAGCTTCGAGCAGCGCGAAGCCAGGGTCACCTTCGAGGACACGCAAACCTCCGTTACAGAGTTGACGGAGGCCACGGCCAATGCCGGTTATCCATCTACCCTCAAACAAAGCTCGGCAGATCAGAAGTAATGAGATTGTAGGGTAATTTTCGGATAGGAAACCGTCATGAGTGAAGCGCAAGCGATTCACATTGCTGTCATCGGTACCGGCGGTGCCGCCATGGCCGCGGCACTGAAAGCGACGGAACGCGGCGCCCGGGTAACCGTGATCGAGCGAGCCACCCTTGGTGGCACCTGCGTGAATACCGGTTGCGTGCCATCCAAGACGATGATCCGAGCGGCGAAGATCGCGCACTTGCGACGCCAAAGTCCCTTTGACGAGGGCATTGATGTCTGGGCGCCAACTGTGGATCGTGGCAAATTGCTGGAACAACAGCAGGGATTGGTGGAAGCACTGCGCGAGGCCAAGTATGCCAGTATTCTACGTGACAACCCGGCCATTACCCTGATCCAGGGAACAGCGCAATTCGTGACGGCCAATGCGCTCGACGTCACCACCACGGAGGGCGAAGTGCGGCGGATCAAATTTGATCGGGCATTTATCGGCACGGGTGCGCGGCCGGCGATCCCACCCATTGCGGGGTTGGCCGATACGCCGTACCTGACTTCCACCTCCGCCTTGTCGCTATCCATCATCCCAGAGCGCCTGCTGGTGATCGGGGGATCAGCGGTGGCATTGGAGCTTGCCCAGGCCTTTGCGCGGCTGGGCAGTCATGTAACCATCCTGGCGCGTAGCCGGTTGCTATCCCGTGACGATCCGGCTGTAGGCGATGTTATTCGGAAGGCCTTTGAGCAGGAAGGCATTCGGGTATTGCTGCGGACCCAGGCCAGCCGGGTCGATTACGCCGATGGAGAGTTCATACTGGATACCAATGCCGGGGAATTGCGAGCAGAGCAGTTGTTGATCGCCACCGGACGCACACCCAATACCGAACGGTTGGGTCTGGAACAGATTGGCGTGAAGACAGTGCGTGGCGCGATTCAGGTGGATGAGCGAATGCAAACCAACGTGCCGGGTATCTATGCGGCAGGCGATTGCACCGGCCAACCGCAGTTCGTCTATGTGGCCGCCGCCGGAGGCAGCCGGGCCGGGGTCAACATGACCGGTGGCGAGGCCATGCTCGATATCAGTGCCATGCCTGCGGTGATTTTTTCCGATCCGCAGGTGGCGACCGTTGGCTTGACGGCAGAGCGGGCGACCACGCAGGGCTTACAGGTCGATACTCGCGTGCTCAGTTTGGACAGCGTGCCGCGCGCCTTAGTGAATTTCGACACCCATGGCTTTATCAAAATGGTGGCCGAACAGGATTCAGGCCGCTTGCTGGGAGTGCAGGCAGTTGCCGCTGAGGCTGGAGAACTGATCCAGACGGCAGTGATGGCGATGCGGGCCAATATGACCGTGCAGGAATTGGCTGAAGAGCTGTTTCCCTACCTGACCATGGTGGAAGGGCTCAAGCTCTGCGCCCAGACTTTTACCAAGGACGTGACTCAATTGTCCTGTTGCGCCGGGTAAGGCTGCGTTCCCGGCTCAGTCGGAATGCCTGATCAGGCGCGGCAGCCAGCGCAGATACGCCACCATGCCGAACAACTC
>CAYYUQ010000156.1:0-2906 GCA_964474945.1 uncultured Halopseudomonas sp. | reverse complement strand
CCGCTGATGGCGGCCAAGGTCTGAGCGAAAGTCACCTGGTTAAGCCTGTTTCTCGTTGCACCACCGGTATAACCGTGTCATTGCGAGGCCGTAGGGCGAAGCAATCCACCGAGTCTTCCGCCAACATGGATTGCCGCGCCGCTACGCGGCTCGCAATGACGCCGGTGGGGTATGGCCATGAGATGACGTTCGACGCCTTGACTCAGTACCATTGGCTTCAGCCCTAAAATAAGTACCACTCAGGCTTGATCCTGATACGCGAGACGACATGAAGGCATTACTCAAGGACATTTCAGTTTCGGCGCTGGTCGCCGGTTTCATTGCGACGGTCATTTCCTATGCCGGCCCTCTGGTGATCATCTTCCAGGTGGCCCAGGCGGCGGATATGCCCCACGACGTGCTGTCCTCCTGGGTATGGGCCATCTCCATCGGCAGTGGGGTGCTCGGTATCGTGCTCAGCCTGCGCTACAAGGTGCCGGTGATCATCGCCTGGAACGCTCCCGGCTCGGCGTTGCTGATCACCCTGCTGCCGGGCATGAGCATGAATGAGGCGGTCGGTGCCTATCTGGTCAGCAGTGCCATCATCCTGCTGGTGGGGCTGTCCGGCAGCTTCGATCGCATCATCAGCAAGCTGCCGGCGGCGATTTCCGCCGGCATGCTGGCCGGTATCCTGTTCAGCTTCGGCACGGGCCTGTTCGTCTCGCTGCAGGACCAGCCGGCCCTGGTGCTGGCGATGTTCTTCACCTACCTGTTGGCCAAGCGCCTGATGCCGCGCTACGCGGTACTGGCGGTGCTGATGGTCGGCGTGGGCATTGCCCTGGGCATGGGCGAACTGCGCAGTGAAGCGCTGGTGGTCGGCCTGGCCATGCCGGTGTGGATCAGCCCCGAATTCACCTGGCAGGCAACCCTCAACGTGGCGCTGCCACTGGTCATGCTGGCGCTGACCGGGCAGTTCGTACCCGGCATGGCCGTGCTGCGTGGTGATGGTTACTACGACACACCGGCCAGTCCGCTGCTGACCAGCAATGGAGCGGCCTCGCTGCTGCTGGCACCGTTCGGCTGCCATGGGCTGACCCTGGCGGCGATCACCGCCGCCATCTGCACCGGCAAGGAAGCCCACGAGGATCCGACCAGACGCTACGTGGCCGGGGTCTCGGGTGGGGTGTTCTACCTGGTGCTGGGGCTGTTCGGTGCCACGCTGGTATCGCTGTTCACGGCCTTTCCCGCTGCGCTGATCGCCGCCCTGGCTGGCCTGGCGCTGCTGGCAGCCATCGCCAATTCGCTGAACGGGGCCATGGCCATACCGAAGGATCGTGAGGCGGCGCTGATCACCTTCCTGGTTACCGCTTCGGGCATGTCCTTCCTGGGTCTGTCCGCGGCCTTCTGGGGATTGATCTTCGGTATGGCCGCGCATCTGTTGCTCGGCCTGAGGAAACCGGCCGCCACCCCGTCGTCACCTTGTCTGGAGCGGGAGCAGCAACCCGTTCGCTGAATAACCGAACCATAACGTTGCGCTGCCGGGGCCTGGCCCCGGGGGTTGGCAACGTGCAGCCAGAAAACAACAAAAACGAGTCGAATTCCATGAAAAAACAGTCATTCTCCATGCTTGCCCTGGCCATAGGCGCCACCTGGTACCTGCCTTCGCTGTCCGCTGCCGAGGCGGAGGGTTTCGTCGAGGGAGCCAGTGCTACCCTGCAGGCGCGCAATTACTACTTCAGCCGGGACTATTCGGGTATCGTCGGCGCCAATCAGCAATCCAGGGCCGAGGAGTGGGCCCAGGGCTTCATCCTCAATGTGAAATCCGGTTATACGCCGGGGACCGTCGGCTTCGGTGTCGACGTGCTCGGGCAACTCGGCATCAAGCTCGACAGTGGCGGCGGCCGGATCAATACCGGGTTGTTGCCAGCCGGCAGCGATGGCAAGGCGCCGGACAACTACGGGCGCTTTGGTGCGGCGCTGAAAGCGCGGTTGTCGCAGACCGAACTCAAGGTTGGTGAACTGACGCCGAACCTGCCGGTGCTGGCCTTCAGCGACATCCGCCTGCTGCCGCCGACCTATCAGGGTGCCAGTATCGTCTCGCGGGAGATCGATGGCCTGACCCTGCAGGGCGGCCAGCTGCGTTCCGGCAGCCTGCTCAATGAGGCCGGTGACGGCAAGATGCGCGCCAAGCTCGGCCATGTGCCGCAACTGGGCGGTGATGCCGCGACCGACCGCTTCAACTATGTCGGTGCCGATTACGCGTTCAATCACCAGCGCACGTCGGTGGGGGCCTGGTACGCGCAGTTGAAGGATATCTACAACCAGCGCTTCTTCAGCCTCAAGCACAGCGAGCCGCTGGGCGATTGGGTACTGGGCGCCAACCTGGGCTTCTACGACTCGCAGGAAGATGGCGACCGCCTGCTCGGCGATATCGACAACCGTGCGGCCTACAGTCTGCTGTCGGCACGCCATGGCGGTCACACCTTCTACCTGGGCTACCAGGCCATGTTCGGTGATGATGCCTTCCCGCGGGTGTTCAACAACATCACGCCGCTGGGCAACGAGGTGCCCACCTATGAGTTCGCCGGTGCCGACGAGCGCTCCTGGCAGGTGCGGCACGACTACGACTTCGCTGCTGTCGGCGTCCCCGGGCTGGTCACCACGCTGCGCTATATCCGCGGTAACAACGTCGATACCGGGATGGGTTTCGAGGGCCGGGAATGGGAGCGCGACCTGGATATCGGCTATACCGTGCAGAGCGGGGCGCTGAAGAACCTAGGCGTACGGGTGCGCAACGTCACGGCACGCTCCAACTACCGCACCGACATAGACGAGAACCGGCTGATCCTGAGCTACACCTGGACGCTGTTTTGAAACAGCTGGCACATCACTATGGAAGGTCGATCGCGACCCGGTCGACTTCCATC
>CAYYUQ010000155.1:0-3162 GCA_964474945.1 uncultured Halopseudomonas sp. | reverse complement strand
CACCTTCTTTCAGGTGGACGGGTTTGCCGGCTTCGCCGGGCAAACAAAAAAGGCGGGGTTTCCCCCGCCTGCGATTTTTGCGCTATCCCTACATGCCGTCCTTAAGCCAGTCATCCGTGACTGTCATCATGCTGATGATCCCTGGCTCAACTCCCCTGTCGAGCAGCACATTCCGTTGCGCATGGACACAGCATATACAGAAAAAATCCCTGATCAATACATAAAACCGTCTCACCCTTTCAGGTGAGTAGCTATATTGTTTATTTTTATCAAGCAGTTACTACTTTTCGCCTGACAATTATGCTACTCATCTCACAGCAACTGGCAGTCTTCTCTTACTTCAGACATAGCCAATGTCTTACACGTAAATCTCTTACCCGCGCTTTTTACCCTGCCTACGACTAAGGTCGGCTTCCTTCATTTGCGCACTGTTTTAGAGTTCACCCAACAGCCACCCTTGGCGAGAAATAAGAATAATTATGCAAAAAGCCCATGAAACCTGGCGCAGCGCCACTGCGCCAGGCAATTCTTCCCCCCGTCGGCGCAGCATGCTATCGCCTCTATTCATGCTCAGTCTGGGGATCATTTACCCGGGCTTCCTGGCCCTGATCTTTCTCAAGCCTGAGCTGCTTGAGAATCTGTTCAACACCTCCAGCGGTTATGTCATCAGCGGCCTTGGTTTAGCACTGCTGGGCCTTTGCTTCGGCCTGGCGACCGCCCATTTCCGCGCTGCTGATCGTGAGTACCGCCAGATGTCCGACACCCCTCCATCCACCTTGCCCATATCGAACAAGGAGGCCTTGCCGTACCCATCGCCTAACCATCGCGCCCTGTCAGCGCACAAGCACAACCACCCCGGAGAATAACAATGCAAAAAGATGTAGTGGAGCAAGTGCTCAAACACCCCAAATATGCGGCGCTGGTGAAAGGACGCACGCGTATCAGTCTGATCTTCTTCAGCCTGACGCTGGCGATCTATGCTGGCTTCATTCTCACCATGGCCTTTATGCCCGAAGTCTTCGCGCAACCGCTTGGCCCCAACTGGACAATGAGCGTTGGCCTGTTCGTCGGTCTGCTGGTGGTTTGCAGCGCCATCATCCTCATCGCGCTCTACGTCTACGTCTGCAACAAGTGGTTTGACCCGCTGCTGGACGCTATCGTGAGGGACGTACAATGAACCCAATCAACAAGTTCTTATCCGTCCTGCTGTTGATCCTGGCTGCGCCTGCGGCATTCGCCGAAACCGGCCAGGGAGCCAATACCGAAGCCATCGTCATGTTCCTGGTGTTTATCGCCGGCACCATGGGCATCACCTGGTGGGCCGCACGCAAGACACAGACCACCTCGGATTTCTATACCGCTGGCGGTGGTATCACCGGCTTCCAGAATGGGCTGGCGATCGCCGGGGACTATATTTCGGCCGCCTCCTTTCTCGGTATCGCCGGGATGGTATATGTCTCGGGCTACTACGGCGTGATCTACGCCATCGGTTTCCTGTTTGGCTGGCCGGTGGTCATGTTCCTCGTCGCCGAGCGCTTGCGTAATCTGGGGCGCTACAACTTCGCTGACGTGACCGCGTTCCGATTGGAACAGACGCCGGTGCGCATCCTTGCCGCCAGCGCCTCCCTGCTGATCATCGCGCTGTATCTGATCGCGCAGATGGTCGGAGCGGGTAAGCTGATCGTGCTGCTGTTCGGTATCGAGTACAAGTTCGCGGTGGTGATCATCGGCGCGCTCATGATGATCTACGTTTTCTTCGGCGGCATGACCGCCACCACCTGGGTACAGATCATCAAGGCGGTACTGATGCTGGCCGGCGGCACGCTGTTGTCGATACTGGTGTTGTACGCCTTCAATTTCAGCCCGGATGCCATGCTGGCTGAAGCGGTGACCGTGCACCCCTACGCCGAAGAGCTGATGTCGCCCGGCGAAGCTGTCACCAGCAGTCCGCTCAATGCCCTGTCACTGGGTCTGGCCTTGGCTTTCGGTACCGCTGGTCTGCCCCATATCCTGATGCGCTTCTTCACCGTATCCAGCGCCAAGGAAGCCCGCAAATCGGTGATCTGGGCCAGCAGTTTTATCGGCTATTTCTACATCCTGACCTTTATCATCGGCTTCGGCGCGATTGCCCTGCTGGTACGTCATCCGGAGTTCTTCCATACGGGTGCCGATGGCAGCTTCAACATGCTGACGGATCTCATCGGTGGCACCAACATGGCGGCGGTGCATCTGTCCAACGCCGTGGGCGGCAGTCTTCTGCTCGGCTTCCTGGCGGCCGTTACCTTTGCCACCATCGTCGCCGTGGTTGCAGGGCTGGCCCTGGCGGGTGCTGCATCCATTGCCCATGACCTGTACGCCAACGTGATCGCCCGCGGGCGCTCTACCGAGAAGCAGGAAATGCGCATCTCGAAAATCTCGATCCTGGTGCTGGGGGTATTGTCGATCCTGCTGGGCATCATCTTCGAGGATCAGAACGTCGCCTTCATGGTGGGCCTGGCCTTCGCCATCGCCGCCAGCGCCAACTTCCCGGTACTGGTGCTGTCCATCTCCTGGCGCGGTTGCACCACCCGTGGCGCGGTTATCGGCGGCTTCACCGGCCTGCTGGTGGCAACACTCTGGGTGGTGCTGAGCAAGACGGTGTGGGTGGACGTGTTCGGTAACGCCGAGCCGATCATGCCGTTCCCCAACCCGGGCATCGTCTCCATCCCGCTGGCGTTCTTCGCGATCTGGTTCTTCTCAATAACGGACAAGACCGCCCGAGCTGACCGCGAACGTGATGCCTTCGATGCACTGACCGTACGCAGCCAGACCGGCATCGGTCGCACCGGAGCCGTGGCTCACTGACCTGTCCATTGACAGACCAGATCCCCGGAGGTGGTACTACTCCGGGGATTTTTTATTTACCGCACTGTGTGCTGGGAAGCGCTGCTGCTGGTACATCTGTGCAGGCTCTGCGTTGGTACACCGAGTTGCTGAGGACTTTACTCGCAGCAGCTGCAAGGTTTACCGCCGTTGCGTTGGGACGCCCCTGATACGACCGTTTGATGTCAGGGATGACATCAACGAGCTTACAGGGACGTATTTACAGCGTGTCGTAGCAGGGGCGTAGGGACTGTCAGGTTTTTTGTGTTCGGGCTCTTAACGGCCTGCCATCAGGTAGGC
>CAYYUQ010000154.1:0-3262 GCA_964474945.1 uncultured Halopseudomonas sp. | reverse complement strand
TGTGCACCGGAACACCCATCTGGCTGGTCAGTTCCTGACGCAGCTTCTCGACGTCTTCGCCCTTCTTACCAATCACGATACCCGGACGGGCAGTGTGAATGGTGATGCGAGCAGTCTGTGCCGGGCGCTGAATATCAACGCGACTGACGGAAGCGCTTTTCAATTTGTCCTGAATGTACGCACGTACTTTCAGGTCAGTGTTCAGATAGTCCGCATAAGTGCGGCCATCTGCGTACCACACCGAAGTGTGCTGTTTAACAATCCCGAGGCGAATGCCTGTCGGATTTACTTTCTGACCCATGATCGACTCCTACTTGTCAGCAACCTTGACCGTGATGTGGCAAGACCGCTTGATGATGCGATCAGCACGGCCTTTGGCACGTGGCATGATGCGCTTCAAAGAGCGACCTTCGTTGACAAACACGGTGGAGACCTTGAGGTCATCCACGTCTGCGCCATCGTTGTGCTCTGCGTTGGCAATCGCCGACTCGAGTACTTTCTTGATGACATCAGCGGCTTTCTTGTTGCTGAAAGTCAGCAGATTCAGGGCCTCGTCCACTTTCTTCCCGCGGATCTGGTCGGCAACCAGGCGTGCTTTCTGGGCAGAAAGGTTGGCGCCCTTGACTGTAGCGGCTACTTCCATCTTCCTAACCCCTTAGCGCTTGGCTTTCTTGTCTGCCACGTGACCACGATAGGTACGGGTGGCAGCAAATTCGCCCAACTTATGGCCGACCATGTCTTCGGTAACAATAACCGGAACATGCTGGCGACCGTTATGTACTGCGATGGTCAGACCGACCATCTGCGGCAGAACCATGGAACGGCGCGACCAGGTCTTGACTGGCTTGCGATCGTTCTTTTCTGCTGCGGTTTCGACCTTCTTCAACAGGTGAAGATCGATAAAAGGACCTTTCTTCAGAGAACGCGGCACGTCGTTTCCCCTCTATTACTTGCTGCGACGACGGACAATCATATTGTCAGTGCGCTTGTTGGACCGAGTCTTGGCACCCTTGGTGGGGAAGCCCCATGGCGACACCGGATGACGACCACCAGAAGTACGACCTTCACCACCACCATGTGGGTGATCAACCGGGTTCATGGCAACACCACGAACGGTCGGACGTACTCCGCGCCAGCGAGTGGCACCAGCTTTACCCAGTGAGCGCAGACTGTGTTCACCGTTGGATGCTTCACCCAGGGTGGCACGGCACTCGCCAAGCACCTTACGCATTTCGCCGGAACGCAGGCGAAGAGTGACGTAAGCGCCTTCACGGGCAACCAACTGTACGGAAGCACCGGCACTGCGTGCTACCTGAGCACCCTTGCCCGGCTTCAACTCGATGGCATGGATGGTGCTACCAACCGGAATATTGCGCAGCGGCAGGCAGTTACCCGGCTTGATCGGGGCTTCTGCACCGTTGAGCAGCTGATCGCCAGCTACCACACCCTTGGGTGCGATGATGTAGCGGCGCTCACCGTCGGCATATTTCAGCAGAGCAATATGAGCGGTACGGTTCGGATCGTATTCGACGCGCTCAACGGTGGCTGGAATGCCATCCTTGTTGCGACGAAAATCGACCAGACGGTAGTGCTGCTTATGACCGCCACCACGATGACGCGTGGTGATACGACCATTATTGTTACGTCCACCAGACTTGCCTTGCTTCTCCAGCAGAGGTGCATAGGGAGCACCCTTGTGCAGGTCCGAGCTTACGACCTTTACAACGAAGCGGCGGCCAGCGGAAGTAGGTTTACATTTAACAATTGCCATGATGTACCCCTTTCTTATTCAGCGCTGGCGAAGTCGATGTCCTGACCGGGCTGCAGGCTGACATAGGCCTTCTTCCAGTCATTACGCTTGCCCAGTCCGCGAACGGTTCGCTTGGTCTTGCCTTTGACATTCAGGGTCGAAACCTTCTCGACCTTGACGTTAAACAGTTGTTCAACGGCTTTCTTGATTTCCAGCTTGGTCGCAGTGGTATCCACTTTGAACACGATCTGGCTTTTGGTTTCAGCCAAGCCGGTAGCCTTCTCGGATACATGCGGGCCGAGCAGTACTTTGAAAATGCGCTCCTGGTTCATCCCAGCATCTCCTCGAACTTCTTAACAGCAGGTACGGTGATCAGTACCTTGTCGTAAGCGATCAGGCTGACCGGGTCTGAACCCTGCACATCACGAACGTCGACGTGGGGCAGGTTGCGCGCAGCCAGATACAGATTGGTATCCAGGCTATCGGTAACGATCAGCACGTTTTCCAGGTTGAGCTCTTTGAGCTTGCCAACCAGGGACTTGGTCTTCGGTGCATCCACTGCAAAACTGTCAACCACGACCAGACGATCCTGACGCACCAGCTCGGACAGAATCGAGCGCAGGGCACCACGGTACATCTTACGGTTCAGCTTCTGCTCGAAGTTACGCGGACGAGCTGCGAAAGTGGTACCGCCCCCGCGCCAGATCGGGCTGCGGATGGTACCGGCACGGGCACGACCGGTGCCCTTCTGACGCCAGGGCTTCTTGCCGCCGCCGGCCACTTCAGAACGGGTCTTCTGCTGTTTGGTGCCCTGACGGCCACCAGCCATGTAGGCAACAACAGCCTGGTGAACCAGGGTTTCGTTAAACTCGGTTGCAAAGGTCAGATCGGAAACTTCGATCGCGCTTGCACCAGCTACATTCAAATTCATGTGAACTCCCCCTTAACCCTTGGCCTTGACTGCCGGGCGAACAATGACGTCGCTACCTGGCGCACCGGGAACCGGGCCCTTGATCAGCAGCAAGTTACGTTCGGCGTCAACGCGCACGATTTCCAGGGTCTGTACGGTCACTTGCTCAGCGCCCATATGACCGGCCATCTTCTTGCCCTTGAATACGCGACCCGGGGTCTGGCATTGGCCAATGGAACCCGGTACACGGTGGGAAACAGAGTTGCCGTGGGTGGCATCCTGACCGCGGAAGTTCCAGCGCTTGATGGTACCGGCAAAGCCTTTACCTTTGGATTGACCGGTAACGTCAACCTTCTGGCCAGCCTCGAAAATACCTACATTGACTTCTGCACCCGCTTCGAACTCGGCGCCGTCTTCCAGGCGGAATTCGCATACGCTGCGACCTGCAGCAGTATTAGCTTTGGCAAAGTGCCCAGCCATCGGCTTGCTCACGCGGTTAGCGCGACGCTCGCCCACGGTGACTTGGATGGCGCTATAGCCATCTATGTCGCGGGTCTTGACTTGAGTGATACGGTTTGGCTCGACTTCAACCACCGTAACAG
>CAYYUQ010000153.1:0-3269 GCA_964474945.1 uncultured Halopseudomonas sp. | reverse complement strand
CGTACGGTTCTGTGAGAGGGATGAGGCGGCGACGCCTCACCCTACTCGATGTCTCATCGCTTTGTGGTTGTGGCAGGTGCGATACTCTGCACATCACAGTCAGGTCGGAGTGGCATGTGCAATTGCTGGAACTGGACACCATAAGCAGTATTTCGCAGATCAGTGCGGCGCAGTGGGATGCGTTATTACCCGGAGGCTATCCCTTTCTGCGCCACGGATTTCTCCATGCGCTGGAAGAAAGTGGTTCGGTTACGCCCGCCACCGGCTGGACTCCTGCCCACCGGGTGGTACGGCAGGATGGCGTCGTGCAGGCGGTGCTGCCGCTGTATCTGAAGCAGCACTCCTATGGCGAGTATGTATTCGATTTTCAGTGGGCAGAGGCTTGGGAGCGGGCAGGGCGTCGTTATTACCCGAAGTACCTCTCGGCGATACCCTTTTCCCCGGTGCAGGGGCCGCGCTTGCTGACCAGCAGTGACGGCGCAGCCCGGTTGCTGCTCGACAGCCTGGATCAGGAACTGCAAAGCGGGCGGGTGTCGGGGCTGCATCTGCTGTTCAATGATGGAGGGGAAGACGCCTGGTTACAGCAGCAAGGCTGGCTGCAGCGGCTGGGTTGTCAGTTCCACTGGTTCAATCGTGATTACCGCTGTTTCGATGATTTTCTGGCGGCCTGCAACTCACGCAAGCGCAAGAACTTTCGCAAGGAGCGGCAGATTATTGCTGCGCAGGGGATCGGATTCGAGTGGCTGGCGGGTGATGAAATCAGTTCTGCGGACTGGACGCGGTTTTATCCTTTTTACGCTGCCACCTATCTCAAGCGGGGGCGACAGCCCTATCTGACGCCGGCGTTCTTTACCCTGCTGGGGGAGAGTCTGGCTGACTCGCTGCGGCTGGTATTTGCCCGGCATCAGGGGCGGGATGTGGCAGGTGCTTTCTTTCTCGCAGATGAGCATACCCTGTATGGCCGCTATTGGGGTTGCCTCGAAGAATATGACAGTCTGCATTTCGAGACCTGCTTTTATCAGGGCATGGAGCGCTGTATTGATGAAGGTTTGCGGCGCTTTGATGCTGGCGCCCAGGGTGAGCATAAGCTGTTGCGTGGTTTCGAGCCGGTATTGACCCAGTCGTGGCATAAGTTACAGCCGGGGCTGCACGGGGCAGTGGCGGACTTTCTGTTACAGGAGCGGGAAGGCATCAAGGCCTATGCGCAGGATGCGATGACCTGTCTGCCTTACCGCAGGGCGGAATAAGCCCGCTCCGGGATGCCTGTACGTGTTTATTCTGCGTTATCAATCCGCTTGGCGCTGTTGATCATTACCGGGTTGACCGGCACGTCACTGTGGCCTGCCTGACGAACGGTCTGTACCTTACCGATGGTTTCTACCACGTGTTCGCCGCTGACTACCTTGCCGAATACGGCGTAACCGAAGTCACGCGAACCGTTGTTAAGAAAGTCATTATTGTCCAGGTTGATGTAGAACTGGCTGGTTGCGCTGTCACGTACCTGGGTGCGGGCCATGGCGATGGTATAGCGGTCATTCTTCAGGCCATTGTCGGCTTCGTTCTTGATCGGCTCGCCTACCGCACGCTGACGCATGTTGGTATCAAAGCCACCACCCTGGATCATGAAGCCGGGGATGACCCGGTGGAAGATCAGACCATCATAATGGCCGGCGTCAGCATAGCGCAGGAAGTTCTCCACGCTGATGGGCGCCGCTTCCTGATTCAGTTCGATTTCGATATCGCCGTGGCTGGTGCTCAGCAGTACGCGGGGGTTATCCGCCAGGGCAGTAGTGGCAAACAGTGCGATGGCGCAGGTTCCAATCAGTTTCTTCAGCATTCGGGGCTCCAAGTGTATCGATGGGCCATGCCGGGTGGCATGTGCACGCAGTTATCTGGCAAGGAGTGTAAGCACAAGCGCAACCGGACTCAACGCCGGTTTCAGCTTTGGCTGCTCAGGTGTCGTGGGAGTGCTGGACAATAAGCTCGGCGAGTATTTTGGTGGCTGGCCCTAAGGGTTTTTCCTTATTGGCGTAGAGGTACATGTTGGCAGCACGGTTCTGACCCTGCTGCAGCGGTAGTATCTTGAGTGTGCCGCGCTCCAGACGCTCGGCAATCTCATGTATGGGCAACCAGGCGAACCCGAGGCCGCGGGATATCAGCTTCAGTGAGGTGCTCATGTTGGTCACCGTCCAGCGCTGCTCGGCACCCAGCCAGCCTTCGCTGCGTGGTTGCTGGCGTCCGGAGTCGCGGATCACGACCTGCAGGTGGTTTTCAAGATCGCTGTGCGCCAGAGCGCGGTTGAGTCTGTGCAGCGGATGGTCGGGGTGGGCTACCGCAACGAATTCGACGGCATTGAGCTGTTGTGGCAGATAACCGGGAATACTGATGCCGGAGATGGCCAGATCCGCGGTGCCGTTGTGCAAATGCTCCTCGACACCCGACAGGACCTCTTCACGCAGCTGCACACGGCAGCCTTTACTTTGCGGGATAAAGGCTTCCAAGGCGCGGGCCAGGCGCTCGGTGGGATAGGCTGCCTCAACCACCAGCTGTACCTCGGCTTCCCAGCCCTGATCCATGTTCCAGGCCAGCTCCTCCAGTTGCTGGGCTTCCTTTAACAGGTGCCGCGAGCGGCGTAACAGTACGGAGCCGGCTTCCGTCAGCACCGCCTTGCGCCCTACGATTTCCAGCAGCGGGACGCCCAGCTGTTCTTGCATGCGAGCAACTGTGTAGCTGACAGAGGACTGGGAGCGGTGCAGGGCTTCAGCAGCCTGGGCAAAGCCGCCGTGATCCACAACGGCTTGCAGAGTACGCCATTGCTCCAGGGTGACACGCGGTGCTTTCATCAAGGGGGCCTCTGGCCTATGGTAAATAACAATATGCTGCGGAGATGAAAGGCAATGTACCAATTTTTCGCGTTGTTCGGGATAGCGCTGAGCCTGCCGTTGACCGCGGCGGCCTTTCCAATTGATGTGGCGCCGCCGGCGGAGGCCCGGGTACTGGTCAGCACGACAGATCTGGCCAATATGGCCGCGGTGATGCTGACCAGTCGGGAATCCGTGGTTCTGCAGTGTCAGGTTGGCTTCACCAACGGCCCGGAGCGGCCTGTGCCAAGACGGTTACGCCTGCGACCTGGTGAGCAGACGACGGTGAGCCAGTTCTTTCGGCGGGAAATCAATCGGGTACGAGTCAGTATTGAGTGTCAGCCAGAATAGCGCAGAAACATCGAGTAGGGTGAGGCGTCGCCGCCTCATCCCTCTCACAGAACCGTA
>CAYYUQ010000152.1:0-3269 GCA_964474945.1 uncultured Halopseudomonas sp. | reverse complement strand
ACGTACGGTTCTGTGAGAGGGATGAGGCGGCGACGCCTCACCCTACTCGATGTTTGACGTCCTTTCAGATCTCGCTACTGGCGGGAATCAACAGAACAGGTTGGCGACATTCCCTGGCGACACCCTCGGCGGTGCTGCCGATCATCAGGTTCTGAATTGGCGTGGTGCCACGCTTGCCCAGTATTACCAGAGCCGCCTGTTCATCTTCAGCTGCTCTGACAATTTCACGGATGGCCGACCCCTTGCAGCGTCGGGCTACGACCTGATCGTGGCGACTGACCAGTTCCGCAATCTGCTGGTTGATGGTCGCTGTGTTGTCGACTTCATCCGTCTCTACCCATAGCACCAAGCCGTGTCGACCTCCGCCGAGAAAATGCTCGAACGCTCGCTGCGCCACCTGCGCTGGGGGTGATCCATCGGTTGCCAGTAATACGGTTCCAGTAGGCTCAATGGCCTGACTGTCGGATGGGATAATCAGTAGCGGTAGTTGGGTAAGTCTGGCCAGGTTGAGGGTGATGTTGCCGTAAAATAACGCGCGGCCAGCCGAATGGCTCTGGTTCAGGACGATCAAGCCGTCAGCCTTGTGCCGCCGCGCGGCGTCATGCAGTTCAGTCGCAGCAAAGCCGCGCTGCACAGCATAATTCACCGGGATACCCCATTCGGCACTGAGCGTGCCCGCCAGTTCCTCCAGATGGCTTGCTGCGGCTGCTTCGCTGTCTTCTATGCTGCTCCGGCGAGTGGTATCCACTGCGTAGACCAGCGTTAACTTCTGTACGCCAGCCAACTGCAATATGGGCGGCAGCAGATCGCAGGTCTTCTGCCAGCTTTCTGAGTAATCGAAGCCAAGGATACAGTGTTTCAGCATGAGCCAACCCCTTTCCTGTTGTCTGCTATCAGTCTAGACGAGCACTGCGATATGGCTACACAGACTCAGAAGGAGAGGGTTTCGCTGGGCTGTACCTGTCCGCAATCAGGCGAAGTCCAGCGATGTACTTCATGGCGTTGAACGTTCGCCTGAGTGGATTTGGATGACGCGCCGCTGCGTGCAAGCGATTGATCGCTACCGAGAAAGGAGGCGTGAATCTCATGGCTGCTGATGAACTCAACATAGCCATGCAGAGCACCGTTGAGACCCTGCCGAGCGCGACAGTTACCCATAACCCTGATAGAGGAACGATCCACCTTTTGCAGATTCAGATCACATTCCGGCAGTTTGCGCTGGATGATCCGTTGCAGATTGAACAGGTGCCCCAGCTCGGCGGCTTGATTGGCAGCGATACACTCCATGACGATCTCAGGTGCGGCTTCGCTGATCGCGATATCCATCAGGGTGCGATAGGCGGTAGTGGACAGTTCGGACAACGGCTGTGCCTCACTGGCTGCGCGCAAGGCCTGCTCATGATTGGTGAGGATGCGGCTTTCGCTGCGCCACAGTCCTGCTTCGGGGGTGGGAGTCAAACGTTCTGCCTGAGCCGACAGAGTTACAGCGATGAGTAGCATGAACCCACAAATGGTGCGTTTCATCTCCTGGAAACCTCCTGTCTATTCAGTAGAACTGTTTAGGGTGAAGATTGACTATAGACGCTCGGAGACATTACCAACCATTTTTCTGGCAATAGTTGGATTGGTGCACAGTTCCGATGAGAGCGGCAGGTAAGCGGGTGCGTCGTTGTTAGTCGCGGATGAAGCGGGTGACGTCGGCGGAGGGTAGAGCGGGGTCGGGCTCCGGACGAATTCCGGAGCCCTGCACAGAGAGGTGGTTCAGTTGCCCAGCAGAGCAGGCTTCTCACGACGGGGACGCTGACGCTTTGGTGCGGCTGTGGTGGTGTCCGGCACTACCCGGTTACCCATGGCCTGCAGGCGCCGCTCGCGGGCTACGGCATCTTCCGGCTCAACGACGCCGGGCATGCGTTGCGGCGGACGGCGTGGCTTGTTGTTAGTGTTGGCGCGTGGCTTATCACTACGACTCTGATTGCGCGGCGCTGCACTTGCACCGGCCGGGCGTTGGCCACGACCGCGCGCAGGCGTGCTGTTGCGCGTGCGTTCTGGTCGATCACTGTTGAGCTCGGCCTGGGCCGGCGGGACAAAGCCCTGCAGATCGCCTTCCTCGAACTTCTGGCGGGTCATCCGTTCGATGGCCTTGAGCAGTTTCTCTTCATCAGGGCTGACCAGGGATACGGCTTCGCCACTGCGACCGGCGCGGCCGGTGCGGCCGATACGGTGTACATAATCTTCAGCCACGTTGGGCAGTTCGAAGTTGACCACGTGGGGCAGCTGATCGATATCCAGACCGCGGGCGGCGATATCGGTGGCTACCAGTACGCGAATCCTGTTTGCCTTGAAGTCAGCCAGGGCCTTGGTACGGGCGCTCTGGCTCTTGTTGCCGTGGATCGCGGCGGCGGGCAGACCGTTCTTTTCCAGATACTCGGCCAGGCGGTTGGCGCCGTGCTTGGTACGGGTGAAGACCAGCACCTGCTCCCAGGCACCCATGGTGATCAGGTGCGCTACCAGAGCGCGTTTGTGGCCAGCCTGGACACGGTACACACGCTGCTCGATGCGCTCGACGGTGGTGTTCAGCGGCGTTACCTGAATACGCGTCGGGTTATGCAGCAGACGATTGGCCAGTTCGGTAATTTCACCGGAGAAGGTTGCCGAGAACAGCAGGTTCTGACGCTTGTTCGGCAGCTTGGCGATCACCTTTTTCACATCATGGATAAAACCCATGTCGAGCATGCGGTCGGCTTCATCCAGGACAAAGTATTCAACCGCCGATAGATCCACAGCGCGCTGGCCAACCAGATCCAGCAGGCGGCCGGGGCAGGCCACCAGTATATCCAGGCCCGGGGCCAGCGCCTTGATCTGCGGATTGGCACCAACGCCGCCAAATATGCAGGCGCTGTGCAGCTGCAGTTCGGTAGCGTAGGAGCGGATGTTGTCATGCACCTGGGCAGCCAGCTCACGCGTGGGGGTCAGGATCAGGGCGCGTACCTGCTTGGGTACACGTTTGTAGTCGGCAGGACGTTGGCCGTCAGGAAACAGCCGCTCAAGAATCGGTAAGGAGAAGCCGGCAGTCTTGCCCGTGCCGGTCTGGGCGGCAACCATCAGGTCGCGGCCTTCCAATACGGCAGGGATGGCCTGCAATTGGACGGGGGTAGGAGTGGTATAACCGGTTGCAGCAATAGCGCGCATCAGCGCATCGGACAGGCCGAGAGAAGCAAAGGACATTCAGATAAACCCTGTGATGGCCGTTTGCGAACAGGGGCTGTCCG
>CAYYUQ010000151.1:0-3361 GCA_964474945.1 uncultured Halopseudomonas sp. | reverse complement strand
TTCAATTTTAAAAAATCTGTACCGGTAAAAACAGGCTCAAACTGTACTGGTTAATCTCTATTGGAAAGTCCACAAATGGAAACGCTGTATCAACAGGTTGCCGATGAACTAAAGGCGGGTATCGAGCGGGGTATCTACCAGCCCGGCGACAGGCTCCCCGGGGTACGCACCCTCAGCAAGCAACGTAACGTCAGTATCGCGACGGTCATCACCGCCTACCGCCACCTGGAAGATGCCGGCCTGATCGAGGCGCGCAACCGCTCAGGGTATTATCTGCGGGAAAAATCCCAGCCACTGGCCCCGGAGCCGTTGACATCCAGGCCACCCAACAAGCCTGTGCCTGTCAACGGGCAGGCCCTGGTGCTCAATATGGGCAAGGCATCCCATGACCCGTCGGTCATACAGCTGGGAGCTGCGGTACCCGACGCCTCGTTCCTGCCGGTTCGCGCCATTGAGCGGGCCATAACCCAGGCCGCCAGGTTCCACAGGAACAGTGTTGCCGCCTACGAATTCCCCCCCGGCCTGCCCGCCTTGCGCCGGCAGATTGCCCGGCGCATGGTGGAGGCGGGCTGCCCCGTCCACCCCGACGAGATCGTGATCACCAACGGCTGCCAGGAAGCCCTCTCCCTGGCGCTGCGGGCCGTCACCAAGCCCGGCGATGTGGTGGCCGTTGAATCACCGACGTTCTACGGGCTGCTCCAGGTCATCGACAACCTCGGCCTGAAAGCCCTGGAAATTCCCACCCATCCCCGTACCGGCATCTCCCTGGAGGCCCTTGAGCTTGCCCTGGAACAGTGGCCCATCAAGGCCTGCGCGGTGACACCCAACTTCAGCAACCCCCTGGGAAGCTGCATGCCGGACGACCACAAGGCCAGGTTGGTGGAGTTGCTGGCGAGCCGTAACATTCCCCTGGTGGAAGATGATGTCTATGGCGACCTCGGGTTCAGTACCGGGAGACCGTCCATTTGCAAGGCGCTATCGCAAGCCGGGGATGTGCTGTATTGCGGCTCATTTTCCAAGACCCTGGCGCCGGGGCTGCGCATCGGCTGGATCGTACCGGGACGCCACCAGCAACAGGTGGAGTACATGAAATATGTGTTGAACCTTGCCACACCCACGATCCCCCAGCTCGCTGTCGCCTCACTGCTGGAGGGCGGCCAGTACGAACGCCATCTGCGCAAGGTGAAAAACGACTATGCTCTCGCCGTTTCCCGTATGTCCGGCACCGTCATGACCCTGTTCCCCGAAGGCACCCGCATTACACGACCCGAGGGCGGGTTTGTCATCTGGGTGGAGCTGCCCAAAGACGTCAACAGCCTCGAACTGGCCCGGCAGGCCATGGCCCGTGGCATCAGTATCGCGCCAGGCCCCATCTTCTCAGCAAACCGGAAATACCAAAATTTTGTTCGTCTTTCCTGTGCCTGCCGCTGGGATGAAACAGCGATGAAGGCCCTGTCCACCCTTGCGGCGTTAGTGACGCGAAAAGATGTTAATAGCATCTAGCCAATGGCGACGTTGTGCACTGTTGCATCGGTACAATAGGCACCATCCTTCATCAGGAATGCCCCAATCTGTTATGCATAACAGCTAATTTATTTACAACTGTGTACTGGCACAATATGCGCTAACTGTCCCTATACCACCGGGGCGAATGCAACCAGACTTTGCCTGCTGATCCATCGCAGGGAGAGAACGATGCATAACGAGCATCCCCAAAAATTGCAGACTAAACAACGTTTACCAACATGGCTTAAAGGCCTATTGCTGCTGACTGTTTTCATATTATTCGCCGCTCTCTTTATCCAAGATGCAACTGACACAACGCCACCCAAGCACCCTTGGTGGTGGTATATCCATTGACTACAGCAACCCGGTTGAAGGCATTAGCCAATACTGGCTCCCCGAGATCGCCCTAATTCCCAACTGGCACCACTGCCCCGCACCACAGCCGACAGCGACCGCCCCAGCCGCTGTTCGATCACCGGCTTCCAGGGCACCAGGCTGAACCCCGTGCCATCGTCCAGCATGGCAAAACGGCCACTGGTGAGCATCAGGCTGCGGCGATAGATACCGCTTACTCGTTCGCCATCGGCGGACGGTCGAAACTCCAGGCCGGTTTCCGCCGTGATGCCTTCCGCTACTTTCGCCAGTTCCTTGTTGCGCAGTGTGGCCAGCAGATTGCGGGCAAGGATGACACGACGGCCTCGTTTCTCCGCCAGGCCTTCTTCCACCAGGAAATCAGCTCGCTGTTGTAGGGCGCTTCCGACCTCGGCAGCGAAGCCCTGGCCACCACCGACATTCCTCCCGTCTATCAGTTGCTGATCCAACCAGGTGGCACCTATCGACCGGGCTTGGCGCTCGATGGAAATGTGGGATTTCAGGGTCACGGCAATGCCACCGCTACGCTGTCGATCGTATTGGCGACCCTGCTCCGGTAGATCGGCCGGTACGCGCCAGACGTCGTCGCCCAGGCGCTCCACGATGCCAGCGCGGCGCAAGGCTTCCAGCCGGCGGCGATGGGAGGTCAGTACGTCTTCAGGATCACGTCCAGGAGTATTTAAAGTCCGTTGAATCTGATCCGGGTTCATACGGTACAAACCCTCCTCAGTCAGTGAAGCAATATCTCGATCCACAGCGCGGACTTTGCCAACACCTGTTGCTTCAACCACGGCACCCATGGGGAACTCTCCCAGTTCCACCTTGGCAGGCAGCGCCACGTAATGCGCCTTGCCGTCGATGCCATCGAGCATCAGGTAACCCCTATCGTTCAATTCGTCAGCGAGGCCCTTGGCCGCGACACGGCCGATGATAGGACTGGCGTCTTCAGTCGGTTCGAACACATCCAGTTCACATTGCCTTCCGCTCATGGCTCGCTGCATGGTGCGGATAATGTCGCCCCGCTCTCCCATCGTTCGCAGTGTCCGCTCCGCCTCCGGATGGATCATCCAGCCGCCGGGCTGTCGTTCGCTCGCCAGCCCCATGCGCTGCAACCACTGCAGCCGACCAATCAATAAAAGGCGCTGACGTTTCAGGTGCGGCTCAGCAAGCTTTCGCATATCGAGCAGGCCGTCCTCTGCCTCGCGCTTCAGGGTGCGATCCAGACCGGTCCAGCGTTCCTGTTCGACCTCCCGTTGCAGACTGTGCTGGATCTCCAGTTCGGTGCGCGGCCCCAACCATTCGGTGGCTAGTTCGCAAGCCCGTCGCCGCATACCATCGGCGATGTAATCGCGGGAGATGATTAAATCCCCACCCTGATCATCCCGCCCCCTTAAAACGATATGAGTATGCGGGTTGTCGGTGTTCCAGTGATCCACCGCCACCCAGTCCAATTGCGTGCCCAAGTCCTGCTCCATGCGTTGCA
>CAYYUQ010000150.1:0-3367 GCA_964474945.1 uncultured Halopseudomonas sp. | reverse complement strand
ACAGATCACTCCGTGCGGGCAGGCTCTTGAAGACACCTTCCTTCTTGGCAGCATCTACTTGCAACCACTCTGCCTGGCCACGCTGGGCCGCCAGTTCCAGCGCACCGTTAATGCGCAGCTGGTTCTTGGCTTTTTCGCGAACAGCTACCACGTCACCCGGGGAAACCAGGTAGGAAGCGATATTCACGGTCTTGCCGTTGACACTGATTGCCTTGTGGGAGACCAGCTGACGTGCTTCGGAGCGGGTTGCGCCAAAGCCCATGCGGTAAACCACGTTATCCAGGCGACGCTCCAACAGTTGCAGCAGGTTCTCACCGGTAGCGCCTTTCAGACGGGCAGCTTCCTTGTAGTAGTTGCTGAACTGACGTTCCAGAACGCCATAGATACGACGAACTTTTTGCTTCTCGCGCAACTGAGTGCCGTACTCGGAGAGACGACCACGACGCTGACCATGCACACCTGGAGGGCTCTCCAGCTTGCACTTGGAGTCTAGCGCGCGAACACCGCTCTTGAGGAACAGATCAGTGCCTTCGCGACGAGACAGCTTACATTTGGGACCAATATATCTAGCCATTTAACCGTCTCCTGATTACACGCGGCGCTTCTTGGGCGGGCGACAGCCGTTATGTGGGATGGGGGTGACATCAGTAATGCTGCTGATCTTGTAACCACAAGAGTTCAGCGCACGCACTGCAGATTCACGACCCGGGCCAGGGCCCTTCACATTAACGTCGAGGTTTTTCAAACCATATTCCAGCGCGGCTTGACCAGCACGCTCGGCTGCTACCTGAGCAGCAAACGGGGTGCTTTTACGCGAACCACGGAATCCGGAACCACCAGAAGTCGCCCAGCTCAGAGCATTGCCCTGACGGTCGGTAATGGTAATGATGGTGTTATTAAAAGAAGCGTGGATATGGGCGATCCCATCAACCACCGTCTTTTTGACTTTTTTACGAACACGAGCAGCAGGCTTAGCCATATCTGTATATTCCTTCGCGATTACTTACGGATCGGCTTGCGCGGACCCTTGCGGGTACGAGCATTGGTCTTGGTGCGCTGGCCGCGAACCGGAAGACCACGACGATGACGCAGACCACGATAGCAACCCAGATCCATGAGACGCTTGATGTTCATGTTGATCGCGCGGCGCAGGTCACCTTCGGTGTTACTCTTGGCAACCTCGTTACGCAGCAGATCAATCTGCTCCTCGCTCAGATCCTTGATTTTTACACTGGGCTCAATGCCAGTGGCGGCACAGATCTGCTGTGCCTTGGTTTGACCGATACCAAAAATATAGGTCAGAGAGATAACAGCATGCTTGTTATCCGGGATGTTGACGCCTGCAATACGGGCCATCCAAATTTACTCCGTCTGACAGCTACCTGACTCAACCCGACACAACCAGGTTGCGAGAAAAAGGGTGCAGTAGGGTAGCGCTAACAAATAATAAAATCAACCACCCGACCATTTTACTGGTCGGGTGGCGGTTATCCTGAGACGTAGTCTTCAATCAGTGCAGGTTGTTTGATCAACCCTGGCGCTGCTTGTGACGGGGCTCAGCGCTGCAAATAACCCGCACGCTACCGTTGCGACGGATGACTTTGCAGTTACGGCAAAGCTTCTTGACTGATGCTGCAACTTTCATAGCTTTCTCCAATCCCGAAGGTCAGCGCAGCATGCCGCTGCCGTAACCCTTCAGGTTCGATTTCTTCAAAAGAGACTCGTACTGCTGAGAAACGAGGTGCGATTGTACTTGGGACATGAAGTCCATAACAACCACAACAACGATCAGCAACGAGGTACCGCCCAGATAGAACGGCACGTTAGCCGATACCATCAGGAACTGCGGCAACAGACACACCGCAGTCATGTACAACGCACCGAACATGGTCAGGCGTGTCAGAACGCCGTCGATATAGCGAGCGGACTGTTCACCCGGGCGGATACCCGGAATGAAAGCACCTGACTTCTTCAGGTTGTCAGCAACATCCTTGGGGTTGAACATCAAGGCTGTGTAGAAGAAGCAGAAGAAAATGATCCCCGCACTGAACAGAATGATATTCAACGGCTGCCCGGTTTCCAGCGCACGAGTGATGCTCAGCAGCCACTCCATACCTTCACCCTGGCCGAACCAGGTACCCAGCGACGCCGGGAACAGCAGGATACTACTGGCGAAGATCGCCGGAATTACACCCGCCATGTTGACCTTGAGGGGCAAATGACTGGTTTGTGCCGCGAACACCTTGCGGCCCTGCTGACGCTTGGCATAGTTGACAGTAATCCGCCGCTGGCCGCGCTCAACAAACACCACGAAGGCAACCATGGCCACAGCCAGCAAGCCGATCACGATCAGGGCAAAGATATTGATATCACCCTGACGAGCCGACTCGAAGGACTGTCCGATGGCACTCGGCAGACCGGCGACAATACCGGCGAAGATCAACATGGAGATACCGTTACCGATACCCCGCTCGGTGATCTGCTCGCCCAACCACATCATGAACATGGCACCCGACACAAAAGTCACGACAGCTATGAAATAGAAGCCGAAACCAGTGTTGAACGCGACGCCCTGACTGGATAGGCCGACAGCCATACCCACCGCCTGAATCAGTGCCAATAACAACGTCAGATAACGCGTGTACTGGCTGATCTTGCGACGGCCGGACTCACCCTCCTTCTTCAACTGCTCAAGCGAAGGGCTCACCGCCGTCATCAACTGCATAATGATCGATGCAGAGATATACGGCATGATCCCCAGAGCGAAGATACTCATCCGCTCCAGGGCTCCGCCCGAGAACATGTTGAACAGGCTAAGGATGGTTCCCTCGTTCTGTCTGAACATATCAGCCAGGCGATCAGGGTTGATACCGGGCACCGGTATATGCGCGCCAATTCGGTAAACGATGATTGCCAGGAACAGGAAGCGTAACCGCCCCCATAGTTCACTCAGGCCGCCTTGATTCATTCCAGAGAGAGCACCTTGCTTAGCCATGTAGTCCTTATTCCTCGATCTTGCCGCCAGCTGCCTCGATTGCTGCACGGGCACCCTTGGTAGCCTTCAGGCCTTTAATAGTAACCGCTTTGGTTACATCGCCGGACAGAACGACTTTGGCACGTACATATTTGCTGCCGATGATGTTGGCATCTTTCAAAGCTTGCAGATCGATGACATCAACGTCCAGCTTGTTCAGCTCACTGGTGCGAATTTCGGCAGTGACCATCGCAATGCGGGAGGTAAAGCCGAACTTGGGCAGACGGCGGTGCAACGGTTGTTGACCACCCTCGAAACCTGGAGCGACAGTACCGCCAGAGCGCGAAGTCAAACCCTTGTGGCCGCGGCCGGCAGTCTTGCCCAGGCCGCTGC
>CAYYUQ010000149.1:0-3444 GCA_964474945.1 uncultured Halopseudomonas sp. | reverse complement strand
AGCATGAGATCAACGCCCGTTCGAGTAGTCGTGTGAGCCGCAACCTCAAACAGGCTCAGTTTCCCTCGGAGAAGCATCTGGAGGCCTTTGATTACCGGCACCAGACCACTATTACCAAGCGACAGGTCAATGCCTTGCTGGACTTCAGCTTTATCGACAACCGCGACAACCTGGTGTTCATTGGGCCACCGGGGGTGGGCAAGACCCACTTGGCCATTGGGATTGGCCACAAGGCGGTCCAGGCTGGTTACAAGGTGCTGTTCCGCACTGCTCTGGCACTGGTCGAGGATCTGGAGCTGGCGGAGATGAAGGGCGAGTTGAAGAAGCGACTCAATCAGCTGAGCAAATATGATGTGCTGATCATCGATGAGCTGGGCTACCTGCCGATGACCCGTCAGGCCCGTTACAACCTGTTCCAGTTGATCAACAACCTGTACGAGTACCGCTCGGTGATCCTGACCACGAACAAGGACTTCACCAGCTGGGGCGAGTTCTTCCATGACGATAACGTGGCCGTGCCCATCATCGACCGCGTAATCCACCATTCACACATTTTTATGCTGGGAGGTGAGAGCTATCGTTTGAAGCAGAAAACCGCCGGTTAGCGGTGAGCAAGTGGGTCAATTCTATTGGCCAAAAGTGGGTCAAAATTAATGGCCATTGACAGCGTGCGGGTGAATAACTGCACATCCAGCTCTTCTTCCAGTTGTTGAATCTGCCGGGTCAGAGGCGGCTGGGATATATGCAGGCGCGTGGCAGCCCGGCCGATATGTCCCTCTTCGGCAACCGCGATGAAATAGCGTAAATGACGTAGTTCCATGGATCTGATCTCTCATCAGCGATAACGCGTCGACCAGCGTAATGACCCGGGGTCATGCTCCAGCCGGTTTATAGCGAGCCTACCATCGGTTGATACTAAAAAGGTATCAACTGCCTGTGAATTTGGTATTGGATGGTAACTTTTGGCCAGAATAACCTGACATTGGCGACCCCTTCTGGAGTTTGGGACGGGCGCCTTCTACCAATACAAAAATAACAATCTGAGGATATGGATATGGCTCATAAAGCCAACTCTGCCAGATTCAGCTTGAGCACCCTGTGTCTGGCCGTCGCTGGTGCTTGTGCCGTTATGGGCGCGGGTACCGCCAACGCCTTCCAGATCGACACAGGCAATCCCGATCTGCGCCTGACTTGGGATAATACCATCAAGTACAGTGCGGCCTGGCGGGTCGCCAAGGCTGACAGCAGTGTTGGAGATGACTCCATCGGAGTACAGGCCAACACCAACGATGGTGATCTGAACTTCGGCAGGGGGCTGATTTCCAATCGCCTGGATCTGCTTTCCGAAATTGATCTTCGCTACAAGCGTAACTACGGTCTGCGGCTCAGTGGGGCTGCCTGGTATGACGATGTCTATAACCAGGGCAATGACAACCCGGGTGCGCTGGATGGTGCGCTGGTCAACTCGACATCGGTGCGGCGTTCTGACCAGTTCACCGATGAAACCCGTGACCTGCATGGAAGAAAGGCTGAGCTGCTGGACGCCTTTGTCTATGGTCGCTACTCCGTCAATGATATGAACCTCAACCTGCGTGCAGGGCGCTTTACCCAGCTGTACGGCGAGAGTCTGTTCTTTGGTAATAACGCTATTGCCGGGGCTCAGAGCTCACTGGATCTGATCAAGGCCCTGTCGGTCCCCAACTCTCAGTTCAAGGAAATCCTGCGTCCGATCGGCCAGCTGTCAGCCCAGTTGCAGATCAACCAGAACGTCTCCCTGGGTGCCTACTATCAGCTGGAATGGCGCAAGAGCCGGCTGCCGGCTGCAGGCAGCTACTTCAGCTTTGCCGACTTCATTGATGAAGGTGGTGAAAGCATCATCCTGCCTACCGGGCCGGTACATCGCACCAGCGATATCGAAGCCAAGGACTCGGGGCAGGGTGGCGTGCAGCTGAAAATCAAGTCCGGCAACTACGAATACGGTGTCTACGCCGCGCAGTATCACGACAAGATGCCACAGTTCTATCTCTACCCTGATACGGGGCTGTATGAGCAGGTATTTGCGGAAAATATCCGCACCCTGGGTTTCAGTGTCAGCACGCTGATAGGTGAAACCAACGTTGCGGCGGAAATGTCCTACCGTCACGATATGCCACTGGTGGCGTCGGGTAACACCGTGATCCTGCCGCAGTCCCTGGGTGCCGATGGTGATAATCGTGCAGCCTTCCCCAAGGGTAATACAGCGCACTTCAACCTCTCGGCCATTTCCCTGTTCAATGAGAACAGTCTCTGGGACGGTGCCACCTTCATCGGTGAGTTTGCCTTCAATCGCCGCCTGTCAGTATCGGACAACCGCGATCTGATCCTGCCCAGCAACAGTGGACACCGTATTAAGCGACTTGTTGTGCCTCAAACGCTACCGGGCTGATGAAGCCGTTGGCGCTGTGTCGGCGGGTTCGATTGTAGTCCACTTCAATGTACTCGAATACCGTCTGGCGCATGGCCTCGCGGGTTGGAAAACGCTCACCGTGAATGGCTTCCACCTTGAGTGAGTGGAAGAAGCTCTCGGCACAGGCATTGTCATAGCAGTTGCCTTTGGCGCTCATGCTGCACAGCAAGTCATTTTCCCGGATCAGTTGCTGGTAAGCCCCTGAGCAATATTGACTGCCTCTGTCACTATGAACGATAACCCCGGTGGGCCGGTGGCGGCGCCACAGCGCCATCTGGAGCGCATCGCAGACAAGCTGTGCCGTCATGCGCTCCGACATGGCCCAGCCCACCACCAGGCGCGAGTACAGGTCAATGACGACGGCCAGGTAGAGCCAGCCTTCATCCGTCCAGAGGTAAGTGATATCGCCCACATACTTCTGGTTCGGAGCCGTAGCCGTAAAGTCCTGCTGCAACAGGTTGGGAGCCACCGGCAAGTTGTGTTTCGAGTTCGTGGTCGCCTTGAATTTCTTCGCAGCTTTGGCCTGAAGCCCCTGCCTGCGCATACTCTCGGCGATGGTTTTGCGGTCGTGCCGGTGACCTGACTCAGCCAGGTCCAGCGCCAGTCTGGGGGCACCCGAGCGGCCTTTGCGGCCCTCGAACGCCTGCTTGACGGCGGCATCCAGGCGATCCCGCTGCCGCCGGCGCGGTGACGGGTCATCCTGCTGCAATCGCCAGGCATAATAGCCACTGCGAGACACGCCCAGCGCCCGGCTCATGGCCAACACCTTGAAAACAGCCCGATGCTCTTCCATGAACACATACTTCACCTCAGGCTCTTGGCGAAGTATGTGGCCGCCTTTTTTACGATGGCCAGCTCCTCTTCCTGCTCGGCCAGCTTGCGCTTCAGGCGGGCTATCTCAGCGGCCTGGCTCTGCTCCAGCTCACTCTGGCTCTGCCGTACAGTAAGCGTCCGGCCATCACACCTTGATGGCCGGCTTCCAGTTGTGCGGCAGCAGT
>CAYYUQ010000148.1:0-3618 GCA_964474945.1 uncultured Halopseudomonas sp. | reverse complement strand
CCTGGGCGGCCACCTGTAATGGGGTGGGCAGTTACACAGATTTATTTACAGGCTCAACCATTGATATGGTTAATGCACGTTTCTGAACGCGTTGACCGCACAAAGTGAATTGATCAGTGATTCCCTAATACCTTTGATGCTCTCCTTCATTATCTTTAAAGTATGAGAACGCCAGCCGATCAGATATCACAGTCACTGCGACTGCTCACGACAAACCGTCTTCTTCATCTTGCCAACGACCTTCACCGCCAGGTCACTGTGCGGCATGATCCTGCAAGCCAGTACGGCGCCAGCCGCCTGCTCTTCCTCGCTGACATGGGCCCGGCTCATGGCTCCTGCCTCGAACTGTCCCTGAAGCACCTGCACCTTGCATACCCCGCAGCCGCCCCCACGACAACCCAAAGGAATGCCGCGACGGCCAAGGCGGGCCATACCAGTCAATATCGACTCCCGCGCATCACAACTGTAGGTCTCGCCAGTGTCTTCGATCAGAACCTGATATTTCATCTCAGCATCCTCCGGACAATTGTCACTGACAATCAGGCTTCAGCAGCGCTATAGCAGCATTGGCGCAAATTTCATCCTGCTCCTCGCTGCCCCCCGACACGCCGACGCCGCCGATACAGACGCCGTCGTACAGCACAGGCAAGCCGCCACCGACCACCACCAGCCGTGGGCGTGTGATCAGTCCGGCACGCAGACGCTCATTATCACCCACAACAGTCAACCAGTCGCCGCTGGGAAAGCCGAAACTGGCGGCGGTGTAGGCCTTGTCGATAGCCAGGCTCTCGGAATGAAAGAAGGCACCGGGCATGCGCAGATATGCCAGCGTATTACCACTGCCATCCACCACTGCGGCATGCACCCGGATGCCCAGCTCCTCAGCCCTGCTCACTGCGGCTTGCACGGCAAGTGCCGCAGCGGCCCAACTCAGACCTGGCGCCTGAGCGCAAAACAGTTCCTTATTTTTCATTGTCCGGCTCCCTGTGCTGCGGTACGGGCAGCGATTTCCTGCTCGCGTAAACTATCTGCACCCATGCCGCCAATGCACCAGTCCTGCGGATGCACACGGATACAACGCCCGCGCACCAGCCCCGGGGCGACCCCGAGAACCTCGACCAGCAAGGATGTAAAGCCAGTCATCAGTTGCTGACGCTCATCCAGTGAACGCCCTTTCAGCACGATGAATTCAAAAAAGGGAGCATGCAGCTGATTATTGCTGACCGTATCGCCGGCTACCGCACACTCGTCTGCGTTACGCAGGGTGACGAAAGCTCTGACACGTTCCATGGGGGAAGAAAGCACCTCGCTGTACAGCTGCGATGCGGATTTCAGTAATCGGTCGCACTGCTCGGCTGAGCAGGCTTCCCTGACGATGTGGAAATTGACTACGGGCATAAGCGCCTCTGATTATTTTTAGCATTATTACCAGACAGGTTTCAGCTGATCCCTATGGCAGGCCGCGTCTCCTGCCGGAATCCAGCATCAGTGTGGAACCGGTCATGGCAGTGGCTTCCGGTGCCAGCAGCATGGCTACCGCCCAGGCAACCTGATCCGGTGTAGTAAAGGTATGCCTGCCAGTTCGTTACGGTGCTCCATGAAGTTCTTGATGAACGGATGACTACTGGGAATCATCTGGTCGTAGGCTGCATTCAGCGACAAGTGTCTTGTCTGAAAGCCAAGGAAGGCTGTTATCAGCACACAGAGCCCGATAATCAGCAGACGGTTATTGAAAAGCAGACGTTCGGCGATGTTGCCCGAGCGAGAATCAAACCCGGCAAGACTGGCTGAGGTATCGAGCACAGCACCCTGCCCTGCGATCTCCTTGCTCATTGACCACCTCCCGCAACAAACGCACTCGTCTCCAGTCGGCGTACACCACGCATACTGGCCACAATCAGCGCATCATATCCAGACTGCTGGTCAGCAAATGCGATATTCAGAAAAGGTTTGTCCGGTCCATCCTCGACCAGAAACTCGGCATTACGCACTGCACGCTGAGCACCCTCAACGCCCATAGCCAATTGCTCACGCGCTGCCTGCAGAACAATCTCTGCTGCCTGGCTGCCATCCATTCGGCGTTCCCATGTTTCTCCGCCATCGCTGCTGAACAGCAACACACCACTGTGACCAATAGCCCAGCCGTGTTCAGGCGATACGAACTCAACATCCGCCAGGGTCACACTGACCGGCACATGACGGGCCTGACGCCAGCTGCGGCCTTCGTCATCAGACAACAGCACGATGCCACGAACCCCGACAGAGACCAGGCGCTCGCCAGCGCGGCTGATACCCAACTGCAAAGAGTTCTGTGCCTGGCGGGTTTCCATTGCCGGCATGTCGAGCACGTCAGGAACTCCCGCGGTGTTCTGCGCCAGCAATTGCAGCGGCATCAGGCTGGCAGTCAACAGCAGTACAGCCAGCCTGGAATGTTTGAATGGGTGCTTGAATACAGCCATGACATTTTCTCGGATACACAACTTCCTGCGGGGCAGGCCAACGCTGCCAGACCCGCAGGAAGTAATTGAAGAGAGCCGCCGGACCGGTTGCTGTCCGGCGGACTTACAGGAACACCTGCTGCTCAGCGCACACCGTCAGCCGCAACCGCATCACCGGTGAAGTGGATCTCCGGGTGGGTAGTACTCATGGTGTTGGCCTGCAGGTTGAAGATATTGGCCGGCTTCAGGGCCACCATCGGCACCTGCGGCAGCACAAAGGGTGTCATCTGGGTTGTACGCCATAGGGTCCCTTCACTGTCATAGCCGTCCATCAAGGTGATTGCCCAGGTATCTTCATCCAGATAGTAAGTACGCTTCGGCACTGCATGGCGCTTGCCGGCGCCTACTGTCGCTTCCACTTCCCATACACGATGCAACTCCCAGCGCACCTTGTCCGGATTCAGGTGATGCGCGGCGTAGGCTTCATCCATGCTCGCCGTTACCACCTCGTTGGCGTTGTAGGGTACATACATCTCACGCTTGCCAACCAGCTTCCAGTCATAGCGGTCGATACGCCCCATCAGACCCATTACTTCATCAAAGTAGTTGGCGCCCGATGACACAAAGTCCGGAGTATCATAGGCAACGGTTGGAGCACGGCGTACACGACGTTGGCCAACCAGATACTGCCATGCCTGGCGTGCCTGACTGACATCGATACCATCACGGAAAACCAGCGACTCACCTGCCTTGAACGGCGGCGCAATGGTAGCGAAGCGCATCAGGAAGTATTCGCCACTCCAGGTTTCTGGCGAACCATCGGCATAGTAGTAGGGGTACTGGTTGTACATATCATTCTCGGTCGCTACGACGCGGTTACCGTCAGCGGTAAGAATGATCCTGCCCGCCAATGATGGACACCCTGTTAAGCGAGTAAACTACGCGACAGAGGTGACCCATGACCAAGCAGACAGGATCCAAGAAAACCACCCGGAAACAGCACTCGCCTGAGTTCCGGAAGGAAGCGTTGGCGCTAGCCGAGAAGATAGGCATCGCCAAGGCGGCCAAGGAGCTCGGGCTCCACGACTCGCAGCTATATGGATGGCGGGCCAAGGCGCGTGTACGGCGGTCGCGGTAGGGACGGCAGTTACCTGCCGCCCCCCGCACAGATCCGTACGTG
>CAYYUQ010000147.1:0-3658 GCA_964474945.1 uncultured Halopseudomonas sp. | reverse complement strand
CGTACGTACGGTTCTGTGAGAGGGATGAGGCGGCGACGCCTCACCCTACTCGATGGTTCTGACAGCTTCTGGATGGTGCAAGCCTCCATGAGGCTGCAGATTCCATCCCTGCCACCGGTTTCAGATCCTTCAGACAACACAGATCTATCCGGAGGTGCCGGCCTTCAGGGTTGTGCAGACCGTCGTGTCGCCGCCGCCTCGCACCAACCGTGCGGACGACACCGGCGAGCAGCCCTCAGACAACGTCCGAAGGCACGCGCACCCAGCCTTCCATCAGGATCCGCGCGCTGCGGCTCATGATTGCCTTGTTGACCGTCCAGCTGCCATCCACCTGACTGGCCTGAGCTCCGACCCGCAAGGTGCCGGAGGGATGACCGAAGCGCACCGACTCCCGCGCGCCGCCACCGGCTGCCAGATTGACCAGGGTACCGGGGATAGCCGCTGCGGTACCGATCGCCACCGCACAGGTTCCCATCATGGCGTGGTGCAGCTTGCCCATCGACAGCGCGCGCACCAGCAGATCCACATCATCGGCCTTGATCTGTTTACCGCTGGAAGCCAGATAATCCTTCGGCGGTGAGACGAAGGCGATCTTCGGCGTATGTTGCCGCTTGAGCGCTTCCTCGGGAGTAGCGATCAAACCCATGCACAGCGCCCCGGCGACGCGAATCGCCTCGAAACGCGCCAGCGCCTCGGGATTGCCGTTGATATCCTCGCGCAACTCGGTGCCCTGATAGCCGATATCCTCGGCATTGACGAACACCGTGGGTATACCGGCAGCAATCATCGTTGCCGGCAACGTCCCTATACCCGGCACCTCCAGCTCATCGACCAGATTGCCGGTGGGAAACATCGAGCTGCCTTCGCCATCGTCATCCGATGGATCGATGAACTCCAGCACGATTTCAGCCGCCGGAAAGGTAACGCCATCCAGCTCAAAATCGCCCAGTTCCTGCACCTGGCCGTTGGTTACCGGCACATGGGCGATAATGGTTTTACTGATATTGGCCTGCCAGATACGCACGGTACAGATGCCATTCTCTGGAATCCGCGCCGCATCAACCAGACCGGCGTGGATAGCGAACGCCCCGGCCGCGGTGGACAGGTTGCCGCAATTACCGCTCCAGTCGACGAAGGCGCTGTCGATGGAGACCTGACCATACAGATAGTCGACGTCGTGCTCTGGCTGAGTGCTCTTGGACAGGATCACGCATTTACTGGTGCTGGAGGTGGCGCCACCCATGCCGTCAATGTGTGCAGCATAAGGATCGGGACTGCCGATCACGCGCATGAACAACTGATTTCTAGCCTCCCCCGGCAGCTGGCAGGAAGCCGGAAGATCTTCCAGGCGAAAGAACACGCCCTTGCTGGTGCCGCCACGCATGTAAGTGGCGGGAACCCGGATTTGTGCCTTGTGGCTCATTGTCATCTCCTGGTGTAGGGTTCCCTCTCCCGGCCGGGAGAGGGAAATGCGGGAAGGGTTATACGCTCCCTTCCAGGAAGTCCTGAGCAAAGCGCTGCAGCACGCCACCGGCCGCATACACAGTGACTTCCTCGTCACTGTCCAGTCGGCAGATCATGGGCACTTCCACTCGCTCGCCGTTGCGACGATTGATCACCAGCGTCAGCTCGGCCCGCGGTGCCGGCGTACCGACCACGTCGTAGGTCTCGGTGCCATCCAGCTCCAGCGTCTTGCGCGTAGTGCCCGGCTTGAACTCCAGCGGCAATACGCCCATGCCGATCAGGTTGGTACGGTGGATACGCTCGAAGCCTTCGGCTGCAATCGCTTCCACACCCGCCAGACGCACGCCCTTGGCCGCCCAGTCACGGCTTGAGCCCTGACCGTAGTCAGCACCGGCGACAATGATCAGCGGCTGCTTGCGGTTCATGTAGGTTTCGATGGCTTCCCACATGCGCATGACCTTGCCTTCCGGCTCGACCCGCGCCAGCGAACCCTGCTTCACGCTGCCGTCATCGTTCAATACCATTTCGTTGAACAGTTTAGGGTTGGCGAAGGTAGCCCGCTGGGCAGTCAGGTGATCACCGCGGTGGGTGGCGTAGGAGTTGAAGTCCTCCTCCGGCAGGCCCATCTTGTGCAGGTATTCACCGGCAGCACTGTCCATCATGATGGCGTTGGACGGCGACAGGTGGTCAGTGGTGATGTTGTCAGGCAGGATCGCCAGCGGGCGCATGCCAGTCATTGTCCGCTCACCTGCCAGTGCACCTTCCCAGTACGGCGGGCGGCGAATGTAGGTGGACATCGGGCGCCAGTCATACAGCGGGCTTTCCGCTTCCTGGATGGTGCCCAGATCGAACATCGGGATGTACACCTGCTTGAACTGCTCCGGCTTGACGCTGGCAGCCACGATGGCGTCGATTTCCTCGTCGCTCGGCCACAGATCCTTCAGGGTGATCGGCTGACCGTTCTGGTCGTGCCCCAGCACATCCTGCTCGATATCGAAACGCACGGTACCGGCAATGGCGTAGGCCACCACCAGCGGCGGCGAGGCGAGGAAGGCCTGCTTGGCGTAGGGGTGGATGCGGCCGTCGAAGTTGCGGTTGCCGGACAGTACTGCGGTGGCGTACAGGTCACGGTCAATGATTTCCTGCTGAATCGCCGGATCCAGCGCGCCGGACATGCCGTTACAGGTAGTGCAGGCATAGGCAACGATACCGAAGCCGAGTTTTTCCAGCTCAGGCAGCAGGCCGGACTCTTCCAGATACAGGCGTGCGACCTTGGAACCCGGTGCAAAGGAGGTCTTGACCCAGGGCTTGCGTACCAGCCCCAGCTCGTTGGCCTTTTTCGCCACCAGACCGGCAGCAACCACGTTGCGCGGGTTGGAGGTGTTGGTACAACTGGTGATGGCGGCGATGATCACTGCGCCATCGGGCATCAGACCTTCGGCTTCTTCGGCCTTGCCTGACTCCAGCTTGGCTTCGTCGGCAATACCGCGCTCGGCCAGTGCCGAGGTCGGCAGGCGACGATGCGGGTTGGACGGGCCAGCCATGTTGCGCACCACACTGGACAGATCGAATTCCAGTACCCGCTCGTACTCGGCGGTGGTCAGCGCACTGCTCCACAGACCCAGTGTTTTTGCATAATTCTCGACCAGCGCAACCTGCTCCGGCTCACGACCAGTCAGCTTCAGGTAATCCAGCGTCTGCTGGTCGATGTAGAACATCGCCGCGGTAGCGCCGTACTCTGGGCACATGTTGGAGATGGTCGCACGGTCACCGATAGTCAGACTGTCGGCACCCTCACCGAAGAATTCCACATAGGCGCCCACTACCCGCTCCTGACGCAGGAACTCGGTCAGTGCCAGCACGATGTCCGTCGCGGTAATGCCCGGCTGACGCTTGCCGGTGAGCTTGACGCCGACGATGTCGGGCAGGCGCATCATGGACGGGCGACCGAGCATCACGGTTTCCGCTTCCAGACCGCCCACACCGATAGCGATCACGCCAAGCGCATCCACGTGCGGGGTGTGCGAGTCGGTACCGACACAGGTATCCGGGAAGGCTACGCCATCACGAGCCTGGATCACCGGGCTCATCTTTTCCAGGTTGATCTGGTGCATGATGCCGTTACCGGCGGGGATCACGTCGACGTTCTTGAACGCGGTCTTGGTCCACTCGATAAAGTGGAAGCGGTCCTCGT
>CAYYUQ010000146.1:0-3672 GCA_964474945.1 uncultured Halopseudomonas sp. | reverse complement strand
TGACGGTGGCCATGCCCTCGATGGCCAGTGCTACCAAGGTGGCGTAACGCCGCTGCGACTCGAACTTGGCCAGGTCGGCGGGCGTCATCTGGCCGCCCTCGCGGGCGATCTTGAGCAAGCGGTTTTGGTGTACCTGCCGTTCGATGCCAGCAGGTAGGTCAAGCGCCTGCCAGGCTTTGAGGCGTTCGATGTGTTCAAGCATGTGGCGCGAGTTCGGCTTGGCGGGCGATTGGCGCAGCCACGCTAGCCACGTCATTTTGCTACCATCCTTGCGCTTGAGCAGTTCGTCCAGGCGGTGGCGATGGACAGGTATCAAGGAATCGGCCAATGCCGCATGGATGCTCCGGTTGGCACGGGTAATGGCCTCGGCGCTTGCGCGCTCGATGGCATTCATGGCGGGTAGGATGATGCTCTGCCGCCGCAGGTTTTCAACAAGGGTGCTGGCCAGCACAATGCCTTTGTCTGTTTGCAAGGCCAGTTCGGTCAATGTATGCACGGCTTGCCGGTAGTGACTCATGGTGAAGGGCTTGAATCCAAACACCGTTTGCAGCTCGACCAAGTGCTCCCGCCGTGTCTGCTCGCGCTGGCCGTAATCGTTCCAGCTTTCCACCGGCACCTTGAGTTGTGCGGCCACCATGCGCAGCAGGGGCGGAAATGGAGGTTCATCGACGCCCAAGAAGATGCCAGGGAATCGCAAGTAGCAAAGCTGCACGGCGAAGCCCAATCGATTCGCGGCGCCGCGACGCTGACGGATCACCGACAGGTCGGTTTCGTTGAACGTGTAGTGCCGTATCAGTTCGTCTTTGACATCTGGCAGTGCCAGCAGACTTTCGCGCTCGGTGGCGGACAGGATTGAGCGGCGTGGCATGGTCAGTCTTCCCGCAGGTACTGGTACAAGGTTTCGCGGCTGATGCCGAAGTCACGGGCCACCAAGGTTTTTTGGTCGCCTGCCGCAACTCGCCGTTTCAACTCGGCAATTTGTTCGCTGTTCAGCGATTTCTTTCGTCCCCGGTAGGCACCGCGCTGCTTGGCCAGCACGATTCCCTCGCGCTGACGTTCGCGGATCAGGGCGCGCTCGAACTCAGCAAAGGCTCCCATGACCGACAGCATCAGATTGGCCATCGGTGAGTCCTCGCCGGTGAACGTCAGCCCTTCTTTGACGAACTCCATGCGCACGCCCCGTTGTGTCAGCCCTTGGACGATGCGGCGCAGGTCATCAAGGTTGCGTGCCAACCTGTCCATGCTATGCACCACCACGGTGTCGCCCTCGCGGACGAAGGCCAGCAGCCTTTCAAGTTCGGG
The DNA here is from genome assembly GCA_964474945.1 of uncultured Halopseudomonas sp. Classification (GTDB taxonomy): domain Bacteria; phylum Pseudomonadota; class Gammaproteobacteria; order Pseudomonadales; family Pseudomonadaceae; genus Halopseudomonas. Next base: position 2,370 of record CAYYUQ010000146.1, on the reverse strand, counting down.
ACGTTGTGTGTCCTTGCCTGAAGCCTTGTCGGTGAATACCTTGCCAACTTCAGTTTGTTCCAGTTGTCGATCAGGGTTCTGGTCGAAGCTGCTGACGCGGACGTAGCCGATACGTTGACCTTGCAAGATGCCTCCAAAGGTAAAAATGTCAGGATGAAATCTATTACCCTTGGCTGAATGTGTCAATAAATATAAATTCACACTCTACTCTGACGTTGTTTGTGCTCAACATCTGACATCAGGTTAGGGCATAGCCTTAACTGACACCACCTCCCAGGGCCTGATATAAAGCAACACTATCGACTAGGCGTTGTGCCTGGGCCGCAATCATATTGATCCGGATTGACTGTGCCTGTTGCTGCGCGATGAGCAGTTGCAGGTAGCTGGCCGCGCCCAGCCGGTATTGCCGCTCGACCGACTGCAAGGAGGCCTGTGCAGCCATATCAGCGGCAGCGAGGGCAGTCAAAGTTTGTGCATCGCTTTCCACCGCGCGCAGGGTGTCGGCGACGTTACGCAAAGACTCCAATACGACGCTCTGGTAATTGGCTGCGGCGGCATCAAAAGCGGCGAGCGCCGCTCTTTTTTCAGCGGGTAGCCCTGGATTAAAAAGAGGCTGGGTGAGCTGCGCAACCAGGCCCCACACTGCCGAGCCACCACCGAACAGGGCACCGGTGGTCAGCGCTTGAGAGCCAAGGTTGGCGCTCAGGTTGATCTGTGGGTAGAGCTTGGCGACAGCCACACCATAGTCTGCATTGGCCGCATGCAACAGCGCCTCTGACGCCTGGATATCCGGTCGGCGGCGCACCAGTTCTGAGGGCACGACGAGCGGCATCTCGACGGGCAGAGTGAAATCGGCCAGAGTGAAGGCCGGGATGCCACCCGTGCCTGGGGCACGACCGGCTAGCACCGCCAGTAGATGTTCGGTTTGTTGCAGTTGTTTACGCAGCGCAGGCAGTTCTGCCCGCGTTTGCTCCGCCTGAGCTTGTAGGCTCAACGCTTCATCAGGTGAGGCCTGACCGATACGCACGCGTTCATGGGCTAGGCGCAGTTGCTCATCCTGCACGCGCAAAATGGCAGTAGTGGCTTCTAGTTGCGCGGCGAGGCGTGCTCGGGTAATGGCAGCGGTTGCCATGTTGCCGGCAAGGGCCAGGCGCGCAGCATTCAGTTCGAAGCGACGGTAGTCGGCGCGAGCAGCCAAGGCTTCGAGTGCGCGCCGGTTGCCGCCAGCCAGATCGAGGTTGTAATGCACGCCAACGCTGGCGTTGTAGAGGCTGAATTGACGTGCGTCTCCGCTCAACCCTTGGCTACTGGGACTCATTTGCTGGCGCTGAGATCCCAGTGCGACATCTACCTGTGGATATTGCGTCGAGCCCGCCTGTGCGGCAAGAAGCTCCTGCGCCTGTCGCAAATTGGCGCTGATGCTCGCCAGCGTCGGGCTGACATGGAAAGCTTCGTTGATCAGTCCGTCGAGTGCGGATGAACCCAAGCTTTGCCACCATTGCGTTTCGATCGGAAGCCCTTCGACTAGACGTTGTGTTTCGCCGAACTGCGTGGGAGCGGACGCGGTTCTATCAGCCACCGGTGTTGCAGTGTAGCGAGCCACATCGGGTGCGGTGGGACGCTGAAAATCAGGGCCGGCGGCGCAGCCGGCCAGACCGGCGGTGACCAGACCAGCTACCAGGTAAGTTGCCGCAAGCCGTCTTTTGAGGCTGATGGGGCGCTGGCATGTTTTAGCGTGCTCCATAAAAATGCTCCACGAAAGGTTTACGGAAAGCTTGGTGGCAGCCCAAGCAGCTTTCCTGCACGTGGGCGAATGATTGGATCACCGCCTTGCCGTCGCTGCTCGCAGCAGCCAGCTTCATGGCCAGCGCCGCCTCGTGAGTCTGCGCGTCAAAGTTTCTGAACTTGGTCGCATCAGCGCCGAGGTAAGCAAGGATGCGCATTTTTTCAGTAAGCGGTGGCTCGGGGTGTGCAGCAACTTTTGGGGCGAGCTGAACGACCTGAACCCATTCCTCCTGCGAAATCGCACCGGTAATAGCCTGCATGTTGCGCCCGAGTTCCTGCATGATCTTGCGTAGCGCCAGTGGCTCAACCTGGGTAGCGTCACCAGCCCAAGCTGGCAACTGAAAACCCCATAAAAGCAGGCAGGCCGTAACGGTCAGGGTGATAGTTCCAAATGCGTGGCTGTGTTTGCGGTGGGTCATGAAATTCTCCTGTAATTCAATCGTTCTCTCATTCGAACTCCCGCCCTTCGCCAGCTTCCTCATGGGTCACACCGTCGCGGATGTGGTAGATGCGCTTGAAAGTGGGGATGATCTTTTCGTCATGGGTGACGACGATGATGGCGGTCTCGAACTTCCGAGCCATGTC
>CAYYUQ010000145.1:0-3690 GCA_964474945.1 uncultured Halopseudomonas sp. | reverse complement strand
AAATCGCGTTTCGCGGTTCAATAGGCGTCTATGACGAAAAAGACCAAACCTCAAGCCTCGGTACCCGTACCGAGCAATGCTGTCGAACCAGGCTCTGCGGATTCGACCAGCTGGATCGAACTGGATCCTGCGGCACAGCGTGAAGCAGAGAAATATGAAAACCCCATTCCCAGTCGAGAGCTCATCCTCAGCCTGTTGGCCGAGCGCGGCGCACCGGCAACGCGTGCGCAGATGCAGCAGGAATTCGGGCTGCACGATGATGACAGCATCGAAGCGCTGCGCCGCCGCCTGCGTGCGATGGAGCGGGATGGGCAGCTTATCTATACTCGCCGTGGCGCCTATGCCCCGGTAGACAAGCTCGACCTGATCAGCGGCCGGGTTCAGGGGCATCGGGACGGCTTTGGCTTTCTGGTGCCTGACGAGGGCGGCGAAGACCTGTTCCTCGGGCCAGCGCAGATGCGCGTGGTCTTCGACGGCGACCGGGTACTCGGGCGGGTAACCGGCGTTGATCGCCGTGGCCGCAGCGAGGGCGCCATCGTTGAAGTGATCGAGCGTGCCCATGAAATACTGATAGGCCGCTATTACGAAGAAAGCGGTATCGGCTTTGTTGCCGCCGACAGTGCCCGCATCAAGCAGGAAGTGCTGGTGCCGCCAGGCTGCGCCGGTGGTGCCACGTCCGGCCAATATGTCGAAGTCCGTATTACCCATTGGCCGACCATGAGCCGTCAGGCCCAGGGTGAAGTCATCGAAGTAGTTGGCGACTATATGGCGCCGGGTGTGGAAATCGAAGTTGCCCTGCGCAGTTACGATATTCCCAGCGTCTGGCCTCAGGAAGTGCTGGACGAAGCTGCACGCCTGCCGGATTACGTGGTCGAGAAGGACAAGGCCAAGCGCGTTGATCTGCGGCACCTGCCGCTGGTCACCATCGACGGTGAAGACGCCCGCGACTTTGACGATGCCGTTTACTGCGAGCCGCGCAAGGCCAGTGGCTGGCGCCTGTTTGCCGGTGGCTGGAAGCTGTATGTCGCCATCGCTGACGTTTCGCATTATGTTCCGCTGGGTTCAGCGCTGGATGAAGAAGCCGAGCTGCGGGGCACCTCGGTGTACTTCCCCAGTGAAGTGATTCCGATGTTGCCGGAAGCCATTTCCAACGGCCTGTGCTCACTGATGCCGAATGTTGACCGGCTGGCCATGGTCTGTGAAATGACTATTTCCAAAAGCGGCGAGCTGACCGATTTTGAATTTTACGAAGCGGTCATCCACTCCCATGCGCGCCTGACCTACGGCAAGGTGTCGAGCATGCTGGAGCACCCGCGCAGCCGCGAAGCCAAGGTGCTGAGCGAAGAATATGCCGAAGTGTTGCCGCACCTGAAGAATCTCTACGACCTGTACAAGGCGCTGGCCAAGGCACGCCAGGGGCGTGGTGCCATCGACTTCGAAACCACCGAAACGCGCATGCTGTTCGGCGGTAACCGCAAGATCACCCAGATTCAGCCGCTGGTGCGCAACGATGCGCACAAGATCATCGAGGAATGCATGCTGGCCGCCAACGTGGCGACGGCGCGCTTCCTTCAGGATCTCGAGGTTCCGGGTCTGTACCGGGTGCATGACGGCCCGAAACCGGAGAAGGTGGAGCGTCTGCGCCAGTTCCTCGGCTCCATGGGGCTGTCCCTGACCCGCAAGAAGGGTGATCCGACTCCGGAAGATTACGCTGCGGTGCTGCAGAAAGTGCAGGGCCGGCCTGATGCGCAGCTGATCCAGACAGTGATGCTGCGTTCGTTGAGTCAGGCGGTATACACCCCGCACAATGCCGGTCACTTCGGTCTGAACTACGAGGCGTATACACACTTCACCTCGCCGATCCGTCGTTATCCGGATCTGCTGGTGCACCGGGCAATCCGCTCGGTGATCCGCTCCCGGCGCAAGACTGACCTGGTGCAGCGCAGTGGAGCCGGTGTACTGGCCAAGGCCGCGGTCTACCCCTATGACATGGCGGCTCTGGAGCGCTTGGGTGAACAATGTTCACAGAACGAGCGTCGCGCCGATGAGGCCAGCCGTGATGTGGTCAGTTGGCTCAAGTGCGAGTTCATGCAGGACCGGGTCGGCCAGAACTTCGATGGTCTGGTGACTGCCGTCACCAGTTTCGGCCTGTTTGTCGAGTTGACCGATATCTACGTCGAGGGTCTGGTGCACATCACCGCCTTGCCGGCGGACTATTACAACTTCGATCAGGTTCATCACACGCTGGTGGGTGAGCGGGCAGGGCGCGTGTTCCGTCTTGGTGACTCGATCCGGGTGCAGGTTGTGCGTGTTGATCTGGACGAGCGCAAGATCGACTTCGAAATGGCCTCCGACCAGCCGAAAGCGGCGGATGCCAATAACAGCCGTGCCGTGCGCGAAAAACTGCTTAACGAGGCGCGCAAGGCCGAAACGGCTGATCGCGCTGGCAAGAGCCGTGCACCTCGCGGTGATCGGGGTTCTCAGGGCAAGGATGGTGGCAGAGGTGGTGCCGGCCGGAGCGGTAGCAGCAAGGGCAAGAGCTCGACTCGCGCACCTTCCGCTGGACGCAACAAGGATGCCGGTCAGCCCCCGTCCCAACGAGCTGGCAAAAGCTCCCCGGGTCCACGCAAGCGCAAGCCCAGTAATAAGTGAGCGAGCGTAATTCATGAGTGATAAGGAATACGTGTATGGCTTGCACGCAGTGCAGGCCATGCTGGAGCGGGCGCCCAAGCGCGTTCGTCAATTGATGGTGCAGCGCGGCAGACTGGATGCGCGTATGCAAACCTTGCTGGAGCAGGCTGCGTCTGAATCATTGGATGTCACACGGGTCATGCCGGACGAGCTGGATCGTCTGGCTGACGGCGGTGTACACCAAGGCGTTGTCGCCGTCGTAACGCCCAGCCAGCTATGGTCCGAGGAGATGCTCACTCATCTGCTGGACAAGGAAGAGGGTATCCCTCTGTTGCTGGTGCTGGATGGTGTCACCGATCCGCATAACCTCGGTGCTTGCCTGCGCAGTGCCGACGCAGCTGGTGCTCAGGCGGTGATCATCCCCAGAGATCGCTCTGCAACGCTGTCGCCCACTGTGCGCAAGGTAGCCTGTGGTGCAGCGGAAACCGTTCCTCTGGTCGCTGTCACCAATCTGGCTCGTACGCTCAAGCAGCTGCAGCAGCGTGGTTTGTGGGTGGTCGGCACTGCCGGCGAAGCTGAGCAGTTGCTGTATGAGATCGACCTGAAAGTGCCGACGGTTATCGTCATGGGCGCCGAAGGTACCGGCATGCGTCGCCTGACCCGCGAGCACTGCGACTATCTGGCCAAGCTACCCATGGCTGGCACAGTCAGTAGTCTTAATGTGTCGGTTACCGCAGGTATCTGTCTGTTCGAGGCGGTGCGGCAACGTACGGCGCGTTGATTGCTGCTTGAGTCTTCCGTCGGTGCCTGCAGGAACAGGTGGCCCTGTTGGCCACCTGTTCGACATGACTGTTGCGTGGCTGATGATTTGTAAATCCTCCAGCCACGCTGGCGCTTATACCTTGGTGCTCCCGGTGCAAAGGCCGCTCAACACAGGAAGCGACGCTGGTTCCTCCAATCGCTGATATCCGGCTTTAAATCACGCTTTTCCTTGCCAGTTACAAGCCGCTTCTCTAGAATGGCCGCCCCAAACTTGAGTTCTACTCCTTGCCAGACCAT
>CAYYUQ010000144.1:0-3729 GCA_964474945.1 uncultured Halopseudomonas sp. | reverse complement strand
CTCAAGCCTTGGTCATTCCCATGAGGCCATGACTCAGGCTGGCCACCCGCTCAAAACCGGCTTCCTGCAGAATGGTCACCGCCATTGCCGAACGGCGGCCGGAGCGGCAAAGGGTCACCACCGGCTTGTCGCCGGGCACATCCGCCGTGCGTTCGCGTAGCTGGTCGAGGGGGATATGGATGTCCACCAGCTTGCTGGAGGTGCTGCAATCGGTCGCTTCTTCGGGCAGGCGCACATCCAGCACGGTAACCCGGTCCAGGTGGTTCTGCAGCCAGTCGGCATCCACCTCGGGCACGCCGCCGTAGGTCAGGCGGATATCCGCCCAGTCGGGCACGGCAGGCAGTTTGCCGTCTTCCGGGCAGCCACTGCGCATATTGGCCGGCACCGCTTCGTCAATCAGCTTCGGATGGGGCAGGCGCATGGCGCGCATGAACTCGATGAAATCCGTTTCGCTGGCCCCGGCGCCAACCCGCACGTTGAAGGCTTTTTCTTCACCTATGCTGCTGACGGTGCGGCCGTGGTAATCATGGCCAGGGTACACCAGACAGGCATCCGGCAGCGTGAACAGCTTGCCGGTGAGGGACTGGTACAGCTTCTCGGCGCTGCCCTGCTGAAAGTCGCTGCGGCCACAGCCGCGGATAAGCAGCGTATCACCGGTGAACACCATGGATTTATCGTCCAGCACGTAGCTCATGCAGCCATTGGTGTGCCCGGGGGTGGCAATGGCACGCAGGACGATGCCGGCAACGCCAAAGGTCTGGCCATTCTCCAGCGGCAGATCCACATGCTCGGCGCCGATGGCTTTGGCCGAGGCAATCCGGCAGCCGGTTTTCTGCTTCAGCAGCCAGGCCGCCGTGACATGGTCGGCGTGGGCGTGGGTATCGACCACCAGCGCCAGTTTCAGTCCCAGCTCGCGGATCAGCGCCAGATCGCGTCCCGCCTGACTGAAAACCGGATCGATCAAAAGTGCCTCGCCATGCTGTTCATCGGCGAGCAGATAGGTGTAGGTGGATGAGGTGGTGTCGAACAGTTGTCGAAAAATCATCTTGCATCCCCGCTGGATATGGATAAAGTTATAGTTCAATGTTATCTAATTTAGATTATTCTTATATACGTTTCAACTCGCATGTGCGCAGTAATGGGAGAAAGAGAAATGGCACTTCGTATCAATGACACAGTACCCAACCTGGATCTGAAGACCGACCTTGGGAACTTTACCCTGCATGACTTCATTGGCGACAACTGGACCATTCTGTTCAGTCACCCGAAAGATTTCACGCCGGTGTGCACCACCGAGTTCGGTGCGGTTGCGCAGTTGGCTGCAGAATGGGAAAAGCGTAACACCAAGGTTATCGGCCTGTCGGTAGACGGCGTCGATGAGCACGTGGAATGGAAAGCCGACATTGAGAAATATTGCTGTGCGCCGGCCACCTTCCCCATCATCGCCGACGATGACATGAGTGTTGCCAAGGCGCTGGACATGCTGCCGGCTGATGCCTACCTGCCGGACGGCCGCACCGCAGCGGACTCTGCCAGCGTGCGGGTGGTATTTATCTTCAGCCCGGACAAGAAGCTGCAACTGTCCATGACCTACCCGATGTCGGTAGGCCGCAACTTCGCTGAAGTGCTGCGTGCGCTGGACGCGCTGCAGGCTACCTACAAGGTGCCGCTGGCCACGCCGGCCAACTGGGAAGCAGGTCAGGATGTGATCGTTGCCCTGTCCCTGAACGACGACGAGGCCAAAGCCAAATTCGGCGAGATCGACATCAAGCTGCCTTACCTGCGTACCACCAAACAGCCGTAAGGGCTGTCCGGACGCTACTGTCGGGTAATTACGCCCCGCTGGCATCGGAAGGTGCAGCGGGGCGTTTTTTATGCGGCTATCTCTGGCACAATCATGGCAGTCCTATCTATATCAGTGTCGCGGGGGCATTCCCCGGATTCCGCATTCCCAAATCGCCCGGAGCGCAATCATGAATCGTGGTAATCAGATCAACCTTTGGTATGTCCTGTTTGCGGTAATGGGCGTGGTCCTGTTGCGTGACATATGGGTGCAGACACAAACGGTGGAGTCGATTCCCTATAGCCAGTTTGAGAGTTACCTCGAGCGTGATGTGATCGAGAAGGTCGAGATCGGCAGCACCAGCATCAGGGGTACCTTCAAGGTTGCCCAGGACGGCAAGACCGGATTTATCACCACGCCGGTCGCGCCCGACCTGGCCGAGCGCCTGAGTGAAACCGGCGTAACCTATGCCGGCAAGGTGGAAAACACCTGGTTTACCGCGCTGCTGTCCTGGGTGCTGCCGGCCCTGTTCTTTATCGCTATCTGGCTGTTCCTGATCCGGCGCATGAGTGCGAAGTCAGGCATGGGCGGGATGATGTCGATCGGCAAGAGCAAAGCCAGAGTGTATGTCGAGACCGACATCAAGGTGACATTTGATGATGTGGCGGGCGTCGATGAAGCCAAGGCCGAACTTCAGGAAGTGATCGATTTCCTGCGTAACCCCAAGGAATACGGCAGCCTCGGTGCGCGTATGCCCAAGGGGATTCTGCTGGTCGGGCCGCCGGGGACGGGCAAGACCCTGCTGGCGCGTGCGGTCGCAGGTGAGGCGCAGGTGCCCTTCTTCTCTATTTCCGGCTCGGAGTTCGTCGAGATGTTTGTCGGCGTAGGCGCGGCGCGGGTCAGGGACCTGTTCGAGCAGGCCCGCAAGGCAGCCCCGGCCATCATCTTCATTGACGAGCTGGATGCGCTGGGCCGGGCCCGCGGTGCGGCCAATGTGCAGGGCGGCAACGAAGAGCGCGAGCAGACCCTGAACCAGTTGCTGTCCGAGCTGGATGGATTCGATCCGGGTGAGGGCGTGGTGCTGCTATCGGCGACCAACCGTCCGGAAATACTCGACCCGGCCCTGTTGCGTGCAGGGCGCTTCGACCGCCAGGTACTGGTGGACCGGCCCGACCGTGCCGGGCGGGTGCAGATTCTCAAGGTACACATGAAGAAGGTGCTACTGGCCGACAACATGGCACTGGACGATATTGCCGCGCTGACCACCGGCTTTTCCGGCGCCGACCTGGCCAATCTGGTGAACGAAGCCGCCCTGCTGGCCACCCGCCGGCGTGCCAAGGTGGTGGGCATGGAAGATTTTACCAGTGCGATCGAACGCATCGTCGCCGGCCTGGAAAAACGCAATCGTCTGATCAACCCCCGCGAGCGGGAAATCGTCGCCTACCATGAGATGGGACATGCGCTGGTAAGCATGGCGTTGCCGGGGCTGGATCAGGTGCACAAGGTCTCGATCATTCCGCGTGGCGTGGGTGCGCTGGGCTACACCATTCAGCGTCCTACCGAGGACCGCTTCCTGATGACCGAAGCGGAGCTGCGCAACAAGATAGCCGTGCTGCTGGCCGGGCGTGCCGCCGAGAAACTGGTGTTTGACCATCTTTCCACGGGCGCGGCGGACGACCTGGCGCGGGCTACCGATATTGCCCGTTCCATGGTTGCACGTTACGGCATGGATACGCGTCTGGGCGGGGTCAGTTACGAATACGAGAAGAACAGCTTCCTCGGTGGCAGAACGCCCAGTTACATCGAGCGCAGCTACAGTGAAGCCACCGCCGAGGCGATGGACGCGGCCGTGCGTGAGTTGCTGCAACAGGTGTCGGCCCGGGCGCTGGAGATACTCCAGCACAACCGCGCGATTCTGGAAAAAGCCGCCCAGCGTCTGCTGGAGG
>CAYYUQ010000143.1:0-3799 GCA_964474945.1 uncultured Halopseudomonas sp. | reverse complement strand
GCTTCTTCCACGAACCCCAGCACCAGGCTCAGCAGCGGTGTCATGATGAGGCCCTGACCCACCCCGACCACCACCAAGACAGCTATCAGCCGCATTGGCACCAGTTCTGCACCTGCCATCTGCACCTGTGTAATCAGCAGCCCAACCGAGATGGCATAAACCAGCGCGCCCGCGACGATAGCATTAGTGCCCCAGCGAGCAACCAAACGCGGCGCAGCCAGTGACGCAGCGACGAAGCCCACACTGCAAGGCGCAAAGATACTGCCCGCCAGGAAGGGATCAAGTCCCAGCCCAGACTGCAGCAACAGCGCAAAACACAGAAAGAAGGAGCTGGATGTGGAATAGATCAGCAGTACCAATAGCGCGCCTACCGAGAACCGGCGCTGCCCCATCAAACACATATCCACCAATGGAAGGAAGCCTGACTGTCGCCTTCTCTCCTGCTGGCGATAGAAAGTCACCAAAAACAGAACTGACGCCGCCAGCGCCCACAGACTCCAGGCGGGCCAGCCCTGTCCCGGCCCTTCAATCAATGGCACCAGAAGCAAGGTCAGCCCCGCACTCACCAGCAAAACACCTGGCCAGTCCAAGGCCGAGTGCTGCGGCGCCCTGGATTCGGGAATGTGGCGTGCTGCCGCCATGGCAAACAAGCCGATCGGTACATTGATCAGAAAGATGCTGCGCCATCCCAGCCCGAACAGATCTGCATGCACTAACCATCCACCCAACACTTGGCCAGCGATGGCGGCCAAGCCCAGTGTCATGCCCAGCAATCCGAAAGCGCGTCGGCTGTCGTTGCCATCGAAGTTGACTCGAATGGAGGCATAAACCTGGGGGAACAGCAAGGCGGCTGCTAGCCCTTGCAATACCCTCGCACCGATCAAGAAGCCGGCAGTAGGTGCAAGTCCACATAGGGTCGAGGCCAGCGTGAATCCGGCGATACCGATGACGAACAGACGACGGCGTCCGAATAGATCACCCAGCCGGCCTCCAGTGATCAACAGTACCCCAAAGGCCAGCTCGTAGCCGGCCACAATGAAGCCGATCTGCGCAAAGCTGGCCCCCAGGTCGGCTTGCATGCTAGGGATGGCCACATTGACCACGAACAGATCGAAGATCGTGACAAAGCCCGCCAACAAAAGCACGGACAAGCCGAGCCAGGGTGGGCCACTGACGGCGTGCGCTGGCAACGCCGGAGAGCAGGTATTTGAGTTCATATTGCGCATCCAGAGTAAAGAGGCGATCATTCTCAAACCCTTTTTAAACAATTACAATTTAACCATTTATGCTATTACTTAAAGTAATCCGATAAATCTATGCGAACCCTGGAAAGAACCCGTCATGACCTGGCCGCCTTCCTGCGGGCGCGCCGCGAACGCCTATCACCCACCGACGTGGGCTTACCCAGCGGTACACGGCGGCGGACACCCGGGCTACGACGCGAGGAAGTTGCTGCACTCGCGGGGGTAGGTCTGACCTGGTACACCTGGCTGGAACAGGGACGCGACATTGGAGTATCGGCGACGTTTCTGGACAACCTTGCGCGGGTGTTCAAACTCGATGCCGCCGAGCGCCGGCACCTGTTCCTGCTGGCCCATGAACGACCACCAGTCGAACCGGGCAAGACCTGGTGCGTATTGCCACCGCTGGTGCGACGCCTGATGCATGACCTGCCGCACCCGGCCTACGTGCTCAACCTGCGCTGGGACGTGCTGGGCTTCAATGCACGCGCCGATGAGCTTTTCGGTTTCGACGCACACCCGCCTGAGCGGCGCAACATGCTTTGGCTGCTGTTTACCGATCCGCTACTGCACAAACGCTTTGACTGTTGGGAGGAACAAGCGCCGCAAATGCTGTCAGGCTTTCGCCGTGATTTCACTCGTGCAACACAGGAAGCGGATATTCACGAACTGGTGGATGAACTGGAGCGGGTTTCTCCGGAGTTCAAGACATGGTGGCACCAACATGAAGTGCATGCTCCCTGTAGCGGTGTACGTCAGCTGACCATCGACGGCCGGACCGAAGCCTTCGAGCACACCTCGCTGACCATCGACGAAGACCGGCATTTGCGGCTGGTAGTCTATGCCAGGCAACTTCAATGAGAGCCCGCCAGCAAGTCAAGGATCGCGCCGTCGCCACTAGCCAAGCAGGTTTGTCCCAACAAGACAGCCGCCGACCATCCTTGCGGCGTTCACCAGCCTTGGTGCGACAGGAGGCATGAACACTATGCGCGTGGATGGGCCACTCGACCCGAGGTCCATCTTCCACAAAAAAACCCGCCGTAGCGGGTTTTTTTGTCAGTCAGGCAGATCTTACTTGATCTTGCCTTCCTTGTAGATCACGTGCTTGCGAACAACCGGATCGAATTTCTTGATTTCGATCTTGTCCGGAGTAGTACGCTTGTTCTTGTCGGTAGTGTAGAAATGACCAGTACCGGCAGAGGAGATCAGACGAATCAATTCACGCATGACACTGCTCCTTAGATTTTTTCGCCGCGGGCGCGGATGTCGGCCAGGACGGCATCGATACCGCGCTTGTCAATGATGCGCATGCCCTTGGCGGTAGTGCGCAGACGGACAAAACGCTTTTCGGATTCTACCCAGAAGCGGTGGTGCTGCAGGTTAGGCAGAAAACGACGCTTGGTTTTGTTGTTAGCGTGGGAAACGTTGTTCCCAGTCACCGGGCCTTTGCCGGTCACTTGACATACTCGAGACATGGTTAACCCTCTCCAACCACTTGCCCAACCCGAACTGGTTGGAAGTCATAAAAAGAATCTGTTTTCCAGCCGGGGCAACCATTAACGCTCCACTGTAATGCGCAGATTACAGGTGCAGCCCCGAGAAGAGCGGAGCTTTATACCAAAATGCGCGCCCCCAGGCAACGATTTTCCATGTACAAGCCCTATAAAAGCCCGCGCTCGGCAAAGGAAACCGGATCACCATCACCCACTACCAGGTGGTCCAGAACCCGTATGTCCACCAGCGCCAGTGATTCCTTCAGGCGCCGGGTCAGTTGCAGATCGGCCTGACTGGGCTCGGCGATACCCGACGGATGGTTGTGGGTCAGGATCAGCGCGGCGGCATTGTGCGCCAGTGCACGCTTGATGACCTCCCGCGGATATACGCTGGCACTGTCCAGCGTGCCGCGAAACAGTTCCTCGAAGGCGATGACCCGATGCTGGTTGTCCAGATACAGGCAGGCGAAGACCTCATGCGGTAATGCCATCAGCCGGCTGCGCAGGTAATCGCGTACCGCCCCCGGCGAGGTCAGCGCATCGCCGCGCTTGAGCTCCTCGAACAGATGCCGCCGGGCCATTTCCATCACCGCCTGCAATTGCGCGAACTTGGCCGGCCCCAGCCCCGGGTGGCGGCAGAAATCCTGCTGGTCCGCCTGCAGCAGCGCACGCAGACTGCCGAAGCCCTGCAACAGCTCGCGGGCCAGATCCACCGCACTGCGCCCCGGCAGCCCGGTGCGCAGGAAGATCGCCAGCAGCTCTGCATCGGACAACGCGGCTGCGCCTTGCAACAGCAGTTTTTCACGGGGCCGTTCAGCCGCCGGCCAGTCGGTGATGGGCATGGCAGGTGCTCCTTGCAGTCAAGTGGGCACGTACTTCCCTTTCGTGCGGCAAAGCGCGGAGTATAGGCTCACCCACCTCAGCGGGCGAGTGGCGCATGGGAGGGGCGTGACGGGGTCGGCATATGCTATCGTTAATGCCATTTGCCAGGCGCGCTGATGGGCAGCGCTGCCGTGGGCCGGAGTCGATGATGCAGCGGTTGCTCAACAAGCAGGTAGTTCTCGG
>CAYYUQ010000142.1:2474-3858 GCA_964474945.1 uncultured Halopseudomonas sp. | reverse complement strand
GCCTCGTCGATATCGTGGGTAACGAACACCACGGTGTTGCGGAACTCGCGCCAGATCTCCAGCAGATTCTCCTGCATCATGATCCGGGTCTGCGCATCCAGCGCGCCGAAGGGCTCGTCCATCAGCAGAACACTCGGGTAGTTGGCCAGCGCCCGGGCAATCCCCACACGCTGCTGCATGCCCCCGGACAGCGTGGTGGGATAGGCGTCGGCGAATGCCGCCAGACCGACCAGCGACAGGAAGGTGCGCGCCACGCTGCTGGCCTCGGGGCGACTGGCGCCCGCCATCAGCGGACCGAAAGCGACGTTGTCGTGCACGCTTTTCCAGGGGAACAGCGAATGCTGCTGGAACACCATGCCGCGATCCGGTCCCGGTTCGGTCACCGCCTTGCCATCCACGCTGAGTTGCCCTCGGGTGGGAGTGACGAAGCCGGCGATGGCATTGAGCAGGGTCGACTTGCCACACCCGGATGGCCCCAGCAGACAGACGAATTCGCCGGAGCGGATCTCCAGGTTGGCCTGCCCCACTGCCACGGTCCTGGCCCCCTTATGGCCAAACTCGATATCGACCCCGCTGACCAGAATCCTGCCACGACCCTCTACGTCTTTGATCGACTTGGATTTGAGCCGACTGTGATCGAGTACGGCGAGACGGCTGTCGTTAACCAGGGTGCTGTTCATACGCGACCTCCTGTGGGCTGCCAGCGCAACAGCGGACTGCAGACCTTGCGTACCAGCAAGGTGCTCAGCGTGCCGAGCAGGCCGATGGTGAGCATGCCAATGATGATTTGCGGATACTGGATCAGCGTGTAGGAGGTCCAGGTGAAGTAGCCGATACCGTACTGGCCGCTGATGATTTCCCCGGCAAGCAGGGAGAACCAGGCCACGCCCATGCCCACCGCCAGCCCGGTAACGATGCTCGGCATGGCACCCGGGATGATCACGTGCCAGAGGATCGAGCGATTGTTGGCACCCAGACAGCGGGCGGCGCGCACCAGCACGCCGCTGGTCTGTTCCACGCCGTGCACGGTGTTGAGCACCACCGGGAACAGCGCCCCGAGGAAGGTGATGAACACGATGCTCGATTGCTCACTGGGCAGCATCAGGATGGCCAGCGGAATCCAGGCCACCGCCGGTATCGGGCGCAACAGCTCGATATACGGCAGGATGATGTCTTCGGCCCACTTCGAGCGGCCCATCAGCACGCCCAGCGTTACCCCGAGCACCACTGCCAGACCGTAGGCGATGGCAATGCGCTGCAGACTATGGGCGATATGCAGGTAGAACTCGCTGCCTGACAGCTCGGCCATGAGCGCCTGGCCCACCAGCGCAGGCTCCGGTACATGTTCGAAGTTGACGAACAGATTGAAATCGTAGGTTGATGC
>CAYYUQ010000142.1:0-2374 GCA_964474945.1 uncultured Halopseudomonas sp. | reverse complement strand
ATGGAGGGGAAGCCCTGGACGCCCTGGCCTTCGAGCCACATCTCGGCGGCGGGCAAGTCCTGGTTACCCGGCTGGGTGCTGACTACGGTCTGCACCATGGCGTCGTAGTCGAGACCAGCGCGGGCATAGGCGCGCCTCAGGTAGCTGTCATCGATCCAGGCGTCGAAGTCCAGATCCGGAATATCCATTTCCTTCTGCAACAAGGCGTGGTCGTACTTCAGGGCCTCGACCCACTGCGGTTTGATACTGGCTTCCATGGTGGAAATACCGCCCTGGCTGAAATACAGGTACAGCACTTCCTTCTCCACACCGGTCCATTCGGATACCTGGGTGGCAGCCAGCACCGGATCGGACTGAATCCATTGCTGAGCCTCCAGGGTGGCAGCCAGCACAGCCTCGACGATCTGCGGATGCTCCCGGGCAAAGGCCTCGCGCACCACAATGCCGTGGAAGGTGGGTATACCCGCCTCGCTGCCATCGAAGATTTTGCGCGCCGTCCCACGAAATTCCATGATCTCCGACCACGGGCAGAAATCGGCATGGGCGTCGATGCGTCTGGCAGCGATATTGGCAGCACCCACCGGTGGTGCCTGATTGACGATCTGCACCTTGCCGAACAGCCCGGCGTCACGCAGGGATTTGAGCGTCATCCCCCAGGCAGCGCTGCCCACCGGAACGGACAGACTCTTGCCGGCAAGGTCGGCCAGCGACTGTACAGGGGAGTCATAGGGCACCACGATGCCGTTACCGGTGCCCTTGAGGTTGTAGCCGGTCACACCGATGAATCGGGTCTGCTGGGATTTGGTTTCCTGAAACTTGGCGCCATTGACAATCAGCGGGTAGTCACCCATTACGCCAAAGTCGAGCTTGCCGGCAAGCATCTGATTGGTGATGGGGGGGCCGGAGTCGTAGTCACGAAATACGATCTTGTACCTGGCATTTTCATATTGCCCGGCGGTGGGCAGATATTTTTCAATGAGTTTGAGCTTGTCCAGAATCACGCCACCGGAAACGGTATTGGTCACCATGCTCTGATGACCGATGCCGATTTCAATGGTCTTCGCCATTGTTATTCCGCTGAACAGAAACGTACTGCTTAGTGCAAGAGCAATCAGGCCTTTTCGGTTCGTCATCGTCTTCACCTTGCCGGTTGGTCAACTTGTATTAACAGGTCATAACGCCTGCTATTACTGCTGCACCGGGCGTGCCAAGGTTCCGAAATAAATCCCTATCCTTCTGATTTTGAAGAACAAAAACAAACAACAGCAGACTCCGGACCTGCCCTGCGGAAAGCGGGAAATCGCCCGGCATTGGTGCGACGGTCAACGTGGTGGGTCGCTTGGAGGCAAACGCATGGAGAAGGCTTAAGACAAGTGATGCAAGTTGCTGGCAGGCGCTGGAAGGGGTGCCGCAGGTCTCTGAGCAGCTCTTTTCAGGCCAGTCTGAGTACCGCCTGTCGGATTCACAACATGAATGATGCCGCCATAGAGCGGGTGACCTGTCAGTCAACCAGCGGCCTGCAGGTCATCCCGGCTTCGGCCCCGACAGACCCCATTGGGCCGGTTATCCTCCCAGTACCCCTGTGGCGCAGTCAGGGCGAATAAATACAACAATCAAGAAGGATACTCCGCATGTATCGCAAGCATCTCGTCGGCGCCATGGCGCTGACCGCCATGCTGGGCGTTTCCAGCCAGGCCCAGGCGTTCTGGTTCAGTTCCTCCGATTACACCAAGACCCAATATCCCATCGTCCTCACCCACGGCATGCTCGGCTTCGACAGTATCCTCGGCGTCGACTACTGGTACGGCATTCCCCAGGCCCTGCGCAAGGACGGTGCCACCGTGTACATCACCGAGGTCAGCCAGCTGGATACCTCCGAGGCCCGTGGCGAGCAGCTGCTGTCCCAGGTCGAGGAGATCGTCGCCATCAGCGGCAAGGCCAAGGTCAACCTGATCGGCCACAGCCATGGCGGCCCGACCATTCGCTATGTCGCCGCGGTACGGCCCGATCTGGTCGCCTCGGTCACCAGTGTCGGCGCACCGCACAAGGGCTCGAAAACCGCCGACTTCATTCGCAACGTACCGCCGGGTTCCGCCGGTGAGACCATGCTCGCCGGCATCGTCAACGGCCTGGGCGCGCTGATCAACTTCCTCTCCGGCAGCAGCTCGACCACACCGCAGAACGCCCTCGGCGCCCTCGAATCACTCAACTCCGAAGGCGCCGCCCGGTTCAATGCGCGCTACCCCCAGGGCCTGCCGACCAGTGCCTGCGGTGAGGGTGCCTATCAGGTCAATGGCGTGCGCTACTATTCCTGGAGCGGCACCAGCCCGCTGACCAATGTGCTCGACATCTCCGACCTGATGCTCGGCGCCTC
>CAYYUQ010000141.1:0-3887 GCA_964474945.1 uncultured Halopseudomonas sp. | reverse complement strand
AACCAGTCGCTATATATCCCTCGCTTATTTTGCGACATGAACAATCATTCGCATCTACGGTGATTTTGGCTCGTTGAAAGTGCCAAAAGGACTGTCTTGCCTTCCGTCCTCTGATAAAAATAATACTCAGGAGAAGCTCGATGTATAGTCGCGCAACTAGTAAGGCCCGCTCCACCTCACCGCAACGCCATCTTCTGGTGACCGCCCTTTCCCTGGCTGCTGGTTCATTATTGCTGGCCGGTTGCCTTGGTGGCGGAGGCGGTAGCTCCTCCAGCAAACCAGGCAATCGTGCGCAGTTAACCCTCACCAATGGCGAGATTATCGGTCTGGCCACGGAGGATGTGCTGGCCTGGCATGGTATTCCCTACGCCCAGCCGCCTGTCGATGAGCTACGCTGGCGTGCACCGCTACCGCCGCAGGACTGGAGCGGCACGCTGGATGCCCGCGAGCGGGGCCCCGAATGCGTGCAGGCTGAAACCACCACCCAATGGCAGCGCACCTCGAACATGGTCGGTGACGAGGACTGCCTGACTGTCGATATCTATCGCCCCAACCGCGGCGACTTCCAGGATGAAGCACTGCCCGTCTACGTCTGGATTCATGGCGGCTCGAACAACTTCGGTACCGCCAAACAGTATGACGGCAGTGCTCTGGCCAAGCATTCGGACGTGATCGTCGTGGTCGTACAGTACCGTCTGGGCCCGCTGGGCTGGTTCTTCCACCCGGATGTGCAGACCGCTGGTGCCGACCTGCTCTCCGACTCCGGCAACTTTGGCACCCTGGACACCATTCGCGCGCTGGAATGGGTGCAGGCCAATATCGCCGATTTCGGTGGTGATCCGGATAATGTCACCATCACCGGCGAATCCGCCGGCGCCCACAACGTACTCAACCTGATGGTCTCACCGGAAGCATCCGGGCTTTTCCATCGCGCCATGTCACAGAGCGGGTCGATGAATACCCGTAGCCCCTCCTCCGCACGCACCTCGACCAACAGCCATATCGAATGGCTGATCCGTCTGCTGGAAGACCGCAAGACCCCGGATTCCCCGATAACTGCCGATCAAGCCAGGCAGATGCGCGAAGACATGGAAGCCGCAGGCACACTGGGAGAATACCTGCGCGCGGCCGAAGGCAGGGATCTGTACCAGGCGGTCTTCAACTACAGTTCGCTCAGCGCCTATGGCGCCATCGAGGACGGCACGGTGATCCCTACCGGCGGCTGGATTCCCAGCTTTACCAGTGGTGATTTCAACAATGTGCCGCTGATCCTGGGCGCCAACGAGTACGAGCAGAAATCATTCATGCCGCTGTATGGCGCCGCCGTGAAAGGAGCGCTGCCTGACGTACCCTCGCCGCCAGACAAGACCTGGCTGGATCTGCTGGATGTCGCCTTTGAAGGCAACCAGACCCTGGACGATGTGCTGCCCACCCAGAAGGACAAGGATACTTACGAGATCACCGGTTATCACGGCGGCCGCGCCTGGCGAGCCAAATATGTGGATCAACTGGCCCGCCTGATCAGCGAGCACCAGCCAGCCACCTATGCCTATGATTTCCGCTGGGGCACCCAGTCCGGTCCTTCGCCCTTCAACTTTATCTATGGCGCGGGGCATGCGGCGGATATCTCGTTCTTCTTCGGTGCCGGCGAAGGCCTGTTCGAACTGCCCTTTACCGAGCAGAACGAACCAGGTCGAGTCGCCCTGCAGGAAGCGATGATGAACTACCTGGCGGATTTTGCCCGGGACGGTGACCCCAACGGCACCTACAGCGAGGCACAACCCGAATGGGCCAACTGGACGCCCGCATCCGGCCAAGACAAGGTAATTATCTTTGACGCCATCAATGCAGAGACGGATATCAGCATGTCTGCCGAGGAGCTGACCTTGGCCGAGGTCAATGCCGCCTGGGTCGCAGCACTTACTGCAGCGGACCTGACTCCGCAGGAGATAGCCACACTGCCGGGGATCTTCGGCCAATCTGCAAACTATTCCACACCTTGAGGGCACTCATTAAAGGCAGGGCTTCCCCGGCTGTGTGACAGCAGTTGGGGAAGCAAATGACTCAGGGCAGCTGGAGCGAAGCGAAAACGCCCCAGGCACGATGATAGTCTCAAATGCGCCTGACTTACTCGAATGGCTCCATCAGCAGAAAAGTTCCAGGTGACCTTTGGTGCTGATCTATCTGAGGCACCAACCGCTTGAAGTGCTCGGTGTCGCAATGCGCATCCAAAGCTGCCCGATCAGGCCACTCCTCCATAAAGATGAAGTGCCCAGGGTCTTTCTGGTTGATGAAAAGATCATAGGATACGCACAGTGGTTCTTCTTTGGTCTTTGCTACAAGCTCCCGATACAGAGGCATGACGTCCTCGATACACTCCGGCTTGATGAAGTCCTGGGCAATTACTTTGAGCATGGGGTGCTAGGTCCGTTTTCAGCTTGACGTTGGAAACAAAAGGCACCCGTATACAGGCGCCGGCTGAAATGATCGTGAGAATTCACTCGATAATCTCCTCTATTTCCGAATGCCCAGAGGACTGGTCTCCTGTGAACCATTGCCAGCTCTCTTCAAAAAGCAGCTGACCATTGTCGCCTTGACTGGGGGTTGAATGGCATTTTCCTGCCATTAACTCACCCGATACATTTTCATGGTGATATACGAAGGAAATACTGCCATCAGGGTGCACCTTGCCCTGCAGATGGCCACTCCGTATTTCACCTCCAGCATATTCTCCCCAAAGCCTGTCGTCATTTTGGTAGTAGGTAAAGACGGTGCCTTGACCAACCTCTCCATTCCCTGTGTTTGACCTTCCACGAAATTTTCGGTTGTTGTAGTTCATTATTCATTCCTAACGCGACGCTTTGGAGGAGGCTGCAACAGCGCCTTGCTATGTATTTTGGACCTCGATGAACCACTTTGGCTGCATCGCATGGAAATCCTGACGGATATTGGAAGGCAGGTAACTGGCTGAATCCAGTACGAAGGGTTGGCCATTCACGCGCCTGAACACAACCCAATGCCAGAAATCCTTACCTTCTTCCTGATGATGCTTGATGGACAGCAATGCCAGATTGGGCAACGCTTCCCAGGATTCAAATGGGGCTTCGTCCGCAGAGGTTTTAATACCCTCACTCGACAACATATATCGAACGTACTGGGTATCCGACCACAGCGACTTATCCGAAGCGTAGATCCCCATAGCATTCGCTGCCGCCTTCATTTCTGAGTATGTTTTACCCAGAATATTGGCAACCGATGCGATTCCGCATCCGGTGGTTTCCTCCTGTACTACTGACTTGAGCATTGAGCCTCTCTTAACGCATAACAATTGAGTGGGGCGCCCCCTCAAACCTGGTCACAGATACCACAAATCCATGAACTCGTTCACCGACATCTCCTCCAGCACCTGCTGACAATCACAGGCGGCCAGGATCGCTGCCGCCTGCTTTGGCCCAAAATGGCCGGCCACGGCCGCCTCGAACTTCTCCAACAAGAGCGGAATACCCTCTGCCCGGCGGCGGCGGTGGCCAATCGGATACTCCACCGAGACACGCTCGGTCCTGGTGCCGTCCTTGAAAAACACCTGGATGGCATTGCCAATAGAGCGTTTGGCAGGATCAAGGTAGTCCCTACTGAAGGCGGCATTCTCAACCACCTCCATCTTGCCGCGCAGTGCATCAATGCGCGGATCGATGGCCATGGCGTCCTCATAGTGCTTCGCCGTCAACTCTCCGTAAATCAGTGGAATGGCAATCATGTATTGCAGGCAGTGATCCCGGTCGGCGGGGTTGTCCAGCGGTCCGGTCTTGTTGATGATGCGCATGCCGGCTTTCTGGGTTTCGACCTTGATTCGATCGACGAGATCGAGCCGGCCATGCACCTCGGGA
>CAYYUQ010000140.1:0-4036 GCA_964474945.1 uncultured Halopseudomonas sp. | reverse complement strand
GCGCGGTGGCCGCAATCCATGAACGTTTCATCCGAGTGATCTCCGGTTGGTTGGCACCTGTTCCTGCCTTCCACGGTGGCAGCGCTGTTTATACAGCAATGCCTGGTTTCGTTGCGGCTGGCACGAGCGATAAGGCGTGAGCCTCAACCAGTGGGTGGCTATCAAGCTGGCGCAACCGTCGGTGTGACAAGCATGGTGTCGTCGTTTCTTTTCTTAATGCCCTTTCAGACGAGCTCCAGCCTCACTTCCCGACCAAGCGCGCGCGCGGCCTTGAAGATCGTATCCAGTTGTATTCGCTCGTTGTTGGGATCAAGGATACGGTCCAGCTGACTCCGGCTCGTGTGCATCCGCTGGGCCATCTCGTTTTTGGTCACGCCTTCCTTTGCCATCGCTTTTTCGAGTTGCCAGGCGAGCGTGCGCTTGATTGCTGCGGCACTGGTTTCCTCATAGGTGCCTTCGCTCCTCAGATAATCGTCGAAAGACGAGCCGATATGCCCTTTTTCGCGCTGGTTCATGCTGCCAACTCCTTCATCCGTTTGAGTGCCAGATTCAGATCTGCCTTTGGCGTCTTCTGTGTCTTCTTTATGAAACCGTGCAGAAGAACCATCTTCTCTTCGGCAACACAGAAGATCACCCGCGCTATCCGTCCGTGGCTCAGGTCGCTGCGGATTTCGTACAAGCCCTTGCCGAGCGACCGGCATACGGGCATTCCGACGGGCCAGCCGTACTCCGCGGTGGCAATGTCCTGGCCGACAATACGGCGATCCGATTCGCCCAGCGTTTTCAGCCATTCCCGTACGGGCTCGTTGCCTGCCGCCGTGGAGAAGAAGGCAGCTGGAAGTCTCTTGATCCCGGTCACCGTGAATGCCTTTTGACGGTGTCAATTGTACCGCACAAGGTACTATCTTGTTACTGAGAGTCAAACTGCACACAACTCTGCAGCTCATTGAAAAGGTTCGCAAGACACCCGTTTGACCTACGGAACACCTCATGCGCAAGACTGACGACCGATCCGCGCCCCCGCGCTGGATGATCTACGGGGCGAACGGCTACACGGGCGAACTGATCGCCCGCGAGGCGGTGCGGCGTGGCCTGGAACCGATACTCGCGGGCCGTCGGCGCGAGTCCGTGGAGAAGCTGGCAAGCGCCCTGAACCTTCCGTTTCGTGTGTTCGCTCTTGACGATGCTGCGGCACTCGCGGCAGAGATCCAGGGCCATGCGCTGGTGCTGAACTGCGCCGGTCCGTTCTCGGCCACCGCTGCACCAATGATGACCGCCTGTCTGCGTGCGGGCGCTCACTATCTTGATATCACCGGCGAAATCGACGTATTCGAACATGCGCAGTCGCTCGATGCGCAGGCACGGGAGGCAGGGGTAGTGCTGTGTCCGGGCGTGGGCTTCGACGTCATCCCCACCGACTGCGTTGCCGCCGTGCTGAAGGACGCGCTGCCGGATGCGACGCATCTGGTGTTGGGTTTCGACTCACGCTCGACCCTGTCGCCCGGCACTGCCCGGACCTCGCTCGAGGGTCTGGCGCAAGGCGGCAAGGTGCGCCGCGACGGACAGATCGTCACCGTACCGCTGGCCCATGGCGTGCGCCGCATCGACTTCGGTGACGGCGAAAAGGAGGCGATGACCATCCCCTGGGGCGATGTGTCCACGGCGTATCACACCACCGGCATCCCGAACATCGAGGTCTTCATTCCCGCCCCGCCGCGCATGATCGCCCGTGTACGGCGCCTCAATTACGTGCGACGGCTGCTCGGGCTGGCGTGGGTGCAGAAGCTGATCAAGGTGCACATCGACCGGACGGTGGAAGGGCCGAGCGAAGAGCAGCGCGCGCAAACGCCCACCTTCGTCTGGGGTGAGGTCACGAATGCGAGTGGCCGGAAAAAGACCGCACGTATCCGCACCGCCAACAGCTACAGCGTCACGCTCACCGGGGCGCTGGCGGTGGTTGAACATCTGCTGGCTGGGCAGTCCACGGGTGGCGCGTATACGCCCAGCCGGCTGGCGGGCGCTGATCTGGTGACGCGTCTGCCTGGGTCGGGGGTGCTGGAGATTGGTCAGGAGGAGTGACGTCGCACTGTGTTGTGCGAGTACTCGGGCTCAGGTCTTCTCGTAACGGTCCAGCACGCTAAAGTTGCCGGACTCGGCGATGGTCTTGTATTCAGTCATCGTTCGGCTTCTTCCCCTCGAGAAGCTTTTTCACCGTACGATCGAAATCGGACTCGATGCGCTGCTGCCTGTTGAACTTGTCGTATTCGGCAAAGGCCTTCTGCTCGGCCTGCTTGCGGCTCACGCTGCCGTAGCCCTCCAGCACGCGGTACTCGTTGAAGGCCAGAAACCTGTTCACGCTGTCGGCAAAGCTCTCCATCGTGAACGTGTTGCGTCGCTCGATCACGCCCTCGATGTAGTCGAAGAACGCCGACACCGTGCGCTCCAGCCGGCGGATTTCCTCCTCGCCCAGGTAGTTCTTGGCAACGGCCGCGTCCGACTTGAGCACGCGGCCATCGGGCGCGTTCCGGTACGTGCTCATGCCCATCAGCGGCTTGCTGGCGTCCGCCTTCCTGACAATCAGTTCGGCCGCCGTGTATCCCGTGATGGCGTAGTGGAACTTGTCCTGCACGTGCGCGTAAAAGAGCTGCGTCGTCTCCGAGCGTGGGTCGTAATCGATGCTGCACTCGGCAAAGATGTCGGTGATCTGCTGGTAGATGCGCCGCTCGCTGGCGCGGATGGAGCGCACCCGCTCCAGCAGTTCGCGGAAATAGTCCTTGCCGAAATAGCGCCCGTTCTTCAGCCGCTCGTCGTCCAGGGCAAAGCCCTTGATGATGTACTCGCGGATCAGCGCCGTGGCCCAGATGCGGAACTGCGTGGCCTGCGCCGAATTGACGCGGTAGCCGACCGAGATCACGGCGTCGAGGTTGTAGTACTTGACCTGCTGCGTTTGCGTCTTGCCTGGAATGGCACCGTGCTGAGTGGTGTGTTCCAAAATGGAACACACCTTGTCTTCCCGCAGTTCGCCGCTCTCGAAGATGTTCTTCAGATGTTTGGTGATCGCAGGCCGCTGCACTCCGAACAGCGCCGCCATGCGCTCCTGCGTGAGCCAGATCGTCTCGTCGCGCAGCAACACCTCCACCTTGACCGTGCCGTTTGGAACCGTATAGAGCAGGAACTCCGTGGTCTCGTCCAGGGGACGCAGGGCGCGTAGCGGCTTCCTGGTTGCCATCTCAGGGCTCTTCGGTGAACCGTTCAACGGATCGTTGCAGGCCCGCACTCACTAGCGGCTCGGTTTCCAGCAGAGCGCGATGCTTCTCCAGGCCCTGTGCGGCCGCGTCGAGCAGCGCTTCCAGCCGGTCTGCAGGTTCGGTTACACCGCAACGTCGCGCAAATTCCAGCAGACGTTTGCGTGTGGCCGGCAGGCGTCGTGAGCCGCCCAGCGTCAAAGCGAGAGCGTCCCTGGGCAGGTAGGCGGTGGTATTCACCAGGTCATAGGCCGGTGCGAGCCACACATTCTCGGAGGTGGGATCATCGTAGAGCACACCGAAGTTCTTCAGGTGCGCGTCGCCGTTGCCGAGAATGCAAGACAGCGCGACCTGATCGAATAGCTGTGCCAGCGCTGCCGCGCGTTGCGCCGGTGCGCAGAACAGCGCCACGAAGCGGGCGACCTGCTCATAGCTGCCCTCGTATTTTTGCGCCGGACCCCGGCCCATCAGCACTACCAGCTCCTCGAAACCCAGGGCTCCGCCGTCGGCCGTACGGTCGAAGCGTCGCATCACGAACAACTGTCGGTTGTCGGACAGGAAGAATTCCGGCACGGAGATACCAGCGGCGCGGGCGATCGTCATGCAGACGAATTCATTGACTGCCAGTCCGGGATACTCTGCACCACCGCTTTTCACGATCAGCTCGGACGTGTGCAGCGAGAGCTTGCCCTCCGGAATCGCTTCGGGCACCAGCAGCTTCGGCTGCACACCGGAAATGCCGCTGCGCATCAGATAGCGTTGTGCCAGTTCGTCGAACAGGTTTTCCGCGC
>CAYYUQ010000139.1:0-4050 GCA_964474945.1 uncultured Halopseudomonas sp. | reverse complement strand
GCCAGCCGAGGGTGGAGAAGGTCCACAGCCCGGAGCTGAACCAGGTGTCCAGCACGTCGTCGTCCTGGCGCAGGACGGCGTCGCCGAGGTTGTGCTTGGCGCGCACTTCCGCCTCGTCGCGGCCGACATAGACGTTGCCCGCCTCGTCATACCACGCCGGAATGCGGTGGCCCCACCACAGCTGGCGGGAGATACACCAATCCTGAATGTCGCGCATCCAGCTGAAGTACATATTCTCGTACTGCTTGGGCACAAACTGGATGCGGCCATCTTCCACCGCCGCAATCGCCGGCTCGGCCAGCGGCTTGGTGGACACGTACCACTGGTCGGTCAGCCACGGCTCGATGGCCACACCGGAGCGGTCGCCCTTGGGCGTCTTCAGGCTGTGCGGCTCGATCTTCTCCAGCAGGCCAGCGGCATCAAAGTCCTCAACGATGCGCTTGCGCGCCTCGAAACGATCCAGACCGGCATAGGCGGCGGGCAGGGTGCCATCGACCGTATCGTTGACGCTGCCATCTATATTGAAGACCTGCGCGGTGCCCAGAATGGCCGCGTCCTTGTCCAGCACGTTGATCAGCGGCAGGCTGTGGCGCTTGCCCACTTCATAGTCATTGAAATCATGGGCCGGGGTGATTTTCACGCAGCCGGTACCGAACTCCGGGTCGCAGTAGTCATCGCCGACAATCGGAATGCGCCGGCCGACCAAAGGCAGCTCGACGAACTTGCCGATCAGCGCCTGGTAACGCTCATCCTCCGGGTTCACCGCCACCGCAGTATCACCCAGCATGGTTTCCGGGCGGGTAGTGGCAACGATCAGATAATTCTTGCCGTCAGCCGTGGTCGCGCCATCGGCCAGCGGATAACGCAGGTGCCACAGCGAACCGGTCTCGTCGTGGTTTTCCACCTCCAGATCGGAAATGGCGGTGTGGAACGCCGGGTCCCAGTTGACCAGACGCTTGCCACGGTAGATCAGCCCGCCCTCGTGCAGGCGCACAAAGGCCTCCTGCACCGCAGCGGACATACCCTCATCCATGGTAAAGCGCTCACGGCTCCAGTCCACCGAACTGCCGAGTCGGCGAATCTGCCCGGTAATGGTGCCGCCGGACTCTTCCTTCCATTCCCAGACCTTCTCCAGGAATTTCTCACGGCCCAGATCATGCCGGCTCACACCCTGCGCGCCGAGCTGACGTTCCACCACCATCTGCGTGGCAATACCCGCATGGTCGGTACCCGGTTGCCACAGGGTGTTGCGACCCTGCATGCGGCGGAAACGGATCAGCGCATCCATGATCGCGTTATTGAAGCCATGGCCCATGTGCAGGCTACCGGTCACGTTCGGCGGCGGCAGGGCAATGGTGTAAGACTCGCCAGAACCCTGCGGAGCAAAGTAATTGTTCTGCTCCCAGGTCTGGTACCAGGAAGATTCAATAGCGTGGGGCTGGTAGGTTTTATCCATGGGTGTTTTGGCTGTCCGGTATAGGGCTGGCGACGGTAAAGGGCGTCACGGCAGGTTACAGGAATCCCGCATGGCCCGCCGATCGGTGGGGGCTATTGATGCAGAACACTCCGCACGCCGTAAGACAGAGTCGCAAAACGGTCATTATAGCGAGGTGGGGCGGTGGTGGCACCCTTGATTAGACAGCTCACGGTCTCGCCTGCGGCAACCCGCTGTCTGCGGAAAGTCAAATTGGCTGATTGAAGCAGGCCCTTTATGACAGGCAGGTTTCGGCCGATTGCCGTCCTACTAAAAGTGGTTTCGGCTCGATCTTTCATTCACGAAGCAGCCCATCTCATCAGTTTGGGCTGCCTCAAATGGCCGTTACACCGTCACAACAATCTTGCCGACCTGTGCATTGGCTTCCATATGACGATGCGCCTTGGCAATATCCTCAAACGCGAAGGTTTGGTCGATCACCGGCCGCAGTTTGCCGCTGGCCAGTCCTGCGTTGACGAAGGCCTTGGCTTGCTCGAGCTTTTCCGGATTACCGGTGATTTCGAACAGTTCATAACCCCGCAGGGTCAGATGCTTGCCGAGCACATCCATGACGGGCACGGGAATATCCTGGGCATCCAGTGCACCGTACTGGAAGAAGATGCCCTGCATGCCGAGCACCTTGAAGATATTTCTCGCGTACGCACCGCCAACGGGATCGAAGGCCATGCGGGCGCCTTTGCCGTCGGTGATCGACATGACTTCGTTGATCAGATCCTGTTCTTCAGTGGCAATGACGTGGGCGGCGCCGGCTTCGAGTAGCGCCTGGCGTTTTTGGCTGGAACGGGTGAGTGCGACCGGCACCGCACCGACCATGTTGGCGATCTGAATGGCGGCCAGTCCCATGCTGCTGGACGCGGCTCGAATCAGCACGGTTTCACCAGCCTGCAGATTGCCGATATCGATCAGCGCGCCGTAGGCGGTGATGAACATCATCCAGCTGGCGGCGGCTTCTACGAAGGACAGGTTCTCCGGATGCTTCACCAGCGCGTGCACGGGAACGTTAACCAGCTCGCCATACATCCCGTAATCAGCAAACGAAAAAGCCGGGACTACGCTGACGGCATCGCCGATGTTGAAGCCGGACACATCGGGGCCGAGCGCTTCCACGAGGCCAGCAGCTTCATAACCCAGGATAGCCGGAAAGCGAGGCTCGATGACGTACTGGCCGGTTCGGTACATGATTTCGGCACGATTGATTCCGAGTGCTTTGACACGAATCTGCACCTCACCCGCTTGTGGGGCGGCGACATCCACCTCGTCGATTTGCAGAACTTCGGCATCGCCGGTACGGTGAAAACGGACTACTCGGGACACGGAAATGAACTCCTGTTTCGTCGCCCTCGGGAAGGGGACGGGGCATGGGGAGCACATTAATCGCTGGATTGGTAAAGATCAGCCCGTCAATTTCGAAATGATTGTTAGTGAATAATTAACAATCGGCATCGGTGGGATGCTGCTGATCAAGCAGCTCCGTCAACCAGTCAATGAAGACACGTACCTTGGGCGCCAGATAGCTTCGGCTCGGATACAGGATTGATACGGGCTTGGGCACGGCTGGATAATCCGCCAGTACCTGAACCAGCTGACCCGTATCGAGATAGGGTTGCAGGGCGGGCCTTACACCCTGCAACAAGCCGAAACCTGCGAGCCCGCATGCCAGGAGCGCCTCGGATTCGTTGGTGACGATGCCGCTGCGCAGTTTCAGCGTGACGGTGGTGTTCTCGACGGAAAGGCCCAGTGCATGAGCTTGCGCTCGCGTCCAGTGAAGAAGTTGACCGCCCGGTGCTGCTCAAGGTCTTCCAGACTTGTGGGCATACCATGGCGCTCCAGATACTCTGGAGAAGCACAGGTCACCATTGGTATTGCACCAATCCGCCTCACCACCAGGCTGGAGTCCTTCAGCTCCCCCAGCCTGACGACGCAGTCGATGCCATCGTCGAACAAATCCACGGGCTGATCCGTCGCGCCCAGGACCAGTTCGATCTGCGGGTAACGTCGCTGGAAATCAGGCAAGACTGGAATGATCACTGACTTTGCCAGTGTGACGGGCAGGTCCAGGCGCAAGCGGCCTGTGGGAACGACCGCATGGCTGGTGAACGAACTGAATGTGTCACTCACTTCTTTCAGAAGCCGTCTGCAGCGTTGATAGAATTCGCTGCCCTCTGCGGTCATGCTGACCTTGCGCGTAGTACGATGCAGCAACCGAACTCCCAACTCCCGCTCAAGCTGCTGTACGGCCTTGGTGATAGTCGGTCGGTGTAATTGCAGCACCTCGGCGGCCTGCGTGAAGCTGCCGCTATCCACTACCTGAACGTAGATCTGCATTGTCTGCAGCTGATCCATGCTCAATCCCGCCAGTAATCAAGAATGGCACATCCTAGCATAGCGGCCATCACTCGCCTGCATGGTGCGGGCCTGGTGTCAGGATCATCGAGTAGGGTGAGGCGTCGCCGCCTCACCCTACTCGATGAACATCAGCGCAGAAGCGCCGAGTCAAGCCATCTTAGATAGCTTGAATGTTCTCTGCCTGAAGGCCTTTCTGGCCTTGAGTCACG
>CAYYUQ010000138.1:0-4064 GCA_964474945.1 uncultured Halopseudomonas sp. | reverse complement strand
CGGCCGGCACAGCCGAGTGCCCAGCGGCGTCACCACGATGGGGCGATTGATCAGGATCGGGTACTGGAGCATAAAGTTGATCAACTGTTCCTCTGTCCATTTCGGATCCGACAATCCCAGTTCATCGTAGGGCGTTCCCTTTTGCCGCAGCACGTCGCGCGCCGGTATGCCCATATCGGAAATCAGTGCACTCAGCGTTTCAGCGTTGGGTGGAGTTTTCAGATACTCGATGACTGTCGGCTCTTCGCCGCTGTTTCGGATCAGCCCGAGGACATTGCGAGACGTCCCGCAAGCAGGGTTGTGATAGATCGTGATGGAACTCATGACATCTCTCTGTTAATACAACACTAGAATTTCAGTTGGCCGTGCGCCGCGCTCTCAACACCACAAGCGCGCCGAATGCTGCCACGCCAATACCACCGGATAGCCACAGCGCGTTGGCTCCCCAGAAGTCCAAGGCAAGGCCGAAGAGAAACGGGGCAGCCGCTTGCGCGACCCGCGCCGGCATCATTAACCAGCCCTGGCGAGCGCCATAGCCCTGAGGGCCGAACAACGCCAGGGGCAATGTGCCCTTGGCGATGGTCAAAATGCCGTTGCCAGCCCCGTGCAGAATGGCGAATACCGGGGCCATCGCTGGGCCACCGGTGAGCAGCACCGCAACGCCGGCGGGATGCGCAAGCGCCGCCAGCCGCGCCGACAACAAGGGATGAACCTGGCGCAGGAACCCAAACTCAAGGAGGCGTCCAGCCACCTGTGCGGGACCGATTAGCGCGCCTACGGCCACGGCGGCTGTGAGCGTGGCGCCCGTGGCTTCCAGCATCCGCGGCAAATGTGTGGCCATTGCTGTGCTGATGAACCACGTTGCCGCGAACACGAAGGCAAGGAGGGCCGTGGCGTACCTCTGTTGTTTCGGCTCGGGAGCAGGAGGGGGCGATTCGATGTGCGCGCTGTTGGGGGCATTTGGGGTTTCTGCCTTCGAGACAGCGGCCGCCTTAGGCAGCCAGGCATTCAGCGGCAGGCCGACCAATAGATGCAAACCTGCCCAACCCAGGCAAGCGCCGCGCCAACCGAACTGCGCTTCCATCCAGGCGGAAAGTGGCCATCCCACGGTGCTGGCGAACCCAGCAATCAGCGTAATCCCGGTGATGGCGCCACGGGCATGATGGCCATAAAGGCGCACCAGGCTGGAGAAGGCCGCTTCGTAGAGTCCGGAGCCCATCGCCAACCCGATAACGAGCCAGGCGGCAACCATCGTCCACAGCCCTTGAGCACTGGCGAGCATCCCCAGACCCAAGGCAAATAGCAAACTCGTGCTGACTAAGACGATGCGACCACCGCGACGATCGATCGCTTCTCCTGCCCAGGGGCCGATCAACGCCGATGCGACCATGGCGATCGAAAAGGCCGCGTATACCATGGGTGGGGATATACCTAAGTCGCGGGCTATCGGATCTGCCAGCATCGCGGGCAAGTAGTAGGAAGACGCCCAGGCCAGGGTCTGGGTGGCTCCCAGGGTGCCGACTACTCGAGCAGGGGCGCCGGGCACGAATCAGTTCCGCTTGGCGCCGGCGTCGTACCAGTCTTTGCTCTGATTGACGATCCGCACGACCAGCAACATCACAGGCACCTCAATAAGCACGCCCACGACAGTCGCCAACGCAGCGCCAGACTGGAATCCAAAGAGGCTGATCGCGGCGGCGACGGCCAGTTCAAAGAAGTTGGATGCGCCGATCAGCGCGGAGGGGCACGCAATGTTGTGCTTCTCTCCAACGCGGCGATTGAGCCAGTACGCCAAGCCCGAGTTGAAGAAAACCTGGATGAGGATCGGCACGGCAAGCATTGCGATCACCAGAGGTTGGCCGATGATGGCTTCGCCCTGAAATGCGAACAGGAGTACCAGCGTCAGGAGCAGCGCCGCCATCGAGAACGGCCCGATGCGCTCCAGCGCTGCTTCGAACGCCATCTGGCCGCGGCGAAGCAGTGCGCGGCGCCAGAGCTGGGCGAGAATGACCGGAACTACGATGTACAGCCCGACTGACACCAAGAGCGTGTCCCAAGGCACGGTGATGGCCGATAGACCCAGCAGCAGTCCAACCACGGGCGCGAAGGCGAACACCATGATTGTGTCGTTCAGCGCCACCTGGGACAGCGTGAAGACCGGGTCGCCACCGGTCAACCGGCTCCAGACGAAAACCATGGCAGTACACGGCGCCGCGGCCAAGAGGATCAGGCCGGCGATGTAGCTATCCAGTTGGTCGGCTGGCAACCAAGGCGAGAAAATTTGGCGGATGAAAAGCCACCCCAGGAAGGCCATCGAGAAAGGCTTTACGGCCCAGTTGATGAAGAGCGTCACGCCGATGCCGCGCCAATGCTGCTTGACCTGGCTTAGTGCACCGAAGTCCACCTTGAGCAGCATCGGAATAATCATCACCCAGATCAGGATCCCAACTGGCAGGTTGACCTGAGCGACTTCCAGGCGCCCAATCGTCTGGAACAACGATGGCATGAGCTGGCCTAGCGTCACACCCAACACGATACAGAGGAAGACCCAAAGCGTGAGGTAGCGCTCGAAAACACTCATCCCGGGGCGTTGGCGCGGAGCCGGCGCCGCCTGTGTACTAGACGACATCGGTCTACTCCCGGGACTGGCCGATACCACGAAGCTCCGTTTGGAGCGACATGGCGTCAAGGCGGTCAAGCGACAAAGACAGAAATAGTTCGATACGACGCTTGAGCATGCGCGCTACGTCGTGGAAGGCTTTGATGCGTTCTTCTTCGCTTCCCTCATGCGCGGCCGGGTCCGGCACGCCCCACTGCGCAGTCATTGGATGGCCGGGCCACACGGGGCAAACTTCACCGGCTGCGTTGTCGCATACTGTGATGATGAAGTCCATCTTTGGGGCATCTGGGGTAGCGAACTCATCCCAGCTCTTGCTGCGGTAGCCGTCTGTCGGCAGCGAATACGATTTGAGGGTGGTCAGTGCCAGGGGATGGGCTTCGCCCTTGGGCGTACTGCCGGCGGAGTACGCCCGGAAACGATCAGCACCGAGTCCGTTGAGCAGCCCTTCGGCGAGAATTGAACGCGCGGAATTACCCGTGCAAAGAAACAGTACGTTGAATGGAGAGTGCGACATGGAAATTCCTAGCAGCAGCGAGTGAGGGTGTTTGCTTTCGGGGTGCAGCAACTAGGACGCCGGTGCTTTCACCGGCGGTGCACAGCAGGCCGGTGCGGTGCCCTGGCTGGCTGACGCGCCATGCGGCTCGCCATAGACAGGAATGGTGCCGAGTGTGTGAAAGTGCTCCCAGGCCAGACCTTGAGGATCGGTGAGCCAGTATTTCTCGCTACGGGCGTAGCAGCAGGATGTTTCCCCCTGATCGTCAAGGGCCAGCCTCGCAGCCTCAGCGCTGGACTTCAACGCCTCCAATTCCTCGGCGCTATCGGTCTGAATCCCGAAATGGTCTACGCCTTGCCCACCGCCGCGCGTTGATATCGCAAAATTCACCGGGGGGGCGTCGAGCATCCACTTTGCGTAGTCCGACTCGACGCGGGCTGGCTCCTGGGCGAATAACTGGGAATAGAAGCCAATGTTTCTGGCCAGGTCGTCGACGTGCAAATGAACATGAAAGCGCTTCATGAGGAACTCCCGGTTAGTAGGTCGTGCAGCTGGCGATGGCGGAAGCCTCGCATGGCGCACCTTCGCAACAGTGTTCGGTGAGGTAGCCGAGCAACCCATTCATCTGAGAAAAGTCGGCGCGATAGATCAGGTTGCGGCCCTGTTGCTCGACGCTCACCAAGCCGGCATGCGCTAGCCCCTTCAAGTGAAAGGACAACGCATTTCTTGCAACGCCGAGCTGATCCGCCAGCACGCTGGGTGTGAGGCCGGGAAGGCCGGCCACGACCAGGGCGCGGAACGCGCGTAGCCGCTGAGGGTGGGCAAGGCCTGCGAGAGCGGAGATGGCTTGGTCTTCATTCATTATTCAATAATACAACGATTATTGAATTGAAGAAACACCTTTAGGCGATGCGTGTACCTTCAAGCCTTAAACAGGGAAGCGAACGGCAG
>CAYYUQ010000137.1:0-4092 GCA_964474945.1 uncultured Halopseudomonas sp. | reverse complement strand
CCATGGCCTGTGCAAAAACGGTATAAGCGTCGTCTTTCGGTTGCACCAGTACATCATAGGTTTCCCCTGGCCCGAAGCGGAACTCGTCGACAGTCACAGGCTCCACATTCACGCCATCGGCTTGAACAACCGTCAACTCCAGGCCAGGGATGCGCACATCATAAAAGCTGTTGGCGGCACCATTGATAAACCGTAGCCGGACGCGCTCACCAGGGCGGAATAGCCCAGTCCAGTTGCCTGCTGGCGTTGTCCCGTTCATCAGGTAGGTCAGTACATTGGCCGAAAGATCCGCCAGGTCGGTAGGACTCATACGCATTTCGTTCCACATCTTGCGCTTGTCCATGGCCGCTTTAAGCCCCATTCGCGAAACGTCCTGGAAGAAATCCACAGCCGTGGGTTGGTTGTAGTTGTAGTAATCCCCCTGCATCTTGAGTTTGGCCAGCACTCGCATCGGATCCTCGTCTGTCCAGTCAGACAGTTGGACGATGTATTCCCGGTCTGCTTGAATCGGGTCAGCTTGTGCCGGATCGATGATAATCGCCCCATAGACGCCAGTCGCTTCCTGCATGCCTGAATGCGAGTGATACCAATAAGTGCCACTTTGCTGCACCTTGAAGCGATAGACGAAGGTTTCGCCGGGCGCTATGCCTTTGAAACTGATTCCAGGGACGCCATCCATCTCAAATGGAAGAATGATGCCATGCCAGTGAATGGAGGTGGTTTCCTTGAGGTGGTTCTTTACCCGAATCGTTACTGTCTCGCCTTCGCGCCATCGCAAAGTAGGCGCAGGCAGCGAGCCGTTGATCGTCGTGGCCATGCGAGGATTACCGGTAAAATTAACGGCTGATTCACCGATTTCTAGGTTGAATTCCGTACCGCTCAGTATCTGCGCAGAGCCCGTACTGGTATCCGTGCTGTTTGACTGAAAACCAAAGGCTCGGGCATATGATGACAAGTTTAGGAGTACGCCGCCGGCAACCAACCCCTGGACAAAACGACGGCGCGGTATCAGTAGTACGGGATCGGCTGGGGTTGTAGGTCGTCGTTTCACGCGAGAGGCTCCTGTGAATTGATGATTATGGAAGTTTTCCTGCCGACCAGATATTTAAACCGACAGACTGCATGTTTTGACTTTAATCAAGTGCACCTGTCGGGCAAGTGACGACCCCATTACTTTTCTGTAATGAAATACTTCGCTGCTCGGCGAGAGACGGGCGCTGAGCTGAAGAGTTTGGCCGGGTGCAGTTCGGTGCCGAGCATAAGGGCGTGGCTGTTGCCCAGACTGACTTGAACCGGCAGTCTGGTTTTGCTCAGGCGCAGGGTAAACAACGGCATGGCGACAGGCTGCATACCCTAAACAGATGCACCTGTCGTGAAGGTGACGGAGTGATTACTTTTCTGTAATCATCGGAAAAATTAACAATTTATTGCATAACATTATTGGTTATAGGCGACCGCAATATTCGTTGACATCGCCAATGAAATCCTATTGCCATCTTGAAACTGTCGTGCTGCGGCGTAAGTTTCTTCGCTTATTTCGTTTATCAATGTGGCGCGTTGCACCGCATCCAGGCTGTTGAGTTGCATCCAAAATTGACCCACTAACCTCGGATATTTGCATCGAATTTTGACCCACGTATAAAACTCACCCTGCAACCATTTGCAGGGGTAATCAGGAGTGATAGACGTGGCCTTATTGAGCATTATTCGACGCTGGCATCTACGAGACGGGATGCCGATTCGGGAGATCGCCCGCCGTACCGGCTTATCCCGCAACACAGTTCGCAAGTACCTGGCCAACCAGGTGATCGAACCCACCTACCCACCCCGCGCCAGTCCGAGTAAGCTGGATGATTACGAAGCGACCCTGACCAGTTGGTTGTTCCGGGAATCGCGGCGCCACCGCAAGCAACGACGAACGGTCAAACAACTCTACCGCGACCTGGTGATCATTGGGTTCACCGGTTCCTATGACCGGGTAGCCGCCTTTGCCCGGGCGTGGCGGCAGGAACAGCACGAGGCCCAGCGCACCGCGGCGAAGCAGGTTTATGTTCCCTTGCAGTTTTCTCCGGGCGAAGCCTTCCAGTTCGACTGGAGCGAGGACTAGGTGCGGATCAACGGTGTGAGCACCAAGTTGCAGATCGCCCACCTCAAGTTGAGCTACAGCCGCGCGTTTTTTCTGCGGGCCTACCTGACCCAGACCCATGAGATGCTGTTCGACGCCCACTACCATGCGTTCATGGCCTTTGGCGGAATTCCCGAGCGCGGTATCTATGACAATATGAAGACCGCCGTGGATAAGGTGGGCCGGGGCAAGCAACGGCAGGTCAACCAGCGTTTCCAGGCCATGGTCAGCCATTACCTGTTCGAGGCCGAGTTCTGCAACCCGGCTTCGGGCTGGGAGAAAGGCCAGGTGGAGAAGGCGGTGCAGGATGCCCGCCACGGGCTGTGGTATGACACCCCATCGCTCAAAACCCTGGAGGACCTCAATCACTGGTTGGCCGATCGCTGCCAGGCGCTATGGCAGGAGACCAGCCATCCGGTGTTCAAGGCACGCTCCCTGGGAGAGTGTCTGGCCGATGAGCGCGCCGTGATGATGCCGGTGCCGGCGGCCTTCGATGGCTTTATCGAGCACAGCAAACGGGTCTCCTCCACCTGCCTGATTGTCTTTGAACACAACCGCTACAGTGTGCCGGCCAGCTTCGCCAACCAGGTGGTCAGCCTGCGGGTCTACCCGCAACGGCTGGTGATCGTGGCCGAAGCTCGGGTGGTGGCCGAGCATGTGCGGGTCTTTCGCCGCGACAAGCAGGGACTGGGTGTGACGGTTTACGATTGGCGTCATTACCTGGCGGTGGTGCAGCGCAAGCCCGGCGCGCTGCGCAATGGCGCCCCGTTCGCGGAGCTGCCCGAGAGCTTCAGGCAGCTGCAGGCCCGCTTGCTCAAACGCCTGGGTGGAGACCGGGAGATGGTCGACATCCTGGCATTGGTCTTACTCCATGATGAGCACCTGCTCGAACAAGCCATTACCCAGGCACTGGCGACAGGTGAGCCCTCCAAGGAACATGTCATCAACTGCCTCCGGCGCCTGGAGCAACCCCAACGCCCACAGCCACTTAAGCCGCCAACGGCCCTGCGACTGGTCACCGAACCCCAGGCCAACACCGCGCGCTACGATGACCTGAGGAGGCCACGTCATGAAAGCTGATGCCATGATTGCCACCTTAAAGTCATTAAAGCTGTATGGCATGGCGGATGCGATCCACACACTGGCTGCGCAAGCCTCGCCCACCTATCAGCAGGCCGTGCCCGTGCTGGAGATGCTGCTCAAGGCAGAAGCGTCCGAACGGGATGTACGCTCCATCAATTACCAGATGAAGGTGGCGCGATTCCCCGCCTACAAGGACCTTACAGGCTTCGATTTTGGCCAAAGCACTGTCGACGAGGCGCTGGTTAAATCCCTGCACCGCTGCCAGTTCCTGGAAGATGCGCAGAACGTGGTGCTGGTCGGCGGACCTGGCACCGGCAAAACCCACCTGGCCACGGCCATTGGCGTTCACGCCATTCAACACCACCGCCAACGAGTACGCTTCCTCGCCACCGTTGAGCTGGTCAATGCCCTGGAGCAGGAAAAACAGGCGGGCCAGCAGGGAAGAATCGCCAACCGCCTCACCCATACCGACCTGGTGATACTGGATGAACTGGGTTACCTGCCCTTCAGCCAGGCCGGCGGTGCTCTGCTGTTCCACCTGATCAGCAAACTCTACGAGCGCACCAGCATTATCATCACCACCAACCTCGGCTTCGCGGAGTGGTCCACGGTGTTTGGCGATGAAAAGATGACGACCGCCTTACTGGATCGACTGACCCACCACTGTCATATCCTGGAAACCGGCAACGACAGCTTCAGGCTCAAACACTCAACAACACAATCGGAGGCAACAAAGACGGGACGAAAACTCAAAACTACGCCATAATCCGGCGAACAGGGTGGGTCAATTTTCGATGCAAATCCGGGGTCAATTTTAAGTGCAAATCAACAATCAGTCGCATAAACGGTGGATTCGCC
Source organism: uncultured Halopseudomonas sp. (assembly GCA_964474945.1). Lineage (GTDB taxonomy): Bacteria > Pseudomonadota > Gammaproteobacteria > Pseudomonadales > Pseudomonadaceae > Halopseudomonas. The sequence continues at coordinate 26 of CAYYUQ010000137.1, read as the reverse complement.
TTCAAAAGCTCTAACTATCAAAAAAC
>CAYYUQ010000136.1:0-4372 GCA_964474945.1 uncultured Halopseudomonas sp. | reverse complement strand
AGTTGGCGATAACCGAGTAAGCCACCTTGAGCAAATGTGACTTTCCGCAACCATTCTCTCCTACAATCACATTCAGACCCGGCGCAAAAGACAGTTCAGCCTCTGCAAAAACGGTAAAACCCTTGAGGGTCAGTTTCCTCAGCATAAAAGCACCTTAAAGTTCCATCCCAATCTGCTCATCCCGGTGCCCCACATCATGGGAAGCGGCGACGATGGCGTGCCAGGAGCCGATCAGTTCGTTGTAGGCGCGGGCTTCTTCGGCCCATTTCTTGCGCTCGCAGAGGGTGTACAGGTGGTAAGCCAATTGGCGGATGGGTTCGCCCTGCTCGGGCATACGCGCCAGCAGGGCGCCAGCGGCGGCCTCGCCCTGCTGGTTGAGGGCGCGGATCATCTGGTGACAGGCCTCCCAGACCGGGGTGCGCGTATCATTTCGTGGGTCCCAGTCACTGGGGTACTCGCTCCATTTGAGCAAGCGCACCTTGCCGCTACCGGATTCGATCACTCCGGCAGAATGCACGCCATCCACTGAGGTGCCTTTCGCCTGAGCCAATGTGTTTGCATCACCGAAGGCACCTGCACTCCAGCCGTACTGGGCAAACCAGTCATCGCAGAACAGGGTATCGGCATCAAAACTGCCGCTGTCGGGGTTGAGATAGTCGCTGATGGCGCGGTTGATCAGGATCAGCGCATCATGCACGCTCATGCGAGTGCCGTCCTGATTGAGTACAGCTGCGTATTTGGAATAAATGGCCATACCGGGGCCGATGGCGGATTGCGCCAGATCCACCGGGGCGATGGGTGTGTGGCCGGTTTCACCACCGATCATCGCCTCCAGCGCCTCAGGCATTTCTTCGCGCAGCTGACGCTGGAAGTCGCGGCGGGAGATGCTGTCGGCATTGGTCAATCGTTTGCGGCACACCAGCACAATGGATGAGGCCAGGGCGTTGGTGCCTTTAGCTATAATCCTTCCTGCTCCCTCTGTCCGCACAGGCCACGTACCATCAATGGAAAAGCCCGCTTGAATCACAGCCTCTAGAAAGGTCACCCAACCAGTACTGGTGGTACTACCTTCCTTGGTTTCTGACTGTTTGAAGGCGTAATAGATGGTTACCGGAAACGCAGGGTGGGCCTGCTCGGCCAAATTCTGGATGGCTTGAGTCATGCCCTCCATAAAAAAGGTTTCGGCTTTTTCTTTGCTGCCATGCCGGTAGGGCGTAGCCACCAGCTCTTCCGCCTTGGGTACCGCCATAGTGCCGAACAGCTCGGGATAGGTTTTACGCAAGGAGCGACGCATCCAGACGTAAAAAAAGTCTGACAGGTCTGCATAGCCGATATTGTCATAATAGGGTGGGTCAGTAGATACCACTTTGTTTTGACTGATTAACTGCGTAGCCGCATCTTGCTGGAGTACCTGACCAGCCAACTGAGTAGGTAAAAACTCAATAGCCATTCTGCCCTTGTCTATCGCTGTCAGCAGGTTTCCACCAGAGTTAGAGAACGGGTTGGCCTCGGCAAAGTCCCAGACCATCGGAATAGCTTGGCGAGCAAAAGTCTCCCGGAACGCACCACGATCACTCATCCAGGAGGTTATTGTTGACCAAAGGTTAGCCCCCTTATTAACAGCAAATAGCAGATAAGCAGCCACCGCCTCCCCATAAGCCGTAGCGCCCGCACCTCCCTGCGCCAGCCCACGACCGTCATCTGCCAAACCAGCAGCTTTGGCATCGGCAATAGCCTTTTCCCGCGCTTCCTGCACCAGATCAGAGAAGGTGGTCAGGGCTACCAGCTGGCGGGGGGTGAAGAGATCGCCGTATACGTCCAAGCCGTAATTGGAAACGTTGACACGACACTTTCCATGCAGCGGAGTGTCAGGTTTCCAGTCTGGTCGCGCTTTCAGCGCAACCGATACTATTTCATCAGTTGGTGCGAGATAAATACGCCCCCTGGTGCCTTCAGCTACCACGGCCATCAAGCGCTGTCCCATGCGCCCGGCTCGGCCTTCAGCCCGGATATAGTTGTAGTCCATTGGCGCCTGCGAAAGAAGGCAGTGGAATCCACCCCGCTTCCCCGCAGTGGTTCCCGTTGCAGCCTCTTTTGATGGGGTTCCTGTTCTCACATCGAAATAATAGGTATCCCCCACGACCACAGGCTCTATATAAGCCTCTTTATCCTTTTTGCTGGACAGCACGAAATTGGAAACCAACGGCACATCCACATGGCTATAAGCTGGGTTCGGACTTTTCACCGTGCGCGCCCACAACCAGGCGATCACCGTCAACTCTTCGCCTTCATAAGGCTTGAGGTCAGGCCGCTCGGCCACCATGTCGGAAGTAATCTCCACCTTGGGATACAGATGGCCGATACGCTTGAACGCCTCTTCCCGCATCCAGTGACCATAGCGGCGTACATCTTCGGCCAAGCCACGGGCACCGGCCCAGTCTTCCATCATATCCGGCTGCTTTTCACCTTCCGGCAGCGGGCCGACCGGCTTCTGCCCGGCAAACTTGGGCGGGATCTCGATCATCGCCTTGTTGATCATCACCGCTACCGGGTTCAGGTCACTGGCATAGCTTTCCAGTCCCAGACGCTGCGCCTCCAACGGAATGGCTCCGCCACCGGCAAAGGGGTCATGGAAGGCGGGCAGCTTGTCCGGATTGAACAACTCCGCAGCCTGGGGATGGTTACGATTCAGGCGGCAGGTCTCGCGCCAGCTTTCCCAGATCGCATCACGGGCACGCTGGAGTACCTCTTCGTTGTTGGTGTTTTCCCACTTGACCAACTCGCGGATGATCTCAAACAGTTTCTCCCGCTTGATCTCCGCTTCCTTCTTGTTCACCCCATAACCCAGCTCCCGCTGATAGCCGGGATCGTTCACCATCTGGGCAAAGATCACCGCCCGCGCCGCCGCCAAAGGCCGCCGCGCCCACCACAGGTGCAACGTACTCGGATGCCCATGACGAATGGACTTCTCCCGCGCTGCTGCTGCGTTGATGTCGTCCAGAGGCAAAGCGACTTCGATGAGTTTTTTGGGGGATTTTACTTGTGTCATGCTCACTTCCAGCTATCCGGCCGCTGCAATACATAGCCACCGGGTTTGGTTAATTTTTCCGGCAACTGGCAGCTACGCAGCTTGTCTTCGCCGAGATACAAATACCCACTCGCGCAGTTTCTCAGATCTTTGGACTGCCGCCTGGGTGGAAAAACACTGATCACGCGCTTGTCAGGAAAACGGTCCAGTACACGCCGGATAGGGGTGCTCAAATCGCTGTCGCCGGACAACACCAGGGCCACGTCAAAGGCATCATCGAAGGCATCCAGCAGTAGCTGACAGGCTATATTCACATCGGTCATCTTTTCTTCATAAGCCGGCCAGACAGCACGGCAACTGCGACAGGTGCGCTCCTTTTGGAGGTAGTGGCCAAACTGGCACTGCACACCTTGCAGAGCCAGAGCCTCCAGGTAGGTGTTCTGGCGCTTTCTGTCTTCGCTGTTTTTGCCATTATCACGGATACGGGACGTAAAATAATGGGCTGCAACCAGTTGCTGCTGGTCTTTCACAAGCGCCCGACCCAACGCCATGATATCCAACCAATAATGGCGCTTGTAATGGGCATTCTTAAGGCCGAAATACAGATTGTAGCCATCCACATACAGAATCACTCGCTGCAATGTTCGTCCTCTTCAGCTAAATCCTTCTTGACATCAGGCCCCGCAAAACCTAATAATCTGTGCGCAAACCCCGCCGGAGATAGCATCTCTGGCCCGACGCCCTCCACGTGGGGGCGTCTCTCTTTCCGCCCCAAGGAAACAGACCCACGCAGCTTGAGCAGGCCCTGTCAGCATGCACTCTTCCCCGTCTCCGGTCTCTGCCTTGCGCAACCCTAGTCTCACCTGTTCGATCATGCTTTGCTCTCGGCCGGTGACACTGCTCGGGACAACAGATCACTCAAGTCATAGTTGACACTGGCCACCCCAAAATCCGGCTCACTGGTGAACGGGTTGCGAATATAGTACGGGCCTTCGTAGCTGTCTCCATCCACGATGACGATGGCCAGTATGAACTTGTCGGCCTGGTTCAGACCATAAATGATTTCGTTACGGGTGACGGTAATGGTGCTCTGCCCCTTGGCTCGGCCCTTGACCTCGATATGGCGGTCTGGCGGCAGTGAGCCATCTGGATTGGCAGGTGGGCGCGAGGTGATATCCCAGCCACACTTCTCGGCGGAGACATCTTTCACGGTATGGCCCAGAGCCTGTTCGTGCTGGGTAACGGCTTGCATGGCCACCTGCTCGATGCGGGCGCGAGCCTGGGCATCAGCGCTGAAGCCGGTTTCGCCCTTGCGCATAGCCAGTAGCCCTTGCGGAATCACCA
>CAYYUQ010000135.1:0-4570 GCA_964474945.1 uncultured Halopseudomonas sp. | reverse complement strand
GTGGATGAAGTGGTATCGAACAGTTGCCGGAAAATCATCTTGTATCCTCGCTGAAGCTGAATATGCCGGTATGCAGGCTGACTTCGATCACCCCGTGCTCCAATTCCCGGCACAGCAGCAGTTCGCAGCCGGGAAATTCCCCAGCCAGTTTCTCTGCATCGAGCAGGATATCGGGATCTTTCGGGCCACCGGTGTTGCGCGAGAGCCGGGCCTGGCTGAGTACCGGTCCGGTCAATATCTGTGCATGCTCGGCCAGGAACAGCTTGGGTTGGGTGCCATAGACGAACTCATCACTGGCGTAGCGTTGATCCCACATATGCCTACTCCGATGGGTGGTGATGGCCGGCGCGACGCAGCGCCTGCGCCCAGCCGACAATGCTGTACAGCATCAGGGTAGTGCCGACCAGTCCCAGACCGAAAATCAGCCCGATCAGCAGCCAGTCCGCCGGCCCGCCAGCGTCGGTGAAACCGGAGGACGACACCCTGGCCATCAGTATCAGTGCCAGTCCGCCGCCGACCAGCCCGGCCGCCTGGCTGTAGAGCATGCGGCCGGATACCAGCCGACGCTCGCGCAGCAGCAGGGTGATAAAGGCCAGTGGGGTGATGTGGGCGGCGGGGTCCTGCAGCAACCGGTCGACATACGCCGGGTTGAACAGGCCGCGTTGCCGGGCGTTGCTGCCGGTGAGGCTGTCGCGTACCCAGTCCAGGGTCTCGCCCTGCAGGTATTTCAGGCCGGGTACCGGGAAGTAGCCCTTGGGCCGATCGATCACCGCGGCGGGCAGCAGGCTGCGGGCGGCTTCCTTGAGCACGTACTTGCCGTCATTGGGCAGCTTGAATCGGCCGGGAATGCGTGCAGCCAGTTCGACCAGCTGATGATCAAGAAAGGGCACCCGGGCCTCCAGCCCCCAGGCCATGGTCATGTTGTCGACCCGCTTGACCGGGTCATCGACCAGCATCACGGTGGCATCCAGGCGCAGGGCCTTGTCCAGCCCGCTGTCCGCACCGGGACGGGCAAAGTGCTCGCGGATGAAATCTCCGGCGTAATCCTGCTGCACCCACTGCGGCTGCACCATGCGGCGGTAATCGGCGAAGTCCTGATCCATGAAGGCCTGCTGGTAGGCAGCCAGCGGGTCGCTGGCTTCGGCCACGGTGGGGTACCAGTGGTAACCGGCGAATATTTCATCGGCACCCTGGCCGCTCTGTACCACCCGACAGTGCTTGGCTACCTCCCGGGACAGCAGGTAGAAGGCGATACAGTCATGGCTGACCATGGGCTCGCTCATCGCCGCCAGCGCATCCGGCAGATGGGCGAGAATCTCCTGCTCGGGGATCATCAACTGGTGATGATCGGTGCCGTAGTGCTCGGCGATCAGGTCGGAGTAGGGAAACTCGTTGCCTGCCTCGCCACCGACGTCGGCAAAACCGATGGTAAAGGTCTTCAGATCCCGCGCCCCGGCCTCGTCCAGCAGGGCGACCAGCAGGCTGGAGTCGACCCCGCCGGAGAGCAGCACGCCGACATCCACTGCTGCCAGATTACGTCGTTTCACCGCGCTGCGCAGGCTGTCCAGCACCCGCTCCTGCCAGTCGGCAAACGGCAGGTCGCGCTCGTCCTCATGGGGGCCGTAGGCGAGTGTCCACCAGCATTGCTGCTGTTGATTGCCCCTGGCGTCAATGCGCATCCAGTGTCCGGGCATCAGTTTGGTGACCCCGTTGAGCAGGGTCAGCGGGGCGGGGACCACGGCATGGAACGACAGGTAGTGGTTGAGGGCCACCGGGTTGAGCGAAGTGTCCAGATCACCGCCGCGCAGCAGGGCGGGCAGGCTGGAGGCAAAGCGCAGGCGCTCTGGCGTGTGTGAAAGGTACAGCGGCTTGATACCGAGGCGGTCGCGGGCGAGGAACAGTTGCTGGCTGTCCCGCTCCCAGATGGCCAGGGCGAACATGCCGTTGAGGCGTTCCAGCATCTGTTCGCCCCAGGCGTGGTAGGCCTTGAGCACTACCTCGGTATCACCCTCGGAGAAGAACTGGTAACCGAGGATTTCCAGTTCATCGCGCAGTGCCGGGTAGTTGTAGATGGCGCCGTTGAATACCAGCGTCAGGCCCAGCTGGGTATCCACCATGGGCTGGCCCGAGGCCTCGGCCAGATCCATTATCTTCAGTCGTCGGTGGGCCAGTGCCACCGGGCCGTTGGCCCACATGCCTGCGGCATCGGGGCCGCGGTTGATCATCTGCCCGCTGATCCGGGCCAGAGCATCCAGCTCAGGTAGTTGTCCGTCGAAGCGAAATTCACCCGCCAGTCCACACATCCGAAGCTCCTGAGGAAATGGTTTTACCTCTGAATATCCAGCCGGTATTTAATCCCGGCTTCTACCTTGGATGCCCTGGCTGCGGTTTGGTTTAAGGGTTTTTTCGGATTTCGGCCGGATGGCCTGGTTATTGCTAGTTACTGCTCTAAGTTATTGGCCTGCGCAGGCGCACTGCCGGGCGGTGCTTACCGCAGAGCGTGGGGTTTGTGGCAGAATGGCCGGTATCGAGCTGGTTTGCCGGGAGTACCACCTACATATGATGCACGACCTGTATCTGGCCTTGCGGCGATTGCAGCGCGCCACTGAAATTCACGCCAAGCGGCTGGGTCGCCACAGCGGCCTGACGCCCATCCAGTTGCTGATCCTGCACAGCATCCAGGCCACCGGCGAGGGCACTCTGGGTACTCTGGCCAAGCAGGTCAGCGTGTCCCAGGCGACCCTGAGTACCATCATCGACCGGCTGGAAAGCCGCGAGCTGCTCAAACGCGTGCGCAGTGTCAGCGACAAGCGCCGGGTGCACCTGACCCTGACCGAAAAGGGCGAAGCGGTGATCCAGGCGGAGCCGGCGCTGTTGCCCAGTGATTTCCTCGAACGCTTCGGCAAGCTGGCCGACTGGGAACAGCTGATGCTGCTGGCCAGTCTGCAGCGGGTAGCCGGCCTGTTCGAGGAAGGGCAGCAGCCGGGCAGCATCCTCATCGAGGATGAGCCGCTGGTCTGAGCGGAACTGCTTGTATGCGGCCCAACGGCGGCATAGCATGTTTGAAATATCAAACGCGAGTGTGGCAAATGCGTGACGCCACGCCCCCAGCAGGAGATTGCCATGGAGCTGCACGTCCCCGAATTATTTCGCCAACAGGCTTTCATTGATGGGAAATGGTGCGAGGCCGAACACGGGCAGCGTACCGATATCTTCAATCCGGCCAGCGGCGAGCGGCTGGGCAGTGTGCCGGATATGGGCAGCAGCGAAACCCGGCGGGCCATCACCGCCGCGCAGAGCGCCCAGCAGAGCTGGCGCAAACGCACGGCCAAGGAGCGGGCCAGCATCCTGCGTCGCTGGTTCGAACTGATTCTGCAGCACCAGGAAGACCTGGCGCGGATCATGACCGCCGAGCAGGGCAAGCCGCTGACCGAGGCCCGGGGCGAGATCGCCTACGCTGCCTCATTCATCGAATGGTTCGCCGAGGAAGCCAAGCGGGTATATGGCGATATCATCCCCGGTCATCAGGACGACAAGCGCATCTTGATCCAGAAGGAACCGGTGGGTGTCACCGCCGCCATCACTCCCTGGAACTTCCCGTCGGCGATGATCACCCGCAAGGCTGGCCCGGCGCTGGCCGCCGGTTGTGCCATGGTGCTCAAACCCGCCCCGCAGACCCCTTTCTCCGCTTTGGCGCTGGCCCACCTGGCCGAGCAGGCCGGGTTGCCCGCCGGGCTGCTGAGCGTGATTACCGCCGGGGTCGACAGTTCCCGCGAAGTGGGTGCCGAGCTGTGTGCCAGCCCGGTGGTGCGCAAGCTGTCCTTTACCGGCTCCACCGCGGTGGGCGTGCGCCTGATGCAGCAGTGTGCACCGAGCATCAAGAAGCTGTCGCTGGAGCTGGGCGGCAATGCGCCCTTTATCGTGTTCAATGACGCGGATCTGGACGCGGCGGTGGAAGGGGCGATGATCTCCAAGTACCGCAACGCGGGCCAGACCTGCGTCTGTGCCAACCGCCTGTATGTGCAGGATGAGGTCTACGACGCCTTTGCCGAGAAACTGGCGGCTGCGGTGCGGCGGCTGGAGGTGGGCGATGGCGCCCGTGAAGGCGTGACCACCGGCCCGCTGATCAATGCCGAGGCGGTGGACAAGGTGCAGCGGCATATCGACGATGCCCTGGACGGCGGTGCCCAGCTGCTGGCCGGGGGCAAGCCCCATGCGCTGGGCGGTCTGTTCTTCGAACCGACCATCCTCACCGAGGTGAACAGCAGCATGCTGATCGCCCGTGAGGAGACCTTCGGTCCGGTGGCGCCGTTGTTCCGCTTCAGCGATGAGGCCGATGTCATCCGTCAGGCCAACGATACCGAATACGGACTGGCCGCCTACTTCTACGCCCGGGATCTGAGCCGGGTATTCCGCGTGGCCGAGGCGCTGGAGTACGGCATGGTCGGCATCAACACCGGGCTGATCTCCACCGAGGTGGCACCCTTCGGCGGCATGAAGGCCTCCGGGCTGGGCCGCGAAGGCTCGAAGTACGGCATCGACGAGTATCTGGAAATCAAATACCTGTGTC
>CAYYUQ010000134.1:0-4601 GCA_964474945.1 uncultured Halopseudomonas sp. | reverse complement strand
AAACCGGTCGGCCTTGTCATTTGGTGCTGGTGCAATAGTGGAGGACATAGTCAGTCTCCGTACCAACTGTAGTGGTCAATCTATACGAGATATGCGCCTTGATGCCTAACTGCATGAGCATCCGTGTGAGGGTTGGCGTTCAGCTGTTGGGATCACCTGTAGCCGACTCCCTCAGCTGTCCTCCATGGTGCGTTCCCAGGCTTCGCCTGGGTCCCGCTATCGAGACGCTGCAGGTCCCTGACGGGACCTGCCAGCCCTTCCAAGGCCACAAGTGCGCATCCGCTCACTTGTGGCCTTAAAAGTGCCACACATGACGCACCCCTGGCGGGGTGGGAAAAGGGCTTATGGATCAATCGATTGCGGACAAGCGGCCGCTTGCGCCGCCGTAGGGCAGACAGAGCAACAAACCGGCGTAAGACTTTGATTTGGCAGGCAGGCTTGCGACCACGTCTGTGGCCTATTGGCGCGTAGACAGCGTAGTGCCCCCACGGCCACAACACCACGACTACAGACCGGCAGCCTTCAATCCGAACTTTGACAGCATGGAGGCTGCAAGGGCACTACACGTTGACTGCATACAGGCTGCGATGGATTTACAGGGCCGCAGCAATAGACCTACCAGAGGGCTACGTCAGAGAAACCCTCGCCTCGGTGAGGTGGCAGATTGTCTGTATTTTCGCTCAACGAAGGATCAGCACAGGGACTTTGCTTTGCCGCAAAATGGCCGTGGTAGTGCTACCCACAACCAAGTGCCGGACCCTCGAATGCCCGTAGGCACCCATGACCATCATATTGATGCTCTGCTGCTGCGCATAGTCAGCCAATGCACTGGCAGGCTCTCCGTCAAGCTGGTGGGATGCCACTTGGAACCCCGTCCCATCCAATCTCTCAGACGCCCAGCGCAGGGCCTCCACGCCATTGCCCACCGTCACGACATGGCACTCCAAGCCGAGCAATAGCGGGCTGTCGGCCACCATTTCGACTGTTTTGCGGCCTGTCGCGCTACCATCAAAGGCAATCATAAAGCGCTTAGGCTCAGCAAATTTCGAGTTGGCTACCAGGATCGGACGGTGCAGCGTACGCACCGCGCTCTCCAGGTTGTGATCCAGCAAAAAGCGCTTGGGCTTGGCCTCGTGGTCATGCTGGCCGAGTACATGCAGACGAGCGTCTGTCTCGATCTCGACCAGTGCCTCCACAAATTCTCCATGGCGTTGGCGTGCACTGATCTGTTGTAGGCCGGCTGCCATGGCCCGCTGCTTGGCGCCTTCCAGCAGTTGCTGGCCATGCTCACGCGCAATGATGCTGCGACGTTCATCCAGATCGGATAGCTCTTGTAGAAGGGACTCTTGAGCACCCAACCCAATACTGCCGCTGGCATCCAACTTTGCATCGTCCTGACGAACCAGTACATGAAGAAATTCGAGCGGCGCATTCAGCCTCTTGGCCGCCCAGGTCGCATAGTCACAAACGCTCTCGGTGTAGCTCGCGCCATCAATACAAGCAATCACGTTGTTCATAGTGTCTCCTTAGTGTGCGGTCAGGTCGTGGTTGGCGCCGGCTTTGTCATGAACGGCATATCGGTCGACCAGAGTTGCGCTGGCCTCGTTCATGCCGATGATGTCAACGGTGGTGGCGTCCCTTCGGAACTTCAAAACAATCTTGTCCAGCGCATTGATTGCGGTGATGTCCCAGAAATGCGCACGGCTCACATCGATCGTGATGCGATCGACGGCTTCCTTGAAATCGAACGCCGATACGAACCTGTCTGCAGAGGCAAAGAAAACCTGACCAGACACCACGTAGTTGCGACATTTGCCCTCGTCCACGAGCTCGGACTTGACCTGGAACAGTCGGCTGACCTTGGTGGCGAAGAAGAGGGCGCTAAGCAGCACACCCACGAAAACACCCTTGGCCAAATCATGCGTGGCTACCACCACGATGACGGTTGCCACCATGACGATGCTGGAGCTCTTGGGGTGCGTGCGCAGATTGCGGATGGATTCCCAGCTGAAGGTGCCGATGGACACCATGATCATCACCGCCACCAGCGCGGCCATGGGGATTTGCTTCACCCATGGCCCGAGAAACACCACCATGATCAGCAGAATTACGCCGGCCGCCAGCGTGGAAAGCCTGCCGCGACCGCCGGATTTAACGTTGATGACCGACTGGCCGATCATGGCGCATCCCGCCATGCCGCCCAGCAGACCGGAGGCAATGTTGGCAACGCCTTGGCCGGCACATTCCCGGTTCTTGTTGCTCGGCGTGTCAGTCAGGTCGTCCACGATAGTGGCGGTCATCATCGACTCGAGCAAACCGACGATTGCCAGGGTCAACGAGTACGGGAAGATGATGGCCAGCGTTTCCCAATTCAACGGCACCTGCGGCAACAGGAAAACCGGCAGACTGTCTGGCAGCTCACCCATATCCCCCACCGTACGGATATCCAGGTCCAGCATCATTGCGACTGCGGTGAGCAGCACGATGCAGACGAGAGGAGAGGGGACGGATTTCGTGAGGTAGGGGAAAAGGTAGATGATGCCGAGGCCTGCAGCAGTCATGGCATAGACCACCCAGGTGACATTGGTCAGCTCGGGAAGCTGGGCCATGAAGATGAGGATGGCCAGCGCATTGACGAAACCGGTGACGACCGAACGCGACACGAAACGCATCAGGCCGCCCAGCTTCAGCACACCGGCCAGAATCTGGAACACGCCAGTCAGTAGAGTCGCAGCCAAGAGGTACTGCAGACCATGCTCCTTGACGAGAGTGACCATCAGGAGCGCCATGGCACCGGTGGCAGCCGAGATCATGCCCGGCCGGCCGCCAGCAAAAGCGATGACGACAGCAATACAGAAGGAGGCATACAGACCCACTTTGGGGTCTACGCCGGCGATGATGGAAAATGCGATGGCTTCAGGGATCAGCGCGAGCGCGACGACGATACCGGCGAGCAGGTCGCCACGGACGTTGGAAAACCAGTCCTGGTGCAGGGATTTAGTCAGCATGGGCAAAATACAAAGCGTCGCTCTGCTGCATGCGTGCAGCAGAGCCGACATAAGTCGGAAATACGGAGAAGACGAAGGCAGAACCAGCAGCGCTTGGCGCTGGAACGCAATGTGAACTACCGACTTATGGCGGACTCAGTCGTTGCCGAGCTGCCCTTTGAATATCTTGAAACTCTTGCAGACGCAAGAGTGCATGGAAAACGCGCGCAAGCAACACCGGCTGATTCGGGGCTGGCCGTTGAATTGTAGAGATGAGGCCGTTGCGCATCAGGTCATTATACTTGACCTGCAGTTGCTACAAGGTTCTTGGACAGGTAATGGCAAATCAGGGGACTCGATTGCCTACTGCATAGGGGGCACTAATCCCTCGCACTCAGTTCATTGACACCAACTCATCGGCGATCTTTCTCAGCATAAAAGTCTCCCTCTGGATAGACTGCCCCATGGATTGTTCTGCGCGTTGCATGACCGCCGCATTGTGCTTGATTGCATCATGGACACTGATCCAAACTGGGCGCATGCCATTGCTTTGCTCATACCCTTCCATCCTCACAGGCGCCAGTTCCGGTGCAATGTCACACACGTAGAAATGAGAAGTCATGTGCATCAGGTCGTACCCTGGCTTCCAGTATGGTCGGTACTCTTCAATGTACCCGTAGTTGCGCTTGACGCGAATATCGCGTGCGCCGGTCTCTTCCTCAAGCTCCCGTTTCAAGCCTACAACTAGGTCCTCGTGCGCCTCAACACCCCCACCTGGCAGGCTGAAGTCGTTATAGCGTTCGGTGAATAACAAGAGTATCTGTTGTTCACGCAAGATAATTCCCCGCGCGGCTTGGCGCCTGAACATGTTGCCTTGGATGGATTTGACGTCCGGATGAATGAGCTTGGTGATCAAAAGCATAGGGATGCGTATGGTGGATTCAGGTGTGGTGGGTTACCGGTGAGCGTGGTCGTGCATACCAGTGCAGCAAGGTCCGTGGAAAGTTTAGCCGGTGCGAGCAGCCTCTCATGACTGGGTCAAGTCCGTTCCTTTTAGAGCGAACGCCCAAAGTGCAGCAGCGCAACAGCTAGGGATTCGTCTGCCGAGCTTGGACTAGAGTTTTGCCGGTGTGGCACATTGTCCACGGGGTGCAAGAGCACACCATTGCTCGAATCGTCTTCCCTAGCGCGAAAGGTGAGTTGCACACCCGACCAGTGCTATCAGCTTTCGCATGCGAGCGGCGGAGCTAGTACAGCAGGCAAGTGGGATGTACTGCCCAAGCTAGGGGTTGGTAAGACCAGCATGCCGATCAAGTGAATTGAAGTGTCCCTGATGAGGGATAGAACTTGCTTCGATTCCACGTTTCCACGATAATAAAAATATGGAATCCAAAGATATTATCCGGGTGTTGTCGGCGCTTGCCCAGGAATCTCGGCTAGCTGTTTACCGATTGCTGGTACAGGCCGGGCCAGAAGGTCTTCCGGCTGGGCGCATTGCCGAACTTGCCCATATCCCTCCCTCATCGCTGTCCTTTCACCTGAAGGAACTTTCCCACGCGGGGCTGGTGTCCTCGCGTCAGGAGAGCCGCTTCGTGATCTATAGCGCCAACTATC
>CAYYUQ010000133.1:0-4957 GCA_964474945.1 uncultured Halopseudomonas sp. | reverse complement strand
CCAAGTGGGTCAATTTTATTGGCCAAAAGTGGGTCAAAATTAATGGCCATTGACAATGGGTGTAGAGCGGTCGCATGGAGTCTATGCGACAAATACGCGCGTACGCGCGCGAGGGCCGGGAGCCCTCAAGGGCAGCCCTCCCTCGCCAATTTAGATGACAGGTAGAACCTCCATTCATGGGGAAGTATGAGTCGCACATACCTCACCAGCAAACAGTCACCGGACACACGGATATCACAGCAATTGTGGTGCTGCCGCCGCTAGGCTGAGCGGAGCGCCGGATAACATAATCCCTATTCGGAACTGACCTTCAGTACCGAGGCAAAGCCATGACCGCTATCCACCGTATCCACCTGCCCCATCCAAGACCCAGCCAGTTCCCTTCCAAGATGGTGCGCACATAGTCAACGAGCATTAGCGCATCGCCGATTGCATCGGCGAAACCGAAGCCTCGTGCAAGCACCATAAAAAACTCTGTTTACCCCTTTGTTTACCCCTGTGACGCGCTCATAAAAAAATCCAGGCATAAAAAAAATCCATCCACCGTTAAGTGACTGGATTTTCTAGGGTTTTTTGGTCGGGACGGAGTGATTCGAACACTCGACCCCTTGCACCCCATGCAAGTGCGCTACCAGGCTGCGCTACGCCCCGATGATGCTTTGCTGTTGCTGCCAAAGCGGGACGAACTATACATTAACTGACTGAAATGCGAAAGGTTTTTTTCAATTACTGGGTCAATGTGCTTTCAGTACCTGCAACACATCTTCGAGCTCGATGATCGTCTGGCGAATCAACTGTTTATAGTGACTGCCGTCCGTCTTCGCCTCCTCGCCAGACAACCGCTGGCGAGCTCCGCCGATGGTAAAGCCCTGATCGTACAACAATGCGCGTATCTGGCGAATCATCAGCACATCCTGACGCTGGTAGTAACGACGATTGCCGCGACGCTTCACCGGAGACAGCTGCGGAAACTCCTGCTCCCAGTAACGCAGTACGTGTGGCTTGACGGCACAGAGCTCGCTGACTTCGCCAATAGTGAAGTAGCGCTTGCCTGGAATCGTTGGCAATTCGTTGTTATGGCTGGGTTCCAGCATAGTCTTCTACTCTGGCCTTGAGTTTCTGACCGGGGCGGAAGGTAACGACGCGCCGGGCGGTAATGGGGATTTCTTCGCCGGTTTTAGGGTTGCGCCCTGGGCGCTCACGCTTGTCGCGCAGGTCAAAGTTGCCGAAACCTGACAATTTGACCTGCTCGTTATTTTCCAGCGCGTTGCGGATCTCTTCGAAAAACAGCTCTACCAATTCCTTGGCTTCACGCTTGTTGAAGCCCAGCTCTTCGTAGAGATGTTCCGCCATTTCTGCTTTTGTCAGAGCACCCATACGCACTTTCCTATTTCCTTAACGTGGCTTTGAATCCCTGTTCCAGTGAACCCAAGACTTTATCCATGACAGCGTTCACTTCATCATCAGTAAGAGTGCGTGAGGAATGCTGCAAGGTCAAGCCGATTGCAAGGCTTTTGCTTTCAGGATCAATACCTTTTCCCTGATATACATCAAAGAGCCTGAGGTTCTTCAATACCGTCCCAGCCTGCTCTCGGATATCCGCCAACAGGTCCCCGGCCATGACGGACTGATTCACCAGAACCGCGATATCACGTCTGACTTCAGGGAATTTGGAGAGTTCAGAAAACTGCGGCAGACGGCCCTCAACAATACCTTCAAGGCGCAATTCGAAAACAAATACCGGCCCATGCAGATCCAGCTTGTCGACCAATTGCGGATGCAAAGCGCCCAGCCAACCGACCAGCCTGTCATTACAGACAATGCGGGCGGTCTGACCTGGATGCAACGCGGGATGCGCGGCAGGCTCGAAGCGGTAACTATCAAGTGCTCCACCCTGCCCCAGCAATGCTTCTACGTCACCCTTGACGTCATGGAAGTCCAACTTATCATTACCGTTGGCCCAACCTTCCGGCATACGAGTGCCGCTGGCGATACTGGCCAGCATGGGCTCCTGCAACAATGTCCCGTCGGCCTGAGGCACAAAACGCAGACCGCTTTCAAACAGACGCACTCGCGCCTGCTGGCGATTCTGGTTGTGCTGCACGGCCTTACTCAATCCCGGCCATAACGAAGTACGCATGACAGCCATATCACTGGAAATCGGATTGGCCAATGCCAGCGGCTCGCTGTGTGGGTCGAACAGCTTATTCAAGCCCGGCTCGACGAAGCTGTAAGTGATCGCTTCCTGATAACCTCGAGCAACCAGCAAGCGACGCAATGTCGGCAGTTCACCTCGGGTTTCAGGCTTGGCTGTCAGGCTCAACGAGGCCTTCGGCGCACTGACCGGCAGGCGGTTATAACCATACAGGCGAGCGAGCTCTTCAATCAGGTCGATCTCCAGACTGATATCAAAGCGGTGACTGGGTACCGATACCTGCCATTCACCTTCGCCGCTGGCGACAACGGCCAATTCAAGCCCACGCAGATAGCGCTCGATATCAGCATCCGCTATTTCCAGACCGAGCATCTGGGCGACACGCTCGTTACGCAGTCTGATGGTCACCGGCTTCGGCAAATTCTGGTCGTCCAGCGCTTCGATAACCGGGCCGGGTTCACCACCCACCACGTCCAGAATCAGCGCGGTCAGCCGCTCTATCGCCTGGCGTTGCAGTTGCCAGTCAACACCCCGCTCGTAGCGATGGGATGCGTCAGTATGCAGACCGTAATTGCGGGCTTTACCGGCAATAGCGATCGGGTCAAAGAAAGCACTCTCGAGGAACAAGTCAGTGGTGCCATCGCTGATGCCGCTGTGTTCACCACCCATGATGCCGGCCATGGCCAGCGGGCGTTCGTGATCAGCGATTACCAGGGTATCACTGCGCAGGGTCACTTCCTGACCGTCCAGCAGCACCAGCTTTTCGCCCTCCTCAGCCAGGCGTACGCGAATACCACCGCGCACCTGAGCAAGATCGAAAGCGTGCAACGGCTGTCCCAGTTCGAGCATGACGTAGTTGGTGATATCTACCACCGGGTCGATGCTGCGAATATCGCTGCGACGCAAACGCTCGACCATCCACAAGGGCGTTGACCGGGACAGGTCGACACCACGAACAACACGACCGACATAGCGAGAACAAGCAGCGGGAGCGAGCAGCTCAACCGGACGCGTCTCGTCATGGGTGGCAGCGATGGCTTCGATCACCGGGCGGATAACAGGCGCGGAATAATTAGCGCCGACTTCCCGCGCCAGTCCTGCGATCGACAGGCAGTCGCCACGGTTGGGCGTCAGATCGACCTCAATAATGGCGTCATCCAGTCCAAGATATTCGCGCAGACATTGACCAACGGGCGCATCAACAGGCAATTCAAACAGGCCATCATGATCGTCCGACAGCTTGAGTTCGGAGGCCGAGCACAGCATGCCGAAAGACTCGACACCGCGCAGTTTTGCTTTCTTGATCTTGAAGTCTTCGCCAAGCACCGCGCCGACCATGGCAAAAGGAATTCTGATCCCAGCGCGAGCATTAGGCGCACCGCAGACTACCTGGAACTCTTCGCTGCCATTGCTGACGCGACAGACGCGCAGCTTGTCCGCATCCGGGTGTTGTTCCGCACTTAGAATCTCGCCCACCACGACACCGCTGAACTCACCCGCAGCGGGAGTGACACTGTCGACTTCCAGTCCGGTCATGGACAGGCGCGCGACCAGCTCATCCCGGGACACCTCTGGATTTACCCAACTGCGCAGCCACTGTTCACTGAATTTCATGTTATTTTCCTGCTATCAAAGGGTTGCGATGGCGACTTCAGCGGAACTGCGCAAGAAAGCGCAGATCATTATCGAAGAACAGGCGCAAATCGTTTACGCCATAGCGCAGCATCGCCAGACGCTCTACACCCATGCCGAAGGCAAAGCCCTGATACTGTTCCGGATCGATTCCGGCGGAGCGGAATACGTTGGGATGCACCATGCCGCAGCCCATGACTTCCAGCCAGCCTGTCTGTTTGCATACCCGGCAACCGCAGCCGTTACACATCACGCACTGGATATCCACTTCCGCTGAAGGCTCGGTGAAAGGGAAGAATGAGGGACGGAAGCGCACCTCCAGATCCTTCTCGAAGAACACCTGCAGGAACTCAGCAATGGTGCCCCGTAGATCGGCAAAGCTGACTTCGCGATCTACCAGCAGACCTTCAACCTGGTGGAACATCGGCGAGTGGGTCAGATCCGAATCGCAACGATAGACACGACCAGGACAGACGATACGGATCGGTGGCTCCTGGCTTTCCATGGTGCGTACCTGCACCGGCGAGGTATGAGTACGCAGCAGCGTATTGGCGTTGAAATAGAAAGTGTCATGCATCGCCCGAGCCGGATGATGACCGGGGATATTGAGCGCCTCGAAGTTGTGATAATCATCTTCCACTTCAGGGCCTTCCGCTACAGCGTAGCCGACACGGGAAAAGAATTCTTCAATCCGCTCCATGGTGCGCGTGACCGGATGCAGGCCACCACTTGTCTGGCTACGACCAGGCAGCGTCACATCGACCCGCTCGGCAGCAAGCCTGGCATTCAGTGCCGCAGCTTCCATCTCGCTCTTACGTGCGTTCAGAACACTTTGCACGCGCTCCTTGGCATCGTTGACCATGGCCCCGACCCTGGGCCGATCCTCTGCCGGAATATTACCCAAGGTCTTCATCACCTGAGTCAATTCGCCTTTCTTGCCTAGATACTGGACGCGAAGCTGTTCCAGCGCATTGATATCGGCCGCCTGCTGCACAGCTTCCAGGGCCTGAGTGACCAGTACTTCCAGGTTTTCCATTTAACACTCCAGAAACAAAAATAGGGGAAGAGCGGTAAGGCTCTTCCCCTATTAATGACGTTGCCAACCGGCGCGAGCACCGGTGATTGTCGTAACGAGGGCTTAAGCCAGGCTAGCCTTTGCTTTTTCGACAA
>CAYYUQ010000132.1:0-5095 GCA_964474945.1 uncultured Halopseudomonas sp. | reverse complement strand
GTGCTGCCTGAAGAGGCGAGTGGGGAGGCGCTGTCATGATCCTGATGATCGACAACTACGATTGGCGTCCACTCAGTTCCATTGAAGTCCATAGAAGAAATATAACTTTTTGATTTCTATGAATATATAGTCTGTTCTGTTCTAGTGGGTTCTGGCGCAATCTTCTTCAATTGTGTATATTTCTGTGTATATCCACCCTGGAGAGAGGCTATATACACACATGGCCATGAACCTGCTCTCGGCCAGGAAGGTCGAGACCACCTCACACCAGTCACAGCCATTCTGGCTCAAGGATGGCGGCAGCCTCTTTTTGTACGTTACTCCGGCCGGAAATAAGCTGTGGCGATTTCGTTATCGCATAGGCGGAAAATCCGCGATCTATGCTATCGGCAAATACCCGGAAGTGTCCCTTGAGGCTGCTCGGGTGGAGAGGGATCGTGCGCGAGATTTGGTCAAGCAGGGAATCCATCCCGTAGTGGAGAAGCGAACTAGGGTTTCAGTTCAGATAGAGGTGAACGAAACGACGTTCGAATCGGTGGCTCGTAGGTGGATGGTGAGTAATGTCCAATGGAGCGAGGGATACGCGGATCAAGTCAAAAAATACCTTGAGAAGGATGTATTCCCCAAGGTTGGAAACTTGCCAATCAGTTCCATCAGGCCGGCGCATCTTCGGCCCCTGATCCAGGGGGTTGCTGAGCGTGGCGCGCCCACAGTGGCCATCTTGATCAGGCAGTGGTGTAGCCAGCTCTTTGCTTACGCCTCCGCCGAAGATCTCTGTGACCAAGACCCTACCGCGTTGCTGAAGCGATCGGTCAAACGCCCCAGGGTTCGGCATAACCCCCCTCTGCCCTGGAACGAAATTCCAGACTTTCTGAACAAGGTGGATGAATCGGGCTATCGAGCTACCGTCATTGCCTTGCGCTTAATGGCGCTGACATACGTTCGCACGGCTGAGCTACGTAAGGCCAAATGGACTGAATTTGATTTGAAGAATGCTATCTGGACGGTTCCCGCTGGGCGGATGAAGATGAGGCAGCCACATATCGTACCTCTGTCAAAGCAAGCCATTGAGTTGTTGGAGGAGCTGCAAAAACTGACAGGCGGGGGTGAGTTTCTGTTTCCCAGTTTCCGCAAGCCTGGTCAGGTGATTTCTGCGACAACGCTCAACAAGGCGCTGGAACGGATGGGATATCTGGGGCGCTTCTCGTCGCATGGTTTTCGGGCGACGGCGACCACTCTCCTGGGGTTGCTGAGCTATCCCGAAAACCGGGTGGATCTGCAGTTGGCGCATTCTAGACGCAAGAAAGATTCGTCGCGTGCCCCCTACGATCACACCAAGTACATCGCATCGCGGAAGATCATCATGCAGGATTGGGCGGACATTCTCGATGCCTTGGCTGATGGCGCATCAATGGAGCAGGTAATGGAAGATTTTGGTCCACTATCTGATCGGCGCACCGCATTATTGAGGGTCACAGAGCGAGAGTAATAACAGTCCGGCTTCTTGTTGCCTTACT
The DNA here is from genome assembly GCA_964474945.1 of uncultured Halopseudomonas sp. GTDB lineage: Bacteria > Pseudomonadota > Gammaproteobacteria > Pseudomonadales > Pseudomonadaceae > Halopseudomonas. The sequence goes on along the minus strand of CAYYUQ010000132.1, from coordinate 3,578 downwards.
TGTTCCGATATTAGTCGGCTACTTGCTTTTCTTCGTCACCGAGGAGGTAGAGGTAGGGGTTGTCCGGTGGTGACTCGTCGAACAATGGCTTGGCGCTGCTTAATAAATACCCGTGCACCCGTCGTGACTTGCGTGGCCCCTTCACTTCGCACGTCCAGATATTCAGTCCATTGTTCTGTTTGCGGTGCAGCCCCAGCTTCTCAAAGCGCTTCTGAACCCACTGCCAGCCAGGTAGCTCCTCCGACTTCGCCAACTTCGCTACCTCTAGGTGTTCCTGAGCATAGCGCTGGAACACGCCGGGGCTGATGAGGTAGACGGTACCGTCCACGGTGTGTACCAGCGCCTTGGCGTCGTTGATGATGAGTTTCCGGGTCTGGATGCTCTGGCGCAGCCACGCCATGAAATGTTCGCCGGATGGTGGGTCATCCTCTGTCACCGAGTCGGCTATGGAAACGGTTTCTGATTCCGCCGGAGCTTCAGGCTGGCTGTCAGAGTCTGGCTTGTCGGTGTCATCCAACAGATCCAACAGCGCAGTCACACCATCGTTCGCCGGAACAGACAAGGAGGATGCCTCAGGCATCGGCTGGGTAGGCTCGGCATCAGGCATACGGTTGTCAGCCTCGTCTTCGTTGGTGGCAGCGTCCTCGTTCTCACCCTGTTCGACCTGGACACTCCCGGCAAATGCCGGAGGTCGCTCAGTCGCTTCCCAGATTACAGCTGGAGGCAGCTTCAGGAAGGTGAAGCTGTGCGACCAGCCCCCATCGCTGGTCACGGTCGCCTTCCAGATTGCCTTGTCGTCTGGGGTGGGCTGGGCAATGCCGTGGTCCTGCAGGATGTTGAACAGGGCGGTGTTGTTGGATGGAATGCCCTCGATACCCTGTGACAGCAGATAGGCACGCAGCTTGTCGGAGACCGTCTTGCTCACCAGCCACAAGGCATCCTGGGTCAGCCAGCCGTCGGAGGCCTGGGGCTGGTTGAGCTTGAACTCTTTTCTGAGCAGATAGCGCAGACCATCCAGCAGTTTCCGCTGCAAGCTATGCTTGGGAGCAGCGATGGCTTTTCCTGGGTCTCCTCCGAGCTCCTGAGCAACCGAAGCCTGGTCTGCCTGTACCACGAGTTCGCCGAGGGCTCCAGCACGTTCATACTGCCCGGCCAGGACGTACAACAGAGCAGCCCACAGATCAGGATACTGGCATAGCCAGTCCAGAATGCCGCGATCGAGGAGCTGGGTGTACAGCAGCCCGGTCGCTGCACTGTGCAGGCGGTACTCCCGGTCCTTGCGATAGCGAAACCGATAGGGCCTCTGCAAGGGACCGTGCCAGGGGTGCCAGAGAGAGCCGTCGGCACATTCCACATGCAGATCGACGGCAATCTTGCCAATGTCGTGCAGGAGTGCGGCATAGGCTGTGCCAGCGGTCCAGACTTCTGCCTGTGCTGCCTGTTCTTCGGGTTTCATGCCAGCGGGCAGCAGGTGCGACTGACGCAGCTTGAGGGCGTATGCAACGATCTCCAGTCCATGGTCCAACATGCCACCGGGATAGGCATGGTGATGCTCCTCAGAGGCCGGGAACAGTTGGACCAGTTCGGCATAGCGTTCCAATGGAGCCAGGTACAGAGTCTTGAATTGTCGACGGGACAGCGAGGTGCGCTGCCAGATGTGTTCCAGCAGCTTCTGGCGGCGGGGAGTCGCCAGTAGTGCGGTAGCGGATTCGGACCGTATCAGCCCTTTGGGCATTTCCGCGCCGGGAGTCTGGCTAGCGCCGACAGTCAGGCGGGTACTTTTCCGCTGGAACAAAGTGAGCATCTGGAATCCCGAACAATGTGGTTGGGCCGAGGCCTTTTGGCCTTTTCGGGTAGAGCCTTTCCCCTTGTCACCATTCCCTTGCCCCTTCCCAGCCCTTTGGCCCTTGGTAGGCCCTCGGGTATAGGCCAATCCCTGAACCAGGGCTACCAGAAATGGGGCGTGGCAGATTTCGTATTGTTTGCGGAAGGCAGGCTGTGTCGTGTCTACCATCGGTGCTTTGACCAAAACTGGAGAAAGCCATGCAGCCCCACAACCGGCCGGAAAAAGTGGCAGGATTGACAAGGTAAGGAATAATCCTTACTCTGTGGGCATGAGTATCACCGACAGGAGATCGACCATGCCTCGTGTCCATGAAAGCATCTATGAACAAGCTACCCTCACGTCCAAAGGCCAGATCACCTTGCCCAAGGCGATCCGCCAGGCCCTCGGTGTGACGATGGGCGGCAAAGTGTCCTTCGAACTGCGCGGCGGCGAGGTGATCGTCACCCGTGCCGATGCGGAACATGAAGACCCTGCTATCGGTGCCTTCCTTGACCTACTGGAGCAGGACATTCGCCAGGGCAAGCATGTCGGCAATCTGCCGGATGACCTCGCTCAAGCCATGCTGGCCAACCTGGGACATCCGGTGGACCTCGATGAGGACATCGAAGGTGAAGTGGCACTTTGATGGAGCGCCATGGATGGATACTGCTGTTCCACGACTGCATTGTGAAACAGTTGCAGAAATTGTACGCCGCCACCGAGCGAGCGCAACGGAGTGACCCGAAAGGCTACGAGAGTAATGCCAACGTCAAGCTATTCAGGTCGCTGACGCAGTTGATCCTGGAGGTCGTGCCCAGTGATCCGGGGCGGGACGAATACCGCCAGGGCAATACGCTGGGGCCGGAGCACCGGCACTGGCGTCGAGCCAAGATCGGAAGGCGTTTCCGGCTGTTCTTCCGCTACGACTCCAGGTCGAAGACCATCGTGTATGCCTGGGTCAACGATGAGCAGACATTACGGTCGTCCGGCAGCAAGTCCGACCCCTACGCGGTGTTCGAGAAAATGCTCAAGAAAGGCAACCCGCCGGATGATTGGGAAAGCCTGGTGGCAGCCAGCCGATCCGACTGGTCGAAGAAGGAGAAACGATAGTCCTCCGGAGGAGGTAAAGCGATGAAAGCAGCACCTAAAGTCAAAATAAGTGAGCGCCCTGGCCGCTGGCTGGGGCGCGGTTGGCGTGGTGTTGCTCATCGTGAAGCGCGAGCGATTGATTGGTTGGCGACGCAAGGGATTCCCACACGGGTTGGGCGGGTGTTTTTTTGGGTTGTAAAGCTGTTCCTATTAGGTCTGCTGCTATATGCCGCATTCTGGTTTGCCTTGTTGCTCTTGTTCGGTGTCGCCGGGGCTTGGATTTTGAAAAACTCGGACTTGAACGATGAAGAAAAACTTGAATGGCGTGAAGGTCATTCCGGTTTTGGTCTGTATGATAAAAATGAATGGCGTCGCGATATGGGTGATCCCGACGATCCATCGTGACCTCGTAATGTCGGCAGAGAACCTTCTTACTTAGCGCCTTTTGTTGCAGCCTTCATGGCAATTCCAGCTCCACTCCCTCCTGCAGATTTTGCATCACCAGTGGCTAAGGTTAACCCTCCAAGAACATTACCAACCCTGATACCTGCCCAAGAAAGTGCAATGACCCAAAAGCCCGGAAGGACGATGAACATCATTGCCATCACAAAGTTCAACAGCATATCTCCGAAGGCGTTGTTGAGCCCAAACAGTGGATTGAAGT
>CAYYUQ010000131.1:0-5112 GCA_964474945.1 uncultured Halopseudomonas sp. | reverse complement strand
TGGCGACACCATACCGGAATGGTCAGGTGTTGCACTCAGTTCTTGCGGCCGCCAACCATTACTCTGCTCCTGCTTCACGTAAGCGCGTGAGCACCCGTTCGGCCAATTCATCTGGACTGAATTTGGCGAGAAAATCATCCGCCCCCACTTTTCGCACCATGGCCTGGTTGAATACGCCCGATAGGGAGGTATGCAACATGACATGCAGATCCTTCAAGCGTGGATCATGTCTTATTTCGGCAGTCAGAGTGTAGCCGTCCATCTCCGGCATTTCGATATCGGAGATCATCATTAACAGCTCGCCGGGCACATTCAGACCCTCATCAGCCTGCGCCTTCAGCCATTCCAGCGCCTGCCGGCCATCGTTCAGCGCGAACACTTCGATGCCCAGCGCCTCAACACAGCGGATGATCTGCTTACGGGCCACTGAGGAGTCATCAACGATCAGTATCTTGCAGCCGCCAGCAGCGGCCACCTGCCCAGCATCGGCGGCCTGCTGGGGAACCGGATCCTGTACCGCGATAACTTCAGCCAGCACTTTTTCGACATCGACGATCTCCACCATCTGTTCATCCACGCGGGTAACTGCGGTCAGATAATGGTCGCGCCCGGTGCCCCGTGGCGGTGGATGCACGTCGGTCCAATTCAGGTTAACGATGCGCTCTACGGCCCTCACCAGAAAACCCTGCACGCGGTTGTTGTATTCGGTAATGATGACAAACGCGGTCGACAGATCTTCCAGAGCACGCCCACCCGTGGCACGCCCCAGATCAATAATCGGTAAGGTGCCGCCGCGTATATGCGCCACACCGCGGACCATCGGGTTGAGTCTGGGTAATACTGTCAGTCTCGGACATTGCAGTACTTCCTTCACCTTGAATACGTTGATGCCATACAGCTGCCGGCCGTTGAGGCGAAACAGCAACAATTCGAGGCGGTTCTGCCCGACCAACTGCGTGCGCTGGTCTACCGAGTCCATTATGCCAGCCATGGGATACTCCTTATACAATGCCATTCAAGCGGGCATGATATTTGCTTGAATACATCAGAACGTAAGAGACGCCTGCGTTTTGACGCACGTCACTCTGATCAAGGTCGGGATGTAATATGCAGCTATCGGTGTTTTTCATCAGATTGATTATAACCTTTGCCCTCATGGGTTGTGGCGTTCTGCATGCTAATCCGCTTATCGATCAACTTATCGGCACCACCACAGCATATCTTGAGGACGAAGTTACTGCCTATCTGGCTGGCAATACTCAACAGGCGCGGTACGTAATCAACGTCAACCGCCTCGACCCCCGGCTGCGCCTGCCATTATGCCCGGCCAAGCAAATCAGCGCTCAACTGGAAAGCCCGGCGGTACCGGTAGGACGAGTCACCGTGCGGGTCAGCTGTGACAGCAGCGAAGCGCCCTGGCGCCTATTCGTGCCGGCTACGGTGGATCTATTTCAGCAGGTCGTTATCAGCACCCGCGTCCTGCCCCGGCAGGCGGTTATCAGTGCAGTAGATATTACCCTGCGAGAACGCAATATTGGACAGATCAGCGGCGGCTATCTATTACAGCCAGAGCAGGCGATAGGCTTACGGGTGCGTCGCCCGATAGCGGCCGACGCGGTGTTGAGCCCGAACCAGTTGGAGCAGGATGAGGCGGTAAAACGGGGCGATCGCGTGGTCATTACCGCTGCCAACAGCAGAGTCGCGGTACGCATGCCCGGCGAGGCACTGGAGAGCGGCAGCATCGGCAACCAGATACGGGTACGCAATACGCGCTCCGACCGGATCGTCAGAGCTCGGATCATTGCTCCCGGCCAGGTAGAGGTGGGCATGTAAGCAATCAGCATGGGTTATACTTACCGGCATACCCGACGCACACAAACTGTGCGCCAGCTCACACAACCAGCCGTCGACTGCGTTTTTTCAGTAAATGCCTAAAGTTTTCAGGGCACCGGTCGTTACAGATGCTGATGAAGCATTCTGGCTGAGGACAAACATATGGTTATCGACTTTAACACCGGCAGCACCAATGGTGCCGCGCGCAGCAACCAGAGCAGTGCTACTGCCGGGAAGCGCGATGCGGCGGCTGACCGTCCCGCTGCCGAAATACAGAACGCCAGCCAGTCGGCTACGACTGATTCGCAGGTAAAATTGAGCAATCAGGCTCAGCAACTGCAGGCAATCGAAGAACGCTTACGCGACTTGCCGGAAGTGGACAGCGCCCGCGTAGAACAGATCAAGCAGGCCATTGCTGACGGCAGTTACCAGCCTGACAGCGGCCGTATAGCTGACAAACTGATTGCGCTGGAGTCCTGAGTGAGTACTGGCGTGTCAATCAGCGGAGAGTGACGAATGCAGCATCTCAGCGAATTGTTCGCCAAGGCCACCCAACATTGCCAGCAGTTTGCAGACCTGCTTGACCAGGAAAAACAGGCACTGCTGGATCAGAACATGACGGCTCTCCAGGCCCTCATTGAAGCCAAGACGCCTCTGATTGCCGCGCTGAATGAGGCGGAAACAGCGATAGATGCACAGCTCCAACAGTTGGGCAGGCCCACCGGTATGCCCCTCAGTGACTTCATCCCCCGCCTGAATGACGTCCAACTGGCAGAGCAGCACGCAACCTTCCTCAACGCAGCACAAGCATGTCAGGATGCCAACCTGCGAAATGCCCGACTGATCCGCCATAGCCAGCATATCAATGGTAATCTGCTGGATCTGCTGCGCAATCAGGGTGAAACCAGCTTGAATGTGTATGATCGGCAGGGTAATGCCAGCCGGACGGCTTCCGGGCGCCCTATAAGCCGTGCCTGAACGGTACAGAGCAGTTGTTTGTCATCAGTCAGAATTGGGATGAGAAGCTGACGTGTCAATGCTATTGGAACAAGGGGTCGGTCCACAGCCGCCCCGGGAAATAACCTCACCGCTGGAAATCCAGTCGCTGTTGAAGGCGCTGCAAGCCTCCAGAACGCCGCTGGAAATACGCTTTGATGATCGCAGTCAGACCTTCCAGAGCTATATCGTCGAGCTCGCCGCCAACAGCAACACGCTCTTCATCGATGAGCTGATTCCCTCGCTGGGGGATAAGTGGATGGAAAAGGGCGAAAGCTTCCGTATTGAGGCTTGGATGGATGGCGTGCATATCCGCTGGGATAACCGCGGAGCGATCAAGGTTCACCTGGCGGATGATGCCCCCGCCTTCAGTCTGAATCTGCCCTCCCAGCTTACCTATCACCAGCGTCGCGGCGCCTATCGCGCCGCGGTACACCGTAGTATTGATACCTGTATGGAACTGATTCACCCTGAACGGAAGCGGCGCTTCAGTGGTGAGCTGCTGAATATTTCTGCTACCGGGTGCAAGCTGCGCCTGGCTGGCAATGTGACACAGGCGCTGGCGCCCGGGGAGCGTTACGAAACGAGTCGGCTACAACTCGAAGCTGACCAGCAGCTGGTGGTCAACGTGGAAGTTCGTCACCGCGAATACCTGGAAGCCAGCGACGAAACCCACGTTGGATTACACTTCCATCAGCCCACTGCACAAGTGCAGCGGCACATTGACCGCTTCGTCAACCAGCTACAGCGCGAGGCGCGGCGGCTGGCGAAAGAAGACCTGTTCTGAGCCGCTCAGCCCGGCCGGTGTTCCTCATCATCCACCGGCGGAGCTGACAGATCATCTTCTTCCTGCATCTGATCAATCACCACCTGCTCGTCAACCCGCGGGTCAATGGCCGCCGATAATGGCGAACTCGCCAGGTTACCTGCAGCCGGCATGAACTGTATCGGTGCATCCACCACCAGGTTTTCACCAGTGACCCGCTCTGGCCGCACGAACACCACCAGCAGCAGACTGCTACAGGCCATGAACACATACAGCATGCCTGGGCCACCCACCTGCATCAACACCGACCCGAGTAGCGGCCCGGTACTGGCACCCAGGCCAAAGGTAACCAGCAGCGTGGCCGCCAGCTGCACCCTGCGTTCCTGATCCACGTGATCGTTGGCCAACGCCACCGCCAGCGGATACAGCGTGAACGCCATCAGACCAAACACGCCGGTCAGCAACATCAACAACTGCGGCGAGGATGTCAGTGCAATCAACAGCGATACCGTGGTCAGGATAATCGCGTTTACCTGAATCATGCGGCTGCGATCCACCCGATCGGATAGCCAACCGGTAGGCCATTGAGCCAACAAGCCAGCGCCAATAGTGACCGCCATGAATATCCCGATAAGGTGCGTATCCAACCCTGAGGCAGCTGCATATGCCGGAGCCAGACCGTAGAAGGCACCGAGTAACAGGCCGGCTACGGCAATGGTGGAAAGCGCCTGGGGAATGCGCCGAATAAACATGCGGATCTCCAGCGGCGCTGGGTGCAAGGGTGCCGGGTGCAACCGACGCGTCACTGCAACGGGAACCAGACACAACGCAAAACACATGGCTACCAGAATGACATGCTTGAAACTCAATTCCGGGATCAGCGTCAGCACCAACTGCCCCAGACCCAAGCCGAGGAAGGTCACCAACATATAACCAGCAAATACCCGGCCCCGCTGGTGGGTTTCTGCCTGTTCATTCAGCCAGCTTTCCAGCACCATGTACTGACACATCATCGCTACCCCGACCATCCAGCGCAGCACCAGCCACCACTCTACGCTTGACGTCAGCGCATGACCAAGCACGGAGGCAGTCACTACCCCTGCGCTGGCCACAAAGGCACGGATGTGCCCGACCCGTGCGATCAGCCGGTGACCCACTGAGGCGCCCATCACCAGGCCGATGTAATAGCCGGTCATCAACAAACCGATCCATACCGCGCTTGTATTCTCAGCGGATAGCCGCAGGCCGAGATAGGTGCTGAGCAGACCGCTGCCGATCAGCATTAATAATGTGGAAAAATACAAGGATGAAAACGAGGTGAAGGTGCTGGGCAATGCGTCCTCCGATAGTCTGTCAATGTGCCTTGCCTGGCCTGATGTATTCGCGTCGCCGAGTCCCCGCCGACCGCTATAGCATAGCAGCCCAACGTGGACTGGCCCCGCATCCAGCCCGTTCAGCTCGCATATCGAGTAGGGTGAGGCGTCGCCGCCTCATCCCTCTCACAGAGATCCTTGCCC
>CAYYUQ010000130.1:0-5306 GCA_964474945.1 uncultured Halopseudomonas sp. | reverse complement strand
ACGTACGGTTCTGTGAGAGGGATGAGGCGGCGACGCCTCACCCTACTCGATATTGGCGCTGCCGGTCGGGCCAGCGACACGACTTATTGGTCATATCCGGCAGCTGTGCTAGTTTTGCGGCATTGCTTCAAATTGGATAATTTTACGTGACACCTCCCGCTCTCGAAGTGCGTAATCTTCACAAGCGCTATGGCGACCTTGAGGTTCTCAAGGGTGTTGATCTGGTAGCCCGTGATGGTGACGTCATCTCCATCCTTGGTTCCTCCGGCTCGGGTAAAAGTACCCTGCTGCGCTGCATCAACCTGCTGGAAAATCCCCATCAGGGCCAGATTCTGGTTGCTGGCGAAGAACTCAAGCTCAAGGCGCGTCGAGACGGCGCACTGGTCGCGGCAGATAATGCGCAGATCAACCGCCTGCGCGCGCGGGTTGGCTTCGTCTTCCAGAGTTTCAATTTGTGGCCGCACATGACCATCCTCGATAACATCATCGAGGCGCCGCGCCGGGTATTGGGGCAGTCCAAAGCAGACGCCGTCGCCGCAGCTGAAGTGTTTCTGGAAAAGGTGGGTATTGCCGACAAGCGCCACTCGTTCCCAGCCCAGCTGTCTGGCGGTCAGCAACAGCGTGCAGCCATTGCTCGCACGCTGGCGATGAAACCGCAGGTCATCCTGTTTGACGAGCCGACATCAGCGCTGGATCCGGAAATGGTCAACGAAGTGCTGATGGTAATTCGGGCATTGGCCGACGAAGGACGCACTATGCTGTTGGTTACCCATGAAATGGGCTTCGCCCGTCAGGTATCCAGTCAGGTGATGTTTTTGCACCAAGGGCAGGTAGAAGAAATCGGCACACCGGAGCAGGTATTCGATAATCCCAAATCCGAGCGTTGCAGGCAGTTCATGTCCAGCCATAAGAAGGAGCAGTATCGATGAAAAGCTACAAGGCAGTTCTCCTGGCGGCTCTTGCCGCTGTATTCCTGGGTGGTCAAGCAGTAGCAGCAGACAAGCTGCGGATTGGCACCGAGGGTGCCTATCCTCCCTTCAACGAAATCGATAACACCGGTACCGCGGTTGGCTTCGATCTGGATATCGCCCACGCGCTGTGCGAAAAAATGGGTGCTGAGTGCAGCGTGGTCACGTCAGACTGGGATGGCATCATTCCGGCACTGAACACCCGCCGCTTCGACTTCCTGGTGGCGTCCATGTCGATTACTGACGAGCGCAAGCGCGCAGTCGACTTCACCAACCCCTACTACACCAACAAACTGCAATTTGTTGCACCGAAGAATAGCGACTTCACTGTCGATAATAACTATCTGAAAGGCAAGACCATTGGTGCACAGCGTGCGACCATCGCCGGTCAATGGCTGGAAGATAATCTGGGTGATGTGGTCAGTATCCGTCTGTACGACACTCAGGAAAACGCCTATCTCGATATGTCCTCTGGTCGCATCGACGGGGTGCTGGCTGACGTGTTTGTGCAATACGAATGGCTGCAGAGCGACGCAGGCAAGAGCTTCGAGTTCAAAGGCGAACCGGTCTTTGATGATGACCAGATCGGCATTGCTGTGCGCAAGGGTGACCCGCTGCGCGAGCGTCTGAACGAAGCGTTGCAGGCCATCGTTGAAGATGGCACTTACGAGAAGATCAACGCCAAGTACTTCCCCTTCAGTATCTACTGATGGTCAGCCGGGCCCTGCGGGGCCCGGTTCCGCTTATTAGACTCGACACTCATGCCTGATTTACACGGATTCGGTCCAGCCCTGCTTGAAGGCACCTGGATGACTATACGCCTGTCACTGGCCTCGGTTGTACTGGGCCTGTTGCTGGGCTTGCTTGGCGCCAGCGCCAAGATCTCCAGCAATATTGCGCTGCGCGGCGCGGGTGGTTTTTACACCTCGTTGGTGCGCGGTGTGCCCGAAACGCTCTGGGTGTTAATGGCCTATTACGGCACCACCTCGCTGATGAACTGGCTGGGTAGCCATTTCGGCAACCCTCACCTGACGCTCAGCCCTTTTGCCGCGGGTACCATTGCGCTGGGACTGTGCTTTGGCGCCTACGCTACCGAAGTCTTCCGTGGTGCGCTGCTGTCGCTGCACCCCGGGCAGCGCGAGGCGGGTCTGGCGCTGGGTATGTCGCGCCTGCGTATCTTCTGGCGTATCACTCTGCCGCAGTTGTGGCGAGTAGCGCTGCCTGGTCTGGGGAACCTGTATCTGATCATGCTCAAGGACACGGCTCTGGTGTCGTTGATCTCGCTGGAAGAGATCATGCGCAAGGCGCAGGTAGCCGCTAACGCGACCAAGGAACCCTTCACCTTCTACTTCATGGCAGCGCTGATCTATCTCGGGCTGACCGTGGTAATCATGGCGGCGCTGCATTGGTTTGAGTATCGTGCCAATCGCGGTTATGCGAGGACGGAACTGTGAGCTGGGCCGAACGCTGGGAAATGATCGTACGTTGGGCGCCCATGCTGTGGGACGGCACCCTGGTTACGCTGCAGTTGGTGGGGATCGCTGTGGTCGTGGGGTTGTTCTTTGCTATTCCGCTGGGGCTGGCGCGTGCTTCACGGCATTGGTATATCCGTGCTCTGCCTTACAGCTACATCTTCTTCTTCCGTGGCACTCCGCTGCTGCTGCAATTGTTTCTGGTGTATTACGGCCTGTCGCAGTTTGAAGTGGTGCGCGACAGTGTGCTCTGGCCCTATCTGCGCGAGCCGTACTGGTGCGCGTTGATTACCATGACTCTGCACACCGCGGCTTATATCGCTGAAATTCTGCGTGGCGCAATCCAGGCCGTACCGCCGGGCGAAGTGGAAGCGGCGCGGGCGCTGGGCATGTCCCGCCGTCAGGCCCTGCAACATATCATCCTGCCGCGTGCGATCCGCATCGGCCTGCCAGCCTATGGTAACGAGATTATCCTCATGCTCAAGGCCAGCGCTGTGGTGTATACCGTGACGCTGCTGGACATCATGGGCGTGGTGCGTACCCTCAACGCGCGTACTTATCAGTACGAGATGTTCTTCCTTATTGCCGGCTTGATCTATCTGGTCATTACCCTGGTGTTCACCCAGCTGTTCAAGCTGGTCGAACGCTGGCTGAAAGTGGATGCCAGCCGCACCCGTTGAAGCGGGCATCGACTACGCTGCCCGTTTTGCCGAGCTGGATGCCTGGTTGTGTGAACACCAGGCACTCTGGCGAGCCAAACCTTTTATTAGCCCACAGCTACCCTGGGAAGCCGACTGGCCCGAGCTGGCCCATTGGCTGCGTAGCCGCACCCTGGCACAGGCCGAAGCGGCCCATAATCAACCGCAGCTACTCCAGGCTCCGGAACCCTTCGCCAGTCTGGCCCGCCGCTCGACAGCGCTGACGCAATTACCGCGTTGGGAATGCGCTGAGCTGGATAACCTGCCAGAACGGTTGACCCGCCATATACCCGGCCGCAAATGGCAGCAGGTCAGACATTTTGCCGCCAGCGTTGACCAGCAATGGCAGCAACCCGTCCGGCACTGGTTGGACTGGTGTGCTGGAAAAGGTCATCTGGGGCGTTTGTTGGCGTGGCAGGGTGGTCAGCCGCTGACCTGTCTCGAACGTGATCCACAACTGAATCGGCAGGGCGAGGAACTGGGCCGACAGCTGGGGATAACCAGTCAACATCTGGATGCTGATGTATTACAGCCCGCCAGCTGGCAGCAATTGCAGTCGCAGCACACAGTTGTTGCACTGCATGCCTGCGGACAGTTGCACATGACTCTACTGCAACAGGCGGCGCGCCGGGGCTGTGTACAACTCGCGCTGTCGCCCTGCTGCTATAACCGCATTGATGGCGATACCTATCAGCCATTGTCCCGAGCAGCGCAGCTTGGCGAGCTACAGCTTACCCGCGAGGATCTGAGTTTGCCGATGCAGGAAAGCATCACTGCTGGCCTGCGCGTACGGCGACTGAGAGATCAGTCCATGGCCTGGCGGCTGGCCTTTGATATCTGGCAGCGCGTAGCCAGAGATGTGGATGACTACCTGCCCACACCGCCACGTCCAGAGAGCGCCTTGAATGCAGGTATCGCAGCGTTCTGCCGAGATATGGCTGCACACCATCAGCTACAGCTGGCCGAACCTGACAGCTGGTCGGCACTGGAAGAGCAGGGCTGGCAGCGGCTGGCGCAGGTACGAAATCTGGAGCTGCTGCGCGGGCTGTTTCGCCGCCCGCTGGAAATCTGGCTGTTACTGGATCGGGTATTGTTCATGCAGGAGCGCGGCTACCAAGTCAAAGCAGGGCAGTTCTGCTCATCCGAGCTGACACCACGCAATTTGTTGCTATTGGCCGAAAAGTCCAACGCACAGCTCACCCCCATCCTGTAAACCGGTTGCACACAGAGTTATCCACAGGAACCGTTTCTCCACAGTTATCCCCGAACGATGTGTATAAGAGTGTGGATGACCCTTTGGTAACCACCCGGGAGCCTTTATTGACGCGGCCTGTAGCGATGCGTACAAAAAATAGCCAGCCGCTGCTGCCGCTATAAACAATGACTTACGGGTCTATTGTCAAGTGAAGCTAGAGAAGTAATGCACAAGTGACAGACGGTCACATGGCGCTGCATTTTTTATGGAAATAAGCGTTTCACCATCGCCAATGCTTTACAGGTCGTACCGAATCTATATAATGCGTGTCCATGCCGGTATAGCTCAGTTGGTAGAGCAACTGACTTGTAATCAGTAGGTCCCGAGTTCGACTCTTGGTGCCGGCACCATATAGATCAATGATTTAGGCTCACAGAGATGTGGGCCTTTTTCATTTCTGGGCCATGAGACCTGTTTTGGTCACAGTTTTGGTCACAGCTTCTCCGTTTCTTCCCGAAAAGCACCAGAGGCTCAGCAGCCACCATGACGCTGTTCAACAGCTTCTAATGGCTATGCCAGCTTGGTTATGTTGCCGGTGTTTCATGTGTTTTCAGGGTGCTTCCTGGTGTCAAACAGGGTAACTGTACTTTTCCTGGAATTAGCCGAAACATAGGGCGATCCCATCTCCGTAGCATTTCTCCCATACCAGTTAGGAGGAATGTATGAAAAATCCCACAGAGCAACTTGCATCAGCGTCCTATTTTTGCCAGCGCTACTCCATTAGCCGCACTACCTGGTGGCGTCTGTCTCAGACACCAGGGTTTCCTGAGCCCGTCCGGTTTGGTCGTGCAGTCCGCTGGAGCGTAGTACAGGTCGATGCGTTTATCGGAGGTGATGCATGAGTGTTAAGGGCGCCTATGTAGTGGTCAACTGATTCCGGACACTGTTTTAAGTTTTTCTTCCGCCAGCGCCG
>CAYYUQ010000129.1:0-5611 GCA_964474945.1 uncultured Halopseudomonas sp. | reverse complement strand
ACCTGGGACCCAATGATTAACAGTCATTTGCTCTACCGACTGAGCTATCGCGGAAAGGATGTGCGCACTTTACCAAAAAAACTTTTCAAGTCAATACCTTGAGAACGCTTTCTGTGAAAGTGCGCTGGCTCCGGGTCAGGCCTTCTGCATGACCTTCGCCATGGCATTTGCCACTGCATCGATATTGTTGTCGTTCAGCGCTGCTACGCAGATACGGCCACTACCGACCGCGTAAATCGCAAACTCTTCTGCCAGTCGGCTGACCTGGTCGCGACTCAGGCCGGAGTAGGAGAACATGCCGCGTTGCTGCTCAATGAAGCCGACATCCTGCTGTACGCCGGCCGCCCGCAGCTTGTCCGCCAGTGCTTTGCGCATCTGTTTGATACGTACCCGCATCTCGGCCAGCTCTTCTACCCACATGGCGTGCAGATCAGCGTTATTAAGTACTGCAGCCACTACCTTGGCACCGTGCGTAGGTGGGTTGGAGTAGTTGGTGCGAATTACCCGTTTGAGTTGCGAGAGTACACGCGCACCTTCTTCCTGGGTCTCGGTGATCATGGTCAGGGCACCAACGCGCTCACCATACAGGGAGAAGGATTTGGAGAAGGAGCTGGCAACCAGGCAGGGCAGGCCGGATCTGGCAAACAAACGGACTGCCAGCGCGTCGTCTTCCAGGTTATCGCCAAAACCCTGATAGGCAATATCGAGGAAGGGAACATGGCCACGCTTACGAATGACGTCAATCACCTGTAGCCATTCGTTCGGTGCCAGGTCAACGCCAGTCGGGTTGTGACAGCATGCATGCAACAACACCACGCTGCCTTCCGGGAGCGCATCAATGCCCTGCAACATGCCCTGCAGATTCAGGCCGTGGGTCGCTGGGTCGTAATAGGGATAGGTAACCACATCATAACCGGCTGCTTCGAACAGCGAACGGTGGTTTTCCCAGCTCGGATCGCTGATGGCGACAACGCGTTTGTCGGCCAGGCGATACAGGAAGTCCGCGCCCAGCTTCAGGGCTCCGGTGCCACCCAGGGACTGGGCGGTTACCAGTTGGCCTGAGCTCAACAGCGGGGAGTCGGCCCCCAGTAGTAATTTCTGAACAGCCTGGTCGTAGGGTGCCAGGCCTTCCATGGGCAGATAGGTGCGCGGTGCGTGTTCAGCCACACGGGCTTCTTCCGCAGCCTGAACGGCGCGTAGCAGCGGAACCTTGCCATTTTCGTCGTAATAGATGCCGACGCCCAGATTGACTTTTTCTGCGCGTGGATCGGCATTGAAGGCCTCGTTCAGACCAAGAATGGGATCACGTGGCGCCATTTCAACGGGGGAAAACAGACTCATGATATGGGCAGACTCGAAACAGGTGGATGAAGTTGTCGGGCTGTGCCGCAGGCGGCCGGTCATTATAAACAGAGACGCGGCCAGGGTGCGAGTCCAGTCAGGGTGCATTCAGACTCTGTGCGAATGCTATGATTGGCACTGTCTGATCTTCAGTGGTGCTCTTCCCGTTATGAATCAATTCAAACTGCAAACGCGTTTCCAGCCGGCTGGAGACCAGCCGGTCGCCATAAAGCAACTGGTCGAAGGCCTGGAGGCGGGCCTTTCGCACCAGACGCTGCTCGGCGTAACCGGTTCAGGGAAGACCTTCACTATCGCCAACGTCATCGAACAGGTGCAGCGGCCGACTATCGTCATGGCGCCGAACAAGACTCTGGCAGCTCAGTTGTATGGCGAGTTCCGTGAATTCTTCCCGAACAACGCGGTGGAGTATTTTGTTTCCTATTACGACTACTACCAGCCGGAAGCCTATGTACCGGCCTCGGATACCTTTATCGAGAAGGATGCCTCGATCAACGACCACATTGAGCAGATGCGTCTGTCTGCTACCAAGGCGTTGATGGAGCGGCCGGATGCAATCATTGTGGCCACGGTATCAGCTATCTATGGTCTGGGTGATCCTGAGTCCTACCTGCGCATGGTGTTGCATGTGGACAGGGGTGACCAGCTGGATCAGCGCGCCCTGTTACGGCGCCTGGCAGAGCTGCAATACACCCGCAACGATATGGAGCTGGCCCGGGCGACCTATCGTGTGCGCGGGGATGTCATTGATGTGTATCCCGCCGAATCAGATCTGGAGGCGATCCGCATAGAGCTGTTCGATGATACGGTCGAAAACATCAGCTTCTTTGATCCGCTTACCGGTGAGGTTTTACGTAAGGTTCCGCGCGCAACTATTTATCCTAAATCGCATTATGTGACGCCAAGGGAGAAGCTGCTTGAGGCGGTAGAGGAAATCAAGGTTGAACTCAAGGAGCGCCTGGAGGTGCTCAACAGCCAGAACAAGCTGGTCGAAGCCCAGCGCCTGGAGCAGCGTACCCGCTTCGATATGGAGATGATTATCGAGCTGGGCTACTGCAACGGTATTGAAAATTACTCGCGTTATCTGTCCGGCCGTCCAGTAGGTTTGCCGCCGCCAACGCTGTTCGATTATCTGCCCGACAACGCCTTGCTGGTGATAGATGAATCACACGTATCGGTGCCCCAGGTTGGCGCCATGTACAAGGGTGACCGCTCGCGAAAGGAAACCTTGGTGGAATACGGCTTCCGGCTGCCCTCGGCCCTGGATAACCGGCCCATGCGCTTCGACGAGTGGGAGGAGATTTCCCCGCAGACCATCTTTGTCTCTGCAACCCCCGGCCCTTATGAAGAGGCTCATGCGGGGCGGGTAGTGGAACAGGTGGTACGTCCTACCGGACTGGTCGATCCACTGATTGAGGTGCGTCCGGCGCTCAGTCAGGTAGATGACCTGCTCTCCGAGATCGGTTTGCGGACGGCGCAGGGCGAGCGGGTGCTGGTCACCACCTTGACCAAGCGCATGGCGGAGGACTTGACCGACTACCTGAGCGATCACGGTGTACGGGTTCGCTATCTGCACTCCGACATTGATACGGTGGAGCGGGTAGAAATCATTCGTGATCTGCGAATGGGTGTTTTTGATGTGTTAGTTGGGATTAACTTGTTGCGAGAAGGTCTTGATATGCCAGAAGTTTCTTTGGTAGCTATCCTGGACGCAGACAAGGAAGGGTTCCTTCGTTCGGAGCGCTCGCTGATCCAGACCATCGGCCGCGCAGCGCGTAACCTGAACGGTAAAGCGATCCTCTATGCGGATCGAATGACCGGCTCCATGGAGCGCGCCATTGGCGAAACCGAGCGTCGTCGGGCCAAGCAGATAGCCTTCAACGAGGAACATGGCATTACGCCCAAAGGGGTAATCAAGAGTGTTCAGGACATTCTTGAGGGCGCAGTGGTGCCCGGTAGCCGCTCAAACAAGCGTCGCCAGTCCCGCGCCGCGGAGGATGCAGCCGAGTACGAGGTCGAGAAATTGCGTTCGCCCTCGGAAATCACCAAACGTATCCGTCAGTTGGAGGAAAAGATGTATCAGCATGCGAGGGATCTGGAGTTCGAAGCCGCCGCCCAGATGCGTGATGAAATTCATCAACTGCGAGAGCGGTTGGTGAAGCTGTAAGTGCCACTTGTCATGGAAAGATAGCGCCGATTAACGCGACGAGACACTGGCTATTGCCAGAGCTCGAATTACCACAACCTTTTGCATCTATTCAGTAACTTAAGGCTTGACGGTATCAGGGGTGGTGCGTATAGTTCGCCTCCATCGCAGGCACGTAGCTCAGTTGGTTAGAGCACCACCTTGACATGGTGGGGGTCGTTGGTTCGAATCCAATCGTGCCTACCAGATACAAAAGCCCAACCACCTGTGGTTGGGCTTTTTTGTTTCTATCATTTTTTATTCCATCACGTGGCCTGGCGTAGAGGTCACCACTGAGAAAGGAGCGGCGCATGCTCATTATTACTCTCCCCGACGGCAGTCAACGCGCGTTTGATAATCCAGTAACCGTAGCCGAAGTGGCACAATCCATCGGTGCTGGCCTGGCTAAAGCTACTGTGGCCGGTAAGATAGACGGTCGTCTGGTCGATGCGTGCGAGCTTATCGAGCAGGATGCGAGCCTGCAGATCATCACGCCGAAGGATGAAGAGGGGCTGGAGATCATCCGTCACTCCTGTGCTCACCTGGTCGGGCATGCGGTCAAGCAACTGTACCCGACTGCGAAAATGGTCATCGGGCCAGTGATCGAAGATGGCTTCTATTACGACATTGCCTACGAACGTGGCTTTACCCCAGACGATATGGCAGCGATCGAGAAGCGTATGCGTGAGCTGATCGATACCGAGTATGACGTCATCAAGAAGATGACGCCGCGAAACGAAGTGATCGAACTGTTCACCTCGCGTGGCGAGGATTACAAGCTGCGTCTGGTCGAGGATATGCCTGACGAGACAGCCATGGGGCTGTACTACCATGAAGAATATGTCGACATGTGCCGTGGTCCGCACGTGCCGAATACGCGCTTCCTCAAGGCTTTCCAGTTGACCCGGATTTCGGGCGCCTACTGGCGTGGCGACGCAAAAAATGAGCAGTTGCAACGTGTCTATGGTACTGCCTGGGCGGATAAGAAGCAGTTGGCAGCCTATATCAAGCGTATAGAAGAAGCAGAAAAACGCGACCACCGCAAAATCGGTAAGCGTTTGAACCTGTTCCATACCCAGGAAGAGGCACCAGGTATGGTGTTCTGGCACCCGAACGGTTGGACTGTATATCAGGTGCTTGAGCAGTATATGCGCAAGGTGCAGCAGACCAGCGGCTACAAGGAAATCCGTACTCCGCAGGTGGTGGATCGGGTGTTATGGGAGCGTTCCGGCCACTGGGAACATTATTCCGCCAACATGTTTACCACTGAATCGGAAAGCCGCGATTACGCCGTCAAACCGATGAACTGCCCGTGCCACATCCAGGTATTCAATCAGGGACTGAAAAGCTACCGTGAGTTGCCGCTTCGCCTGGCCGAGTTTGGCTCCTGTCATCGCAATGAGCCCTCTGGATCGCTGCACGGCTTGATGCGCGTGCGGGGCTTTACCCAGGATGACGCTCACATCTTCTGTACCGATGAGCAGGTTAAATCCGAGGCGGCTGACTTCATTGCGCTGACGCTGCAGGTATACAGGGATTTCGGCTTTGATGATGTTGAGCTCAAGCTGTCTACCCGCCCGGAAGACCGGATGGGCGACGATGCTGACTGGGATCAGGCCGAGCGGGGGCTGGAAGAAGCGCTGAACGAAGCTGGTTTGAAGTGGGAGTTGCAACCGGGCGAAGGTGCCTTTTACGGGCCGAAAATTGAATTCTCGCTGCGTGATTGCCTGGGTCGTGTATGGCAATGCGGTACCCTGCAGCTGGACTTCATGCTGCCGGGCCGATTGGACGCTCAGTATGTCGCCGAGGATGGCACCCGCAAGACGCCCGTCATGTTGCACCGAGCGATTCTCGGATCATTCGAGCGTTTCATCGGTATACTGATTGAGCATTATGCTGGCGACTTCCCGGCCTGGTTGGCACCAACGCAGGCTGCAGTCCTGAATATCACGGATAATCAGGCGGAATTTTGCCGGGAAGTGGAAAAAACCCTTGTTGAAATGGGGTATCGTGCTGTTGCGGACTTGAGAAACGAGAAGATCGGCTTTAAAATCCGCGAGCATACTT
>CAYYUQ010000128.1:0-5650 GCA_964474945.1 uncultured Halopseudomonas sp. | reverse complement strand
ACGATCCATGAGAACACCACGATCTCGCCAGGCTGCAATTTGACGCTCAAGGAAAAGGAGGTATGTTCGCCTTCTGGCACGTCGTCTGCGAGACTTTCGACGTATTCGAGAGCGCCGTACTCTTTCCATATTTTTCCTGCCTTCTGTGCCAATTCCAGATAATCGTCGAGCTTGTCCCGGGGCACCGGAACAACAAAGCCATCAATGTAATTCATGACACCTCCTGCTATATCAGTCTGAGCTTGCACTCTTATGACATCAGAGCAACTGACATTGGACAGGAGTAGACTCCGGTAGTTCGAGCTCCGGATGGGACGGTCAGCGTTCCTTGATTTCGCGCACGTCAGTCTGCGGAATCTGGTTGGCACGACCGCTGTGGTCTTCATACTCAATCATGCCGGTGTCATCATCAATCTCTGGCTTATTGTCCGCCTCGATGAGCTGTCCGTCACTGGTACGGATCAGGTGATCGTTGGAGCAGCCAGCCAGGGTAAGCATTCCGGTAACGCAGAACGCAGCGATGAGCCAATTTTTCATGGTATATCCTCTCGTTTGCGGCAGGTTTCATGCCTGTACGCAAATTGTGACAAGCGCTCTATCAAACCGGTTCCGCTTGTTTAATGCGCCCCGCTTGCCCGACCCGGTCAACCTGCCGACCAGGGTCATCGCCCTGCCCGCTGAATAACGGACAATTCACCAGCGCACCCATTGCTGACTTTGCGCTCGGAAACCATCACAATTGAGCCTTTACTCGATTGAATAATAACCAGGTATTTCATGACCAATATTGCTCTGCAGGATCTCATCGCCCCACATGGCGTCTGCTTTGGCTGTGGTGGCAGTAACCCGAATGGGTTGCATATCAAAAGCTTCTGGGACGAAGACCAGGTGCATGTCGTTGCCCGGCATTTTCCGGAGGATAAATACTGCGGCTGGCCGAACCTGGTGTATGGCGGACTGATCGCCATGCTGGTGGATTGCCATTCCAACTGGACAGCCATGGCTTACCATATGCGAGCGGAGAAGGTGCCCCACGATGGCCCAAGGACAGTCAACTGTGTAACCGGCATGCTCGGCATCAAATACATCAAGCCTTCACCCATGGGCGTCGAACTGATCCTGCGCGCCCGCGTGGATGGCCCACTGGAGCGCAAGAGCCGGATCATCTGCGAGGTGTACGCAGGGGACGTGCTGACCGCAATCGGCGATTCCACCTTTGTTCGCGTGGATGCTGGTCAACTGGCGGATGAGGCGCACGGGCGCAAGTAAGCGCGCTTACATACCCTGCAGGTAGGTCGCCAAGGCACTGATGTCACTGTCACTCAGCGACTTGGCGATCCCTGTCATTACCGAGCCGTTCTGCGCCGGATCCGCGTCCCGGAATCGCTTCAGAGTGTTCTCCAGGTAGCGTGCTGGCTGTCCTGCCAATCGCGGCATATCCCTGACGCCCTTGGCCTCAGCACCGTGGCAAGTAAAGCAGAAGCTGCCAAAAAACCGCTCACCTACCGCAGCCAATGCCGGATCTCCCCCTTCGCGCGGGCGGACAGTCTGCTGATTGAAGTAAACGGCAATATCTATACGCTCCTGCACAGATAAGGACTTTGCCAGGGTCGTCATCACCAGGTCTTCACGGCGCCCATCACCAAACTGCTCGAACTGATTGAACAGATAAAGCGGATGCTGGGTGGCCAGATTCGGAATGTAATCGCGCTTGCTGTTGCCATCTTCCCCATGACAATAACCGCAAAACAACATGCGCTCCTGGCCCGCTGCGTAACTGGCTTGCCGACGCCCATCATCCGCCATGATGGCTTCCAGTTCGCGCATGGCGACAGTCGGGTCGCTGGCTTGCAGGCATGATGAAAAGCCCAGTAGCAATCCGAGCGACAGAGTCAGATTTTTCAAACATGTCCCAGAATTCATAAGCATCCCACCAGAGAATAAGAAGCGTATTGTAATTTGCCAGCATTAATCAGCTTGAGCTGGATCAGTAAAATGCCGAAAAAGGTCTGATTCTGCTCACCCCTGACCAGAGGCAGGCAACCACCAAAGCAGCAGCAATGGAATGAACAGGAATGACAGCAAGGTCGAACAAATCACCAGACTGGCCACCGTTTCTGGCGAGCGCCCTGCCCTGACAGCAAACAGGTAGTTGAACACCGCCACCGGCATGGCCGATTGCATGACCAGAACGGCCTGGGCCAAGGGTGGCAGATCCAGAGCGAGCGCTATCACCCAGCCGATAGCCGCACCACACAGCATACGCAACCCACCCAGCCACATGCCCCGCCCTACCTGCTTCAAACGAATGCTGGCCAGCGACACCCCCAGGGTCAACAGCATCATCGGGATACTCATGGCGCCCAGCAAGCCAACGGTGTTATCTATCCAGCGCGGCAACTCAAGGTCGAGCAGCAATACGGCCAATGCCACACAGAGGCTGATGATCACCGGGTTGAGCAACAAGCGCCGCCAGGATTGAGCCGCTCCAGACAGGATCAATCCAACACTGAAATGGCCCACCGAGAGCACCACGAAGAACGCTACTGCCAATGCCAGGCCAGCCTCACCAAAAGCATACAGACTGATAGGCAACCCCATGTTGCCGGTATTGGGGAACATGTAAGCAGGCACCAGAACACGCGGATCGGAACCCATGGCTCGGCTTAACCCCCAACCGATCAAGGCCATGAGTACTGAGATCACGACGCAGGCTGCAGCCATCTGGCCAAACACACTCAGATCCACTTCGGCCCGACTGAGTGTGGAGAGAACAAGGCATGGCGTGCTGATATTAAGCACCAGTCGGGTAACAAAATCGGTCGGGTAAGGCTGACCAGAGCGCGCCCATCCATACCCGATACCGGCGACGATGAGCACCGGCGCCATGACTGCAAACAGCTCGACAAGCATGTCGAATCCTTCAGGAATAATTGTTGGGCAGGGCCCAGAACATCAACCCTGCGAACGGGCACGCATCTGCTGGTAGCCACTGCGGGTCAGTAATACGGCGTGTCGGCTGGAGGCATAGATCTGCCCAGCCCGTTTCAGCTGCTCGATAAACTCGGCATGGTCGTCTGCAGGCAGGTAATAAAAATCCCGGCCCTCGATCATGATGTCCGCACAGGACTTGAACCAACGGAAGCTGCTGCCTTTGGGTAGCTTATTCAGTTCATCAAGCTGACGCAGACTGAGCGTCTCATCACCAGAAAATAGAATCGGCTCGATGTGAGGCATGGTGAGTTCCACTACGAATGCATAGGCGGATACCTTAGCAGATAGCGCCTCATCCTTGGCAACCTACGCTTTCATCGGCACTTTTCTTTACCGCTCCAGTCTGATTCTACAAGCAATCAAAAAACCCGATAGCGGATTAAGAATATGGGCGGCAAATAAGATTGCAGTTCTGGTGCTCCTGGTAGCGGATCCGATTCTGCTGCATTTCGGCTGGCAATCATCCCAATCGGTTGGCGATCAGATTAGCGAAACATTAACCGACAGCACCATGTTGTTTCTGATTATTGGCGCCGCGGCGGCGGTAACTGGCATCCTGATGGCGGTGATTAAAAGGTAATCGTTCACAGCCGGAGCGGCATCGGCGCAGGAGTCGACTGTTCTTTCACTGTCATGATCAGGAGATTCTGTGTTGCAGACAATCCTGTTGCGTACGCTGAAATGGCTCCTGCTACTCACCCTGCTCGCTGGTATCGCCATCAGCGAACCCTGGCGTCACCTGCCTCCTCAATGGAACCCGTGGGTGCCGCTTGCCATTGACCATCCAATGAACCTGATCACCAAATGGAAGCTGTCCCGTCTTCAGAATGATCCCGTTCAATGTATAGCGGCTCTGGATTCCGCTCCGGAGGGCGCTATTGATTATCTCGCGCTGGAGGATTACACGCCTGTCACTGGGTGCCCACTCAGTAATGTGGTACGAGTTCGCCGCACCGGCATTGAGTACAACGCAAGCTTTACCGTCACCTGCCCGCTGGCTGTAGCCTGGCTGATGTTTGAGCGCCAGAAACTGCAACCGCTGGCAGATCAACATATCCATAGTGGCTTGCAGCGGGTAGACCATTTGGGGAGCTTTGCTTGCCGCAACATTTACCATCGCGACAATGCGCGCCGCAGCCAACACGCCTCAGCCAATGCCTTTGATGTAGCCGGATTCAGATTCGCGGATGGCACACACGTAACCGTCCTGAAGGACTGGAATAACCATGCAGCGCCGGCAAAGGCTGCATTCCTCAAGGACATACACAGGAGCGCCTGTGGTTATTTTGGGACTGTACTTGGCCCGGATTACAACCAGCCCCATGAAAATCACTTTCATCTGGATGGCAGTGGATTCAATTTCTGTCGCTGATATGAACAAATAATAAATAAAAAAGCCGACACCATTACTGGGTCGGCTTTTTTAACAGCACTACTTATTAATAAGGGCAGTTGCCACGGTATTCGGAAATGTTGCGATCCGAAGTGTGGTTAGGGCCACACAGGAACTGGCTATAACGGGTATCTTCATCCAGGAAGCGTTTCATCCAGGAAACACCCAGTCGGCTGAGGACAGCATTATTAGTGCCGCCACCGTTGGCGCAGTAATGCGAGCCATTACGAATTTCAACGTAGGCTTTATCGACACTATTGGAAATCTGGTTATACAGCGGCGACGCGTGAGTACGTACCGGAGCAATAACATCGCTGCCACAGGCAAACACCAGAGTCGGCGCCTGAACACTGCGAGCACTGCTGGTATCCCATGGCGCCAGCGGAATCGCCGCCTTGATGCGACCCTCGCTGGCAACACGTAGAGTACCGCCACCGCCCATGGACCAGCCGATGACACCCAAACGATCAGTGTCGATCATGCCATTGACCGGGCTGCGGCGCGTGGTGTTCTGGCTGACCAGATAGTCCAGCGCATTGTTGATCTGACGAGCGCGGCTGGCAGGCTGGTCAAAGCCACTGTTGGTATCGATGGTCATGACAACGAAGCCATGGGAAGCCAGCTTCGGGCCCCACCAGTCGATGGAGGATTCAGCCGAGACAAAGCCTGGAATGACAACAATGGCAGCCATGGCTCCCGTTGTGCCCGTGGGATAATGAATGGTGCCGCCGCCAAAGCCACTGACCAGACCCGAAACTCGACTGGTACGGGTACTGTAGGGGCCACTGCTGGCCTCAAGGAAGGAAACCGTAGGGTTTGGTCCCCGGGCATAAGGCGATTCGCCACCCGGATTCGTTGGATTCGCAGGGGGATCTACTGGTGGGTTGGTGGCCATTGCGGCAGAAGACAGTAAGAGTGCGCCAGCCGTCAACATTGACAGCAACGAGCGGGAAACAGTTTTACTTGTCATTATGGGAATCCTGTTTGTTGATTTTATTTTAATTTGTCCGTGGCACCCGAAGCAGTATCAAAAGTACTGCAACCGATGTCGGATCGCAGTATTTTGAATATATCAATCAAGGTCAATGCTAAAGGGAAAAGTCCACCCGGAAGGGTGGTCAAGAGTTCAAATATTGCCAGTAATACAGCATTAAAATGACCTTATATGGTGCAAACCAATCACCCTTTAGGGAATCACTCTTTTGTGTTAAGGAAACGCTGCATAAATCCACCAACGCTACCTGATCGGGTAGAATCCAATAA
>CAYYUQ010000127.1:0-5717 GCA_964474945.1 uncultured Halopseudomonas sp. | reverse complement strand
TGAGCCGTCACTGTCGCTCCATTAACCTGTTGCACTCAGTGTCTGCAACCGCCCACATTAAAAAACCCGGCGCCTTGCGGCAGCCGGGTTTTATGCACGTCACCAGCCCTCAGGGTCGGTCGTCGACTTCTTCCAACTGTTTCGGAATCAGGTCTTCGCGGGTCAGGTTCTGGGTCATCAGCAGACCGTTCGCCACATAGATGGACGAATAGGTACCGATGATCACACCCACTACCAGTGTGATAGCAAAGCCCTGCAGCGATTCGCCGCCAACCAGCAATAGCGACAGCAACACCAGAATGGTGGAGAACGATGTTGCCAAGGTACGGGCCAGGGTCTGGGTAGTGGATACGTTGATGACTTCAGCCAGATCGGCGTTGCGCATCAAGCGCAGGTTCTCACGCACCCGGTCAAATACCACGATGGTATCGTTCAGCGAGTAACCCACGCCCGCCAGCAGCGCAGCCAGTACCGTCAGATCAAAGGGAACACCGAAGAACGACAGGATGCCCAGAGTAAAGATGGCATCGTGCAGCAGCGCGACAACCGCGGCGGATGAGAACTTCAGCTGGAAGCGCATGGCGACGTACAGCAGGATGCCACCCAGCGCCAACAGCAGACCCATACCGCCCTGGTCCCGCAACTCTTCACCCACCTGCGGGCCAATGAACTCGACACGTTTGACCGTCACCTGCTGGTCAGCATTCTCGGCCCGCATCAATTCAGCAATCTGGTTACCCACATCAGGGTCTTCACTGGCCAGACGGATAATGACATCGGAGGTGGAGCCGAAGTTCTGCACGATGGCATCACCCCAGCCGACACCCTGAAGTGTCTGACGAATGCTACCGAGATCGACCGGTTCGCTGTAGCTGAGTTCAACCTGGGCACCGCCAGTGAAGTCCAGGCTGAAATTCAGCCCTTTTACCACCAGGCTGACTACGGAGGCGATACAGAATACCAATGCGATGACGTAAAACGGCTTACGCCAGCGCATGAAGTTAATGGTTTTATTCAACATCTGTTTATTTCCTCACAGCCAGATCTTGCTGAGCGTTTTACCGGTGCGACCACCCAACGTCAGGTTGATCAGGGCACGGGTAACCAGGATGGCACTGAACAACGAGGTCATGATCCCCAACGACAGCGTGACGGCGAAGCCCTTGATCGGGCCGGAGGCCATGGCGAACAGGATGGCACCGACCAACAGAGTGGTCAGGTTACTATCCAGAATCGCTGAAAACGCCTTGTCAAAACCCTCATGGATGGCCCGTTGCGCTGAAGCACCACTTGCCAACTCTTCCCGGATCCGAGCGAAGATCAGCACGTTGGCGTCAATCGCCATACCCAACGTCAACACGATACCGGCAATACCCGGCAGGGTCAGCGTCGCGCCCAGCAGCGACATCACTGCCAACAGCAATACCAGGTTGAAGGTCAGAGCAATACTGGCGAGGAAGCCAAAGCCGCGATAGACCACCACCATGAATATCATCGCCAGCACAAGACCAAGCTGGGTTGCAGCGATACCGTTGCTGATATTCTCTGCACCCAGGCTTGGGCCAATGGTGCGCTCTTCAGCAAAGTACATGGGGGCGGCAAGGCCACCAGCGCGCAGCAGCAGCGCCAGCTCAGATGCTTCCGCCGGGGAGCCCAGGCCGGTAATACGGAACTGGTTGCCGAGGGTGCTCTGAATGGTCGCCAGACTGATGATGGATTTCTCTTCCACGAAGCTCGGCACCGACACTTCCTGCATCACACCGTCGACTTCCTGCATGACCGTGTTAGGCACTTCGCGCTGCTCAATGAACAGTACTGCCATGCCACGACCGACGTTGTTGCGGGTCGCCCGGCTCATCAGCTCACCGCCATGGCCATCAAGGCGGATATTGACCTGCGGGCTGCCGTTTTCGTCGAAGGAGGATTGGGCGTCGGTTACCTGATCACCGGTGAGGATGATACTGCGCTCAACGTCTGCTGGCGGACGACCCATGCCGTCACGGAACTCGAAGGATTCCTTGGTTGCCTGCGGAGCATTGGGTTCAGCAGCCAGGCGGAACTCCAGGTTGGCTGTCTTGCCGAGAATCCGTTTGGCCTCGGCCGTGTCCTGCACACCAGGCAGTTCAACGATAATGCGGTTCGCGCCCTGACGCTGTACCAGCGGCTCGGCAACGCCAAGCTCGTTGACCCGGTTGCGCACCGTGGTCAGGTTCTGGCTTACCGCGTAATTACGGATTTCGCTCTGCTTGGCATCGGTCAATGCCAAGCGCAGTACGTCGACGTTATCGCGACGCGTGGTGGTGATCTGGAATTCGTTGTATTTGCTGGCAATCAGGCGCTGGGCTGCGTTCAGCTGGTCACTTTCAGTGAAGCCAAACTGCAATACATTACCCTGCTTGGGCAGGCTGCGGTAGCGAACGCGCTCGGTCCGAAACAGCGAGCGGAGCTCACTGTCATACACGTTCATGCGCGCTTCAATGGCCTTGTCCATATCCACTTCCAGCAGGAAGTGCACGCCACCGGCCAGGTCAAGACCCAGTTTCATCGGGCCGGCACCGATATTCAGCAGCCAATCGGGCGTAGTCGGCGCAAGGTTCTGAGCGACAACGAATTGGTTACCCAGCGTGCGGCGCACAATATCCTGGGCGGGCAATTGATCGTCACGTTCAACGAGACGCACCAGGCCAGAGCCAGCGTTACTGCTGAGTTCGATACCCTTGGTCGCGATTCCTGCGTCGTTCAACGCTCTTTCTATGCGTTGCAGGTCGCTCTGCTCGATGGTCTGGGTGGAGCTGATACCGGAAATCTGGATAGCCGGGTCGTCGGGGTACAGGTTGGGGGTTGCGTATAAGAAGCCAAGCGCGAGCACGGCCACAATAAGCAGGTATTTCCACAAAGGATAACGGTTGAGCATGGTTTGGCCCGATTACGATACGAGCCGGGCGCTTTACGCGCCCGGTCATACAGTGCTGGAAGGAATCAGATGGCTTTCAGTGTGCCCTTGGGCAGCGCAGCAACCACAGCGCCTTTCTGGAACTTGAGTTCCTGGCCTTCGCTCACTTCCAGAACGATGAAATCATCAGTGACTTTCTTGACCTTGCCGAGAATCCCGCCATTGGTAACCACTTCATCACCGGTACTCAGACCACCCAACAGGTTCTTGTGATCCTTGGCACGCTTGGCCTGCGGACGCCAGATCATCAGATAGAAGATGGCTACAAAGCCAACCAGAAAAATCAGACTCATCGGATCAAAGCCTGCCGGTGCAGCACCCTCTGCGGATTGAGCCATGGCGCTGGAGATGAAAAAACTCATGTAAAACTCCTGTTTTATATACTCGCAAGAAAATAATGGGGCTTCCTGACCGCTATTCAAGCCTCCAGAGGAGGTACCGGTTGGCCGAGACGTGCATAGAAGTTATCCACAAAGTCGGTCAATGTACCCTGTTGAATCGCACCGCGCAAACCGTGCATTACACGCTGATAATGCCGCAGATTATGGATGGTGTTGAGCATGCTGCCGAGCATCTCGCCGCACTTATCCAGATGATGCAGATAGGAGCGGGTAAAGTGACGACAGGTGTAACAATCACAACCTGGATCCAGCGGCGAATCATCGTGACGATGCACTGCGTTACGGATTTTTACCACGCCGTTGTCAGTGAATAAATGCCCATTTCGGGCGTTGCGCGTGGGCATCACGCAATCAAACATGTCGATACCCCGGCGCACGCCCTCCACCAGGTCTTCCGGCTTGCCCACCCCCATCAGATAGCGGGGTTTTTCCGGCGGCATCAAGGGAGGCAGATAATCCAGAATGCGGAACATGTCTTCTTTCGGCTCGCCTACCGACAGACCGCCGATGGCCAGACCATCAAAGCCGATCTCGCACAGCCCATCCAGCGAACGAGCGCGCAGGTCTTCATGCATACCGCCCTGGACGATACCGAACAGCGCCGAATGATTACCTTCGTGGGCATTCTTTGAGCGCTGCGCCCAGCGCAGCGACAGCTCCATGGAGCGGCGGGCCGTATCCAGATCCGCCGGATACGGTGTGCACTCGTCAAAGATCATGACGATGTCCGAGCCCAGCTCACGCTGCACCTGCATGGACTCTTCCGGCCCCATGAACACCTTGGCGCCATCCACCGGCGAGGAGAAGTACACGCCCTCCTCCTTGATTTTGCGCATGGCACCCAGGCTGAACACCTGAAAACCGCCCGAGTCAGTGAGAATAGGCCCTTCCCATTGCATGAAGTCATGCAGATCGCCGTGTTTGCGGATCACCTCGGTGCCCGGACGCAGCCACAGGTGAAAGGTATTACCCAGAATGATCTGCGCGCCGATGTCCTTTACGTCACGGGGCAGCATGCCCTTGACCGTACCGTAGGTGCCCACCGGCATGAACGCCGGCGTTTCCACCACGCCACGGGGAAAGGTCAGACGACCACGACGGGCCTTACCGTCGGTAGCCAGTAATTCAAACTGCATATGACTCATTGCATGTCCTCGGGCCCGCAGGCAGCCGGATTGCGGGTGATGAACATGGCATCACCGTAACTGAAAAATCGGTATTCATTGTCCACCGCCGCCTGATAGGCCGCCATGGTTTCGCGGTAGCCGGCAAAGGCCGATACCAGCATCAACAGGGTCGATTCGGGTAGATGGAAGTTGGTTACCAGCGCGTCCACCACATGAAATGGCCGACCCGGATAGATGAAGATATCGGTATCACCGCTGAACGCCTTGAGCTGACCATCCCGCGCTGCGGTTTCCAGCGAACGCACACTGGTAGTACCCACCGCGATAACCCGACCGCCGCGCGCCTTACAGGCCTGCACTTCATCGACCACGTCCTGGCTGACTTCCAGCCATTCACTGTGCATGTGGTGATCCTCGATGCGCTCAACACGCACCGGCTGAAAGGTGCCGGCACCCACGTGCAGCGTCACTTCTGCAGTCGATACCCCTTTTGCCTTGATCGCTGCCAACAGGTCAGTATCGAAATGCAATCCTGCGGTCGGGGCCGCCACCGCGCCGGCCTTCTGCGCGTATACCGTCTGATAACGCTCACGGTCGGCACGCTCGTCCGGCCGATCGATATAGGGCGGCAGCGGCATATGCCCAAGCCGATCCAGTAACGGCAATACCGGCTCATCAAACGCCAGTTCAAACAATGCATCATGGCGCGCCAGCATGGTCGCACCGCTGCCATCTTCCAGCAGAATACGGCTGCTCGGCTTGGGCGACTTGCTGGAGCGCACATGGGCCAGCACCCGGCGACCATCCAGCACACGCTCAATCAGAATTTCCAACTGCCCACCGGTCTCCTTGCGGCCAAACAGGCGAGCCGGAATCACGCGGGTGTTGTTGAACACCATCAGATCGCCGGGGCGCAGGTATTCCAACAGATCAGTAAATTGCCGATGCGTCAGCTCACCGCTCGGCCCATCCAGACATAACAAACGGCTGGCACGCCGCTCAGCCAGCGGGTGCCGGGCGATCAGCCGGTCAGGCAGTTCAAATTGAAAATCGCTGACGCGCATGGGGAAGAAATACCGACATGACAAGAAGGGCGCTCATGGTAGCGGAAAACTGCATTTTCAGCCATGCAAAGCATTGACCTGAGCGCTCAAGGCTCCGTATACTCCGCGCGGCTTGCAAAAAGCCTCGGTGGCGGAATTGGTAGACGCGGCGGATTCAAAATCCGCTTCTGGT
>CAYYUQ010000126.1:0-5735 GCA_964474945.1 uncultured Halopseudomonas sp. | reverse complement strand
ACGTACGGTTCTGTGAGAGGGATGAGGCGGCGACGCCTCACCCTACTCGATGTGGGCGCTGATCAGGTGCGTTGTACTTCTGCCACACTATCACCCATATCAATCCAGCACCTGAATGAATATTCCGCCCTTATAGTGGCTGACCACGATATTTCGCAGGAGTTGATGGATGTCTGCCCACGCCAGTCCGTTGTTCGAGCCAGTCACCCTGGGCTCACTGAGTCTCCCTACCCGCCTGGTCATGGCACCCATGACCCGCAATTTCTCCCCCAGGGGTGTACCCACCGAACAGGTGGTTGAGTACTACCGTCGCCGCGCGGCAGCAGGGGTAGGTCTGATCATCAGTGAAGGCACCACAGTGCCGCATTGCGCAGCGAATGGTTATCCCAATGTGCCGCAATTCCACGGTGAGGAAGCGCTCGCCGGTTGGAAGAAGGTTGTCGACGCGGTACACGCTGCCGGTGGCAAATTTGCCCCGCAACTGTGGCACGTTGGTAACGTGCGCCGGCTGGGTACTGAGCCAGACGGCACCGTACCGGGTTATGGCCCGATGGATAAATTCAAGGATGACCAGCAGATAGTGCATGGCATGACCCGCGAAGACATCCAGGATGTGGTTAACGCCTTTGCCCAGGCGGCCAGGGATGCCAAGGCCATTGGTTGTGATGCAGTCGAGTTGCATGGCGCCCACGGTTATTTGATTGACCAGTTCTTCTGGGAAGGCACCAACCAGCGCGACGACGAGTACGGCGGCAGCCTGGAAAACCGTGGTCGCTTCGCGGTGGAAGTCATCCGCGCTGTGCGTGCCGCAGTGGGTGCTGACTTCCCGATCATCTTCCGCTTCTCCCAATGGAAGCAGCAGGACTACACCGCTCGCCTGGCGCCCACGCCTGAGCTGCTGGAACAGTTCCTCAAGCCGTTGGCTGAAGCCGGTGTGGATATCTTCCATTGCTCGCAACGTCGATACTGGGAGCCGGAATTTGACGGTTCACCGCTGAACCTGGCTGGCTGGACGCGCAAGATCACCGGCAAGGCATGCATCACCGTCGGCAGCGTAGGTCTGGACAGTGAATTCCTGGAATACATGGTCAAGACCGACAAGATCGCCAAGACCGACGCCAATCTCGACGATCTGCTGCAGCGTCTACAGAACCAGGAGTTTGATCTGGTTGCCGTGGGCCGTGTGCTGATTTCCGATCCAGCCTGGGCAACCAAGCTGCGCGAAGGTCGCTTTGATGAAATCCTGCCGTTCAGTCGCGAAGCGCTGAAAGTCCTGGATTGATGCCGAGTGCTGCTGTTCCGGCTATTTGCCCGGAACAGCAGCCTCGATTGGCTCAGTCGCTGCGCCATGACGTTGCAGATACCCAGCAAATCGCCGTACCACTGCAGGCCAGTCCAGCTGGCAGGCACGATGCCGTGCATGCATGCGCACCGAGCGCAAACCCTCCCTGTCCTTGAATAGCCAGTCAATATTCTCCAGAAACTGTTTCTCATCCCCCGGCGATGCCAGGCAGCCGCTATACCGATCGCGGATATGCTGATGTGCCGCGGCGGTATCGAAGGCCACCACCGCCAGTCCTGAGGCCATGGCCTCGGTGACGACATTGCCGAAGGTGTCGGTCAGGCTGGGAAACAGGAATATATCCGCGCTGGCATAGGCTTCTGATAATGCCATGCCAGTCAGCGTACCGGTGAAGATGGCCTCAGG
This sequence comes from uncultured Halopseudomonas sp., assembly GCA_964474945.1. Classification (GTDB taxonomy): domain Bacteria; phylum Pseudomonadota; class Gammaproteobacteria; order Pseudomonadales; family Pseudomonadaceae; genus Halopseudomonas. Next base: position 4,027 of record CAYYUQ010000126.1, on the reverse strand, counting down.
CATGGCCTGCTGCAACTGCTTGTACTGCGGTCCATCACCCACCACGACCATACGCACCCGTACACCTGACGGACTTTTCTGCTGGGCGTACTGCCAACTCTTTTGCAGCAGGCCGAGGTTCTTTTCCGCCGCCAGGCGGCCGACATGGAGCATTACCATGTCACCTTCGTCTGCACCCCAGCGTTGGCGCAGTTGCGTACTGCGATGGGTGGGATGAAACAGGCTGCAATCCACGCCGCGACCCAGCAGCGCTGGATTGATGATCCCCATGCGTGACAACTCATGCTGTTGCGTGCTGCTGGCGCTGAGGGTGACCAGCGTCTGATTGTGAAACCAGCGCAGATAGGCGGTAATAGGCCGGGTCAGCAGCCCTATCCGGTAATGCTCGCCATATTGCTGGAAGTTGGTATGAAAGCCGCTGATCATCGGAATACCGAGGTGCCGAGCGGCCCGCAGGGCAGACCAACCGAGAGGCCCCTCAGTCGCCAGGTACACGCTACTGGGGCGGTTGGTCTGCCAGTGCGCGAGCAGTTGCCGGTAGGCAGGCAGGCCGAATTGCAGTTGCTTATATCCGGGCATGGGTAGGCCCTTGACCAGCAATTGCTGCTGCGGCCCGTTCTCGGTCAGCCCAATGGATTCGCCCTTCTGTGCGGGACGCACCAATTGCAATTGGTCACCAGTGGCCAGCAAGCCATCACAGAGGCGCCCCAGTGTATTGGCGACACCATTGATCTGGGGACGCCAAGTTTCAGTGATGATGGCATAGCAGTGAGCAGTCTTGAGAAGTGTTTTCATGCTGCCCAGTATGCTGTCGGCTGGTGATTGAAATGTGACCTGGACGTGACGAAATTATGGCAGCGTGCGCGGCCCTGGGCCTTCGCGTACCCAGAGCAGAGTTGATCCCGCCACCGCCGAAGGCATCACCAATAGATTCAGCAGCGGGATCAGCATGCCGACATACACCGGCGCGCCAAACCCCAGCGACAGGGCGCGGCGGCTGCGCATCCAGCGCAACATGTCCGGAAAACCGACCTGGTCGTTATCCGCCTGGTAGTCGATGTACTGCACCGCCATCATCCACACGCCAAATACCAGCAGCAGTGGAGAGGCGACCAGATTGATGACCGGCACCAGGGTCAGCAATAGCAGGCCAATAAAGCGGGGCAGGTAATAGGCGATCTTGCGAAACTCCCGGCCCAGACTACGCGGTACCACCATCATGATGTCCTTCCAGCTGGTCGGCGGGCTGACCAGCCCGCGCTCCTGCTCGGCAATCTTCTCCGCAAGAAAGCCGTAAAAGGGCGAAGCGATCAGGTTGGCAAGCATAGCGAAGCCAAAGAACAGCACCAGCAACACCACCAGCGCAAACAACGGCCAGAGTAACCATTCAACGAAGCTGGCCCACTCTGGCAAATGCGGCATCAACCGATCCATCCAATAGTTGAACTGCCGCGCGCCCCAACCGATCAGCGCCATGAACAGGGCCAGGTTCAGAATCAACGGGATAACGAGGAAGCGTCGAAGGCCCGGCTGGCGTATGCGCTGCCAGCCTTCGCGTAAATATCCGGGGCCCCGCAAGGGGGCAATTGCTTGTGTCATGGTAAATCCTTGATGCCCGTTATAGGGGTAAACTATGCGCTTGATATAGTGACAGCAGTATTCATCGTCTGCCCAGTGCTCTACCATGCAGGCGGTGATATTCGGGTACAACCCGTTGACGCAGATGTCCTTGGATCCGAAGCGGTGCGCTTGGTGCGCTTGCTGCCGGACTTCGACTCCCATCGCTGCGCCGGGTTCTGCCCCCGGCCCATTTTTGTACTGGCAAGCCATGCCGGTAGCAACCGTTTTAGTGACTATCATGCCGCTGCGGCGGTTACCTGGAGGAATCAATGTCTGAAGCACGCCACTCCCGTCTGATCATCCTGGGCTCCGGCCCGGCCGGCTACAGCGCCGCCGTTTACGCCGCGCGGGCGAATCTCAAGCCGCTGCTGATCACCGGTATGCAGATGGGCGGCCAGCTCACCACGACCACCGAAGTCGACAACTGGCCCGGTGATGTGGAAGGTCTGCAGGGCCCGGATCTGATGGAGCGGATGCGCAAGCATGCCGAGCGCTTCGAGACCGAGATCGTCTTTGATCACATCAACAAGGTAGCGCTCACCCAGCGCCCATTCACCCTTACCGGCGACCAGGGCGAGTACACCTGTGATGCACTGATCATCGCTACCGGCGCGTCTGCTCGCTATCTGGGCCTGCCCTCTGAGGAAGCATTCATGGGCAAGGGCGTATCCGCCTGTGCGACCTGCGATGGTTTTTTCTATCGCAACCAGGAAGTGGCGGTAGTCGGCGGTGGTAATACCGCCGTGGAAGAGGCTTTGTATCTGGCCAATATTGCGAAGAAAGTCACCCTGGTGCACCGTCGAGATACCTTCCGTGCGGAGAAAGTCCTCATCGACAAGCTGATGGCCAAGGTCGACGAAGGCAAGATTGAACTGCAGCTGAATGCGGTGCTGGATGAAGTGCTGGGTGACGACAGTGGCGTGACCGGTATGCGTCTGGCCTTCAACGATGGTCAGAAGCAGGATATCGCTCTGGCGGGCGTGTTCATCGCCATCGGCCACACGCCGAATACCGGATTGTTTGAAGGCCAGCTGGAGATGAAAGACGGCTACCTGAAGATCAACAGCGGCACCGAAGGCAACGCCACCGCGACCAATATCTCGGGTGTATTCGCCGCCGGCGACGTGGCTGACCATGTCTACCGTCAGGCGATTACTTCAGCGGGTGCTGGCTGTATGGCTGCACTGGATGCGGAGAAGTTTCTGGATCAGCAATAAGGCGCAGTCATTTCGGCGAGCCCTGCGACGGTAGTCCGCAGGGTTCGCCGGTTATCCAATCAGGCCGCTGCCAACCGCAGTAGCGTATGCCCCAAGCCAATGCCATTGACCTGTTCGGCTACATCAAAGCCAGCCTCAGCAACAATCTCCAGGAAGTCGTCGCTGCGATAGAAACGGCTGTTACCGTTGGCCAGGCAGGTGAAGTACAACGATGTGGCGTTGAGACTGTAGGCCGCCGCTTCGAAGTCCTGGCGATCCCAGAACAGCTCAAGAATATAGACGCTCGCATCAGAGCGCATCGCCTTGCGCACCCGGCGCAGAATGCTGAGGATTTCCATGGGTGAGAAACAGTCGAGGAACTGACTCATCCACCATACATCTCCCTCTGTTGGCAGCGATTGGCGGGGATCGAGCAGATCCAGAGGGTGTCCATGGATACGATCCGCATAGCCAGCCGCGTGAGCATTGCTCAATGCAAGGTCAATCTGACCTGGAAGATCAACGATAGTGACCTGCACCTGCTCGTTATATGCGCAGCACTGCATGGCCCATTTTCCCGTATTACCACCGATATCAATCAGTTGTGCGGGGCCTTTGCCCAACACCTTTTCCAGCAGCAGCGGGAATGCCTGATCACTGTAGAAGTGATCAAAGTCCAACCAGCTTTTACGAACCTGCTCAGGTAATTTGGATAAGCCCTCGTATATCGTTGGCCAGTCACCCAGCTCCTTAAGCCCTGCGGGTTTGCCATCGCGCACGGCTTCAGTCAGGTGCGACATGGCCCGGTAACAGATATCAGCGGTGAAATTCATGTTGATGCGAGTCATCCGGTCATGCAGCAGGAAGTGCCCGAGCCGCGCAAGATGATATAGGCGCTCGGCATCCTGAGTAACGATATGGGCGCTCAAACCCATATCCAGTAATACGGCCACGCCGTATACCGACAGATCGCAGCGCTCGGCGATCGCTGCCGCATCCAACCCCTCCTGATTCGCGTCGAGGGCGGTAAGTATCCCCAGTTCATTCAGGCTGCGTGCGGCCTGGAAAGCGATAGGGGCAAAGGCCAGCTTCTGAGCTTGCTCTTTCGCCTGTAGTGCGTTCAGGGCGTCCTTTTCATACCAGCTCACAAATGAACTCTGTAGTGGTCAACTGATCCCGGACACTGTTTTAAGTTTTTCTTCTGCCACTAC
>CAYYUQ010000125.1:0-5788 GCA_964474945.1 uncultured Halopseudomonas sp. | reverse complement strand
CTCCACCTTCTTTCAGGTGGACGGGTTTGCCGGCTTCGCCGGGCAAACAAAAAGAAAGCCGGGACAAGCCCGGCTTTCGATACACAGAGGATGTTCAGCCCCCTGCGCCGGTACCTGCACCGCTGGTGCCACCCGAGCCGGCGCCACCTGTACCGCTGCCAGTACTCCCAGCCCCACCGCTGGTGCCAGTGCCGGTGCCGGAGCCAGTACCTGTGCCTGTGCCTGTGCCTGTGCCTGTGCCTGTGCCTGGGCCTGTGCCGCCAGTACCTGTCCCGGTCGAGCCAGTGCCCGCGCCATCATTATTGCGCGGGTCACGTGGATCGGTCGGCGTGCGGGTATCGTCATGGGTGCCCGGCTGATAAGCACCCGAGTCCATGGTTCGATTGTCTCTGTCGTTGTCATAGTTGTCCGCCATGGCTGACGGAGCAGCGGCGACAAGGGCAAAACTGAACAAAGCGCTATAGATAAATGGCTGTTTCATGTGTTCCTCCGGGATATATTCAGGGGACTACATGGAAATAGAAAAAGCCCGGCAACAATGGTTCAACAAAAAGGACTGCTGACCGCCGGGAGTGGCTTTTATACGCGGCTGTGTGGGAAAATGGACGCACTTCATTGGTAACCGAGCCCGCCATGTCCGTCTATCGATTTACCCTGGAGGAGATGACCTCCGAATGGCAGCTACGACTGGATAGCTTCCCCCCGTCCATCCGTCAGCTCACGGCTCAAACGGCAGAGCGTCATAAAGTAGATCTGGCGAACCATTTCTATTCGGCCATGCTGGAACACCGCGAAGCCGCCCAATTCCTCTCCCACGATGAAGTGAAAACCCGACTCAGCGGGTCGATGGCGAACTGGATTGCCAACCTGTATGCCGGTGAGGACATCGCCGCCATCCAATCCTCCATTGCCCACCAAAGCAAGATTGGCGAAGTCCACGCGCGCATATCCATTCCGGTTCACCTGGTGCTGCGTGGGGCGCGGCTACTCAAGCAACAACTAACCATTACCCTGCACAAAGAGCAGTCTGCACCGCAAGCGGCACAGGCTGGCGCATTTGCCTCCACGCTGATTGACCTGGCCATGGAGATCATGAGCCAGGCCTACGCCACATCCCACGACCGGAATTCCCGCGCCGAAGAAAGTTATCGGCTGTTCGCTGTCACCCAGAACATTGCCTCTGAAAAGGAAAAACAGCGGGCCGCCCTGCTCGACTGGGAAAACCAGTTGATGTTCGACGTAGCCATGAACATGACGGCCGACCAGTTGCCGCGACTGAGCGCCTCGGAGTTCGGCCTGTGGTTCCGCCACAAGGGGGCACATGGATTTGAAGGCGCGGTGGAAACCGGCCTGATCCTGCATACCATAAGCCAGATTGACAATGTCATCCTGCCGCTGTTCGCCCGGCGCCATACGGAATCAGAGCAACAGAACAGCATGCAGTTGTTACGGGATCTGCGCGAACAGGCGAAAAGCATCGCCTATCATCTGGATCTCCTGTTTGAGCAGAACAATGAGCTGGAGGCCGGGCGCGATGTACTGACCCGACTCCTGAACCGCAAATATCTGTCAGTGGTACTCAACCGGCAGATCACATACGCCCGGGATACCAGCAGCTCGTTTGCCGTCCTGTCCATCGACCTTGACCATTTCAAGCTCATCAACGATACCCACGGACATGAGGCTGGAGACCTGGTATTGCAGCAGTTCGCCAGTCTGATGCTGAACAAGAGCCGCGCCGGAGATTACCTGTTCCGCATGGGTGGCGAAGAGTTTCTGATGATCATGGTCGATGTGAACGAGAATAAAGCGGCACGCGCCGCCGAAAAAATCCGTCAGCTGATCGCCGCGGAAACCTTCCGTCTACCGCAGGATATGACCCTGCAACTCAGCGCCAGCCTGGGCCTGGCCCTGTTCAATGGCCACCCGGATTACCAACACCTGCTGCGCCGATCCGACGCCGCGCTGTATGAAGCAAAACACGCCGGCCGCAACCGCGTGGTCATTGCATCGAGTTGATGTGAACTGCCGGGTTGGCATTGCTCTTCAGCGAGCGCCCACCTAAAATGCAGCCCTTCGCAGCAGGCGCATTCCCCAGCCTGCTGCCCCCTCATTCGGTTGCGTTTCAATGACAACTTCACATACCGCCCATCAGGGCAGTTGGCTGGGCGTTATTGCCCTGGCGCTGGCCGCGTTCATATTCAATACCACCGAATTCGCACCGGTGGCGCTGCTCAGCGACATCAGCGCCAGCTTCGACATGCAGCCAGAACAGGTCGGATTAATGCTCACCGTTTACGCCTGGCTGGTGGCGCTCACCTCCTTGCCGATGATGCTGCTGACCCGCAATATCGAACGCCGCCGCCTGTTGATGGGCGTGTTCATATTGTTCATCGCCAGTCATGTACTGTCGTTCCTCGCCTGGAGTTACAACGTACTGGTAGTCAGCCGCATCGGTATCGCGCTGGCCCACGCCGTATTCTGGTCGATCACCGCCTCGCTGGCCGTGCGCGTCGCCCCGCCCGGGCGTGAAGCGCAAGCGCTCGGCATGATCGCCGCCGGCACTACGCTGGCCATGGTGCTGGGCATTCCGCTCGGTCGCCTGGTCGGAGAACTGGTAGGCTGGCGGATTACCTTCGTCGGCGTAGCCGTGATTGCCCTGATGATCATGGTCGTGCTGGCACGCCTGCTCCCCCTGCTGCCGAGCCAGAACAGCGGCTCACTCAGCAGCCTGCCGATTCTGTTCAAGCGCCCGGCACTCATGGTGGTCTATGTGCTGGTGGTCATCTGCGTAACCGCCCAGTTCACCGCCTACAGTTATATCGAACCCTTTGTCCGGGACATTGCCGGCCTGGTCGGTAACCAGATCACCGGATTGTTGCTGGTGTTTGGTGGCGCGGGCCTGGCCGGCGCGCTGATCTTCAGCCGCTGCAGCCCGTCCCACCCCCGCAGCGTGCTGGTGGGCAGCATGCTCGCCCTCACCTGCTGCCTGCTGCTGTTATTACCCTCAGTGGGCAATATCTGGCTACTGGGCAGCCTGTGCTGCCTCTGGGGAGCCGCGATCCTCGGCCTGACCCTGGCACTGCAATCCCGCGTACTGCATATCGCCTCCGACGCGACCGACGTGGCCATGTCAGTCTTCTCCGGATTGTATAACCTCGGCATCGGCGCAGGCGCCCTGCTCGGCAGCCAGGTCACCATCCACCTGGGCTTGGGTAATACAGGCATGGTCGGCGGCATACTCGGCCTGGGCGGCCTGCTTATCGGCCTGACCGCGCTCTGGCGCATACCACCGCAAATGCCGATCACCCGGGCAATATAAAATATAGGCACCGGCAAACTTCTGCCCGGTAATCGCATCCAATCTGACAGCGAGGCGGTTGCAGCCTTGCTTACACACATTCAGAGGTACCCATGAACACACGAAGTCTGCTGGATCAACTGCTCAGCGCCGGCAAAGGCATGCTCGCCAAGCAGAATACTACCCAACCCGGTGCGCCCGGCAAGAGCTCACCCCTGGATGGCATTCTCGGCGGGGTTGGCGGCGGCATGCTCGGTGGCGCAGCCATTGGCTTACTGCTGGGCAACAAGAAAGCCCGCAAGATGACCGGCAAGGTTGCCACCTATGGCGGCCTGGCCGCATTGGGCGTAGTGGCTTACAAGGCCTACAACAACTGGCAACAGCAACAGAGCGGCAATGCCTCAACACAGCCAGAGCTGCGCACCGTCGATCGCGTCCCGCCTGCCGAAATCGAACAGCACAGCGAAGCCATACTGCTGTCACTGATCGGCGCAGCCAAAGCCGATGGGCATATCGATGACCGTGAACGCCAATTGATTGATGATGCGATAGCCAAGCTGACCGGCGATACCCAACTGCAGCACTGGTTCGATGAACAACTGCGCAAACCGCTGGAGCCAGCCACCATCGCCCTCGCCGCACGCACCCCGGAGATGGCTGCGGAAATGTATCTGGCCAGCCTGATCGTCGTCGACCAGGAAAGCTACATGGAACGCGCCTATCTGGACGAACTGGCCCGCCAGATGAACATCGCTCCCGGCCTCAAGGCAGAGCTGGAAAGCCAGGCCAGAGTGGCATTGCTACAGTCGAGTTAAAATCCATGGCAAGGGCTCATGTAAAGGCCGCGAAAACCGCCAGCGCAACATCGTACAGCCCATGGATCTCGACCAGAAATAGCAGGTAACGCCTGCCATCCCTGGTCGAGATCCATGGTCATAACGAGCTTGAAACAAGCGCCGTCTCAAAATCTGACAGCAGACAGAGGGTTCAGACAAGATTTAAATGAATTCAGATGGCATTCAATTGACCCGCTTACCACATTTGTAGAAAATGGCACTTCATGAACTCATCGGAGCGCAGCATGAACTCATCTACCTCCATCCGCATCGACCAAAACCTGTATAACCTGGCGCGCACAGAAGCAAAGAGCGAACACCGAACCATAGCTGGTCAGATAGAATACTGGGCGCAGGTAGGCCGCGCCGCATTGGATAACCCTGACTTGCCGGTGAGCTTTATTGCCGAATCGCTCGCAGCCCTCTCTGAGCCACGCGAAGACGCAACGGACTTCATCCCCCGCTCGCGCCAGCCATGACCTACACACTTAAACAAACCCGCCGTTTCGCCCGAGCGTATAAAAGGCTGCATGACAACACCGCCGCAGATGTCGACTCGGTTGCTGAACAGGTAGCGGCCGATCCCCAGATCGGTGAGCGCAAGAAAGGCGACCTGTCACAACTGCTGGTGTATAAATTCCGCAGTCAAAACCAACTCTACCTGCTGGGGTACACAGTCGACGAGGCAGTACATCTAGTCTACCTGGAGGCCGTCGGGCCACACGAGAACTTCTATCGCGACCTCAAACGCTCCTGACCCATTTAGCAACACCGTCATCCTCGGCGAACGCCGGGGATCCACCCGCCGGCCGGCTCCGAGCTCGCGGACTTAATCTCTTCTGACCCCATTTAATTCGCCCACTCGGCATCCTTGGCATCCAGCAGCACTAATCGGAAGCGACGCTGGAAGATGCGATGGCAAGCTGGGGAGTACAGCCAAGGTGATGCGCGTGACTATATTGAGTACGAAGGCATTTCTCGCCTCGCGCGACTTCTCAAGAGTGTGCGCGGAATTGAGTATGGACTGAAGAATGTAGAAGTCCCAGAGCCGTTGGCTGGTCTGCATTTGGAGGTTCGCCGGGCGTTGGCAAAAGGACGCTCCTGGCTTTCCGTGACACATGATTTGGCCAGGCAGTCATTTGAGGTTCCGGTGGTGGTTGAAAGCCGCCTGAACGCTGATGCAGTTCATGCGCTGGCACAGCACACCACCAAGCGTCTGGTTGCTATGGCGAATGCGTGATGCCATCGGTGATCGTTGAGTACCACCCTGACACCTTCGACGATTTTTTTACCGAGCCACTGAAAGACTTCCCTACGCTTGCAGAAGACTGATCCCAAGCAGCAAAATGTCATCTGACCCGAATGACACTTATCTTAAGCAGCTATAGCGGTCGCGGTAGGGACGGCAGTTACCTGCCGCCCCCCGCACAGATCCGTACGTGCGGAACTACCGCATACGGCTCCTGCCTCGGGTATGTGACGCGAAGCGATCCTCAGGGTAAGGATGTGCATTTCTGGGTCTAGGTATGTAGAAGTCAGCAAGGCGTCCATAGCGTGACCATTGAAGCCGATTACGCTGGCTACGACGTTTGAGGGGAGCCTGTAAATAAATCTGTGTAACTGCCCACCCCATTACAGGTGGCCGCCCAGG
>CAYYUQ010000124.1:0-5826 GCA_964474945.1 uncultured Halopseudomonas sp. | reverse complement strand
TGGGCCGATCGCTATTTACTGACCTGCTGCAAGGTGGGGTTTATGGATCGCTTACGATACTTTTGAGCTGGAACAAAGTTGGGATCTGTTTGACGAGATGGACGGTCTCAGTAACCGCCGCAAGAAAGCAGCAGAGCAGCTTGAAGAAAAATTTGAAAGCAATCTGCAGGACTTCCCGGACGTGGACGAAGTGGACGATAACGGCATTCGCCAGTTCGACGCTTCATCCGATCGGCACCGTAATCAATGATCCGATAACGCGGGATAGAGCAGGGCGGCCAGGGGCCGCCCTTTTCAGTTCAGGAGAACAGCAGTTGCGCGACCTGCTCAAAGCGTGAGGCGAAGTGAAGCGTCATGCCCTGTTTCAGATGCTCAGGCAATTCCTCGTAATCTCCCCGGTTGGCTTCTGGCAGAATCAGCTCAAAGATGGATTGCCGCCTGGCAGCAATGACCTTCTCGCGAATGCCACCTACCGGCAGCACCTGACCGGTCAGGGTGATCTCTCCGGTCATTGCAAGACCGGTTCTGGGTGCCTGATTACGTGCCAATGACAGCAGCGCGCTGGCCATGGTCACCCCGGCACTCGGACCATCCTTGGGTGTTGCCCCTTCCGGCACGTGCATGTGCACGAAGGCTTCGTCAAAGAACTTGGGGTCTGCCTTGTAGTCTTGCAGGTGTGCGCAAACGTAACTGTAGGCAATTTCCGCTGACTCCTTCATGACCTCACCGAGTTTACCGGTCAGCTTGAAGCCGCGGTTGAGACTGTGCACCCGGTTGGCTTCGATAGGCAAGGTGGCGCCGCCCATGGAAGTCCAGGCCAGACCGGTGATGACGCCGACGCCCTTGAGCACTGTTTCTGGACGGAAGGCGGGAGTGCCCAGCAGCTCCTTGAGATTCTCCGGCTTGATGCTCAGCTTCTGATCCGGATCTTCCAGCAGCGTCATTACCGACTTGCGCACCAGCTTGGCCAGTTGCTTCTCGAGATTTCGTACACCGGCCTCCCGGGCGTAGCCCTCGATGACCTGACGTAGCGCCTTATCGGTGATGCGCAACTGGCTCTTGCGCAGTCCGGCGCGCTCCAGTTGCCGAGGCCACAGGTGATGCTTGGCAATGGCCAGCTTCTCTTCGGCAATGTAGCCGGACAATCGAATGACATCCATGCGATCCAGCAGAGGGCCAGGGATGCTATCGAGGGTATTGGCGGTACAGATGAACAACACCTTGGATAGATCCAGACGCAGATCCAGATAGTGATCAAGGAATTGGCTATTCTGTTCCGGATCCAGCGTTTCCAATAGCGCTGAGGCCGGATCGCCCTGGTGACTGCTGCCGAGTTTGTCGATCTCATCGAGCATGATCACCGGGTTCATCACCTTGACCTCCTTGAAGGCCTGCACGAACTTGCCGGGCATCGCGCCAATATAGGTACGCCGGTGCCCTTTTATTTCAGCCTCGTCGCGCATGCCGCCGACGCTGAAGCGGTAGAACGGCCGACCAAGGCTTTCCGCGATGGAGTGCCCGATGCTGGTCTTGCCGACGCCCGGCGGGCCGACCAACAAGATGATGGAGCCGCCAACGGAGCCCTTGAACGTACCCAGCGCCAGAAACTCCAGAATACGTTGTTTTACGTCCTCCAGGCCGTCATGGTCACGATCAAGGATGCGTCGGGCGCGCTTGATATCGAGCTTGTCCGTATGGGTGATACCCCAGGGGATCGACGTGGCCCAGTCCAGGTAATTGCGGGTCACTGCATATTCGGGCGAGCCGGTTTCCAGAATGGACAGCTTGTTCAGTTCTTCATCGATCTTCTGCTGTGCGATTTCGGGCAGGGTCTTGCCACGCAGCCGCTCGCTGAACTGTTCGATATCTGCAGTGCGGTCATCCTTGGACAGCCCCAGTTCTTTCTGAATAACCTTTAGTTGTTCCTTGAGAAAGAACTTGCGCTGCTGCTCGCTGATGGTGCGATTGACCTCAGCGCTGATCTCGCCCTGAAGTCGAGCGACCTCGATTTCCTGCTTGAGCAGCACCAGAACTTTCTGCATGCGTCGCAATATCGGGATGGTATCCAGAACGTCCTGCAATTCGCTGCCCTTGGCCGAGGTCAGGGCGGCGGCAAAATCTGCCAGCGGTGACGGCTCGTTGGGACTGAAGCGGTTCAGATAATTCTTCAGTTCTTCGCTATACAGCGGATTGAGCGGCAGCAGTTCCTTGATCGAGTTGATCAGGGCCATGGCGTAGGCGCGTACTTCATCGCGCTCATCGCTGGGTGATTCCGGGTACTCCACCTCGACCAGATAGGGTGGTTTTCTGCTCAGCCATTGGGTAATACGCACGCGGGTCAGACCCTGTGCGATAAACTGAATCTTGCCGTCCTCCTTGACTGCCTGATGGATCTTGACCGCACAGCCGGTGCTGGGGAGCTGCGCAGGATCCAGTTCGCCGTTGGGGGGCAGTGGGCCTTCTACCCAGAACAGGGAAAGGGCGTGATGGGGCGTATTGGCGACCCGCTCGATGGTTTCTGACCAGGGCGTTTCGTTTACCACCACCGGCATGACCTGCGCCGGGAAGAACGGACGATTAGTGATCGGCAGAAGGTACAGCTTCTCAGGCAATCGCTGGCTGGGTATCACCAATCCGGTACCAGGCCGGCTGGTCTCATGCTGCTCGATATCGTCGGGCAGCGCATCGTTATCAATCATGCAGCACCTTCTCAGTAAACTGTTGATTACTTAGAGGTGGTGTCTATTACGGGAATTTCAATGGTTGCCTGCCTGATCCGGCATTGGACAGGCAAGCGCAGGTCAGCATAGCTCACTGGTCTGGGGCACCACAGCGAGCAGGAAACTGTATTCCTCGGCCAATTCTTTCATCGATTGGTAGCGACCACTGGCGCCACCATGGCCGACACCCATCTGCGTGCGCAGTAACAGGGGACGATCATTGGTGCGGTGATGCCGGAGTTTGGCTACCCACTTGGCGGCTTCCCAATACTGGACGCGCATGTCCTGATAGCCGGCGGTTACGAACAATGCTGGATATGGCTGTTCGCGTATCTGCTCATAGGGTGCGTAACTGCGGATTCGCTGCGCCACTTCAGGATCGTTCGGATCCCCCCATTCCTCGTATTCACCAATGGTCAACGGCAGGGCCGGATTGTTCATGGTGTTCCAGACATCCACAAAAGGCACGTCAGCAACCGCTGCGGCAAACAGCTCCGGCCGCTGGTTGATTACGTTACCTATCAATAGACCGCCAGCACTGCCTCCGGCAATAACCAGCTTGCTGCTATCGGTATAGTTCCGGGAAACCAGGTGCTCGGCGCAGGCGATGAAGTCGCTGAAGCTATTGTGTTTGTGTTGCAGTTTGCCCTGTTGATACCAGAATTCGCCCATATCGGCACCGCCGCGGATATGGGCAATGGCAAATATCCAGCCCCGATCCAGCAAGGACAATCTGGCATGGGAAAACCACGGATCCATGCTGGCGCCATAGGCGCCGTACCCATAGAGATAGACTGGCGCCGATGCCTCCAGCGCTGAACTGCGACCGACCAGGCTGATGGGAATGCGCGTGCCATCCGGAGCGCTGGCCCATTCCCGGCGCACCACATAGTCGTCCGGGTTGAAAGGCCCTTCTACCGGGGTCTGCTTGAGAATGGTCTGGGTGCCGCTGGCAAGCTGCAGAGCACGGATCTGCGCGGGTCGATTGAGTGATTCATAACGGATGCGGATTTGCGCACTGGCATATTCCTCACCCCCTTGTACATGCAGGCTGTAGACCGCGTCAGGTATGCTCACATGATAGGGCTCGCCAATGGCAGGATGCACTTCGAGACGGGCCAGCCCATCTTCCCGGTAGTGCAGCAGCAAGCCCTGTTGCTGCACGCTGAAATCTTCCAGCGTGCGTGCCGGATCCACCTCAACCAGCAGTTTCCAGTGTGGGCGTAAGGGTTGCATCGGATCGGCGCAATACAAGGCAAAGTTTTCGCCGCGGTCGTTGCTGCGGATCAACAGACCCTGCGGGCCATGATCGACGTGGTACTCGTGGCCATTGTGGCGGCGGGCCAATAGTTGCCAATCGGCGGCCGGGTCGTCAGCTGGAACAACCCGCACCTCGCTGGTGTTCTTGCTGTCACTGGCGAGAATCAGCCATTGCTCGGAACTGCTGCGGTATGCATGGAGATAGAATCGTTGGTCGGTCTCGTGATAGACGCGCACCGGTGGCGTACCCAGTTGCAGGCGCCATAGGGTGGCGGGGCGGGAGGCTTCGTCCAGGCTGATGGCAAACAGCGTCACGCTATCATTGGCCCAGACCAGGCTGCCATCGGCCTGATCGAGCGGTAGGTCACTGATATTGCCGCTGGTCAGATGCTTCAGATACAGCTGATACTCTTCATTGCCCTGCCGATCGAGGCTATAGGCCAACCATTGATGGTCGGGGCTGATCGCGAAATCGCCCAGCTGCAGAAAGCCGTCGCCAGCCAATTGATTGAGATCCAGCAGCAGTTGTTCGTGCTCCGGATCAGTGTTCAGACTGCCATCAGCGGGGCGCGGACTGCGGAAATAACGCGGGTACTCAGCGCCGGCCTCGGTACGTTGGTAGTACAACCATGGGCCCCAGACTGCGGGTAGCGACAAGTCGGTTTCACGGATGCGCCCGCGGATCTCCTCAAATAACTGTGCCCGTTGATCGTTGTGGGCGGCCAGCCATTCTTCGGTATGCTGATTTTCCGCGTGCAGGTGCTGCATCACTTCGTCGCTGTCGCGCTGTTCCAGCCAGGCGTAGGGGTCAGGCGTGGCATCACGGCGAGCTGATAGGTGCATGGGTGTAAGACTCCCGAGGCAAAAAAAGATATTATAGTCGCTCGTTTTTTGACAACCGGTTGGCGACATGTTCAACGAAGCGGAATACCAGACAGTGTGGATGATCTACCTGGCGGCTGCGGCCTGTTGTTGGCTGGTCTGGACTCAATTGACCCGTTGGATTGGCTGGTGGTTCATTCGCGAGCCTCTGTGGCTGATAATGGCGGTGATTCTGTTCACCCCTGCGCAGATAGACCCATTGCAACCGGGGTTGGCACCGGCTGCGATCGGCTGGGCGTTGGACGCAGCACTGAGTACCGGGGGTGACACTGGTCCATTGTTGGCCCAACTGGCGTTGGTCATGACGCTCGCCATTCTGGCGTATATCGGTTTCGCCTGTTTGCGCCTGGGTTGGCGCTACTGGCGCAACAATGGCGGCAAATCTGCCGCCTGAGCGGGCTCTCTTATTGCTCGTTCTTCTGCTCGTACATGATGCGCGCCAGGCGCATGATCTGCTCCTGGAATTCGGTACGCTGGCTGTCAGTCATGGGGCAGATGCCAATCTGCTCAAACAGGCGGTATCCGCGCACTGAAAAGAACAGCACCGCTGCCTGAGCCAATCCCAGTGGCGACTTTTCCAGAATGTCGAACAGACCCTGAACATCATCGGATGTAGTCTGCAACAAGGCTGGATTGCTGGCCGCGGCGGCAAAGATGGCCGAGTCGAGGTTCTTCTCCTCGGTTGACTCGCTCATATTGCTCAGCAGTAGCGCCTTGAGCTCACGCATGGGTTCGTCAGGCAGCACGCTTTCATAGGCACCCCAACGCACTCGGAAGCGTTCCAGGCGATGTTCGATCATGGCTGCCAATAAGGCTTCGCGATCGGGGAAGAGGGTGCTCAGGGTCGCTTCATCTACGCCCGTGCGTTCGCTCAGGGTGGCGAAGGTCAGTTGGGATGCGCCCAATTCACTGACGATGGCTTCCGCTGCACGGAACAGGCTCAGATGAAGGGAGTGGGTCTGTT
>CAYYUQ010000123.1:0-5845 GCA_964474945.1 uncultured Halopseudomonas sp. | reverse complement strand
CGGCGCTGGCGGAAGAAAAACTTAAAACAGTGTCCGGAATCAGTTGACCACTACAGCCATCGGCGCCTTGCGCAGGCGATAACGGCTGGTCAGGCCATCCGGCAGCGCAACCCTGGGCAATTGTTCCAGCAGCGGATTCATGTGCAGTAACTTGCGCGCCTTGCGCCAGGTGCCGTCGAGCAGTACCAGACGACGGGGCCGGGGATCATCGGCCGCGGCTCGCACAACCGGGACAGCGGGGCCGGGAAACAGCAATTCGGTACGCCATTGTGCATCCAGTAGAAGCGAGCACCACTCCTCGGATAGCTGCTCTGTAATCAGCAGCTCGGCGTGTTCCAGCCCGGCCACCAGTAGCCTGGCGGTATTCAGTGCGTGTTTCTGTTCGTCTGGATGCTGTATTACCAGCAACTGCGTGCGGGTACTGATTCGCGGCAACAGATGACACAGGCAATGCCCCGCCGGACGCTGGCAGCAGGCACAGCGTGAGCGGGTTGGACGAGACGGGGCTGAAGGTTCTGGCAAGACTGGCTCCGGTGATCAGCATGGCTGGCCAGTTTAACGGAGCGAGCGATCCGCGAGGAGTGAATTGCCTACAACTCCCCGCGCGCGGCCAGTTGCTTGATGCGATCAGCGGTTCGACAGGCCAACGCCTGGATGGTGAGCGAAGGGTTTACCCCGCCAGAGGTGGGAAATACCGAGCCATCGCAAATCCATAAATTGGCAATGTCCCAGCTTCGGCAGTCGGCATTCACCACACTGTTGCGCGGATCGGATCCCATGCGCGCCGTACCCATCAGGTGGGCGGTGCCAGTGGTTTCAGACCAGACATTCCGTGCCCCGATTGCCTCAAGGCCCGAGCGCATGAAATGGGTCGCGTGGCGAATCAACTGCCGATCATTCTCGCAGTGGGAAAATTGCACATGAGCCACCGGCAGACCGTACTGATCGCACTCGCTGGCCAGACAGACCCTGTTGCGCTCCTGTGGCAGGGTTTCGCCAACCATCTTCAACCCGACCTGATGATTGTAATCCTGCATTTCCTCAACCAGTGCCCGGCCCCACAGGCCGCGATTACCCACCTGCGCCTGCGCCCAGGCCGCTGGCAGTGGCCCTTGGCTGAGAAAGGCGTAGCCGCCAAAGAAATCCTTGCTCGCATCCTGATAATTCCAGTGCTCACACACCGCCAGCGAAGGCGGGCCCTTGTACCAGCGAGTCTCGTCATCCAGTCTGCCCCACACCGCCTGATTGCTGTGCACCATGAGATTGCGGCCGACCATCCCGGAGCTGTTGGCCAATCCCTGTGGATAGCGCGCCGCCGCGGAGTTCAACAGCAAGCGCGGGGTCTCGATGGCATAGCCGGCAACCACCACATGCCGTGCGCGCTGAAACTGCCATTGCCCCTGCCGCTGATAATGCACCCCACTGACGCGACCATCTTCCCCGGTCTCGATGCGCCCGACCATGGCCAGATCACGCACCTCGGCGCCAGCCTTCAAGGCCCGCGGTATCCAGCTGACCAGCGCGCTCTGTTTGGCGTTGGTGGAACAGCCGGTGACGCAAAAGCCGCGATAAACGCAGGGCGGGGCCAATCCATGGGGAGCGGATACCGTAGCCAGCGGAGTAGCCGCCCAGCCCACCCCCAGCGCTTCGCAGGCCTGCACCAGGGCCGCACCTGATGCATTGATTTCGTGCTGCCGATAGGGATATCTGGGGCGCTTCGGCCCCCAGGGATAATGCAACGGGCCGGCGATTTTCAGTGCCTGCTCAACCTCAGCGTAATAACGCCACATTTCCTGCCAGGCGATTGGCCAGTCAGCGCCATATCCCAACAGACTGCGTGAGCGGAACCATTCGGGGCGAAAGCGCAGCGACACCATGGCGAAATGCACGGTGCTGCCGCCCACCGCCTTGCCGCTGTTATTGGTTCCCAGCACCAGGGGATCATCCCCGCTGCATAGCCGCTCATCCAGCCAATACAGTTTTTCCTGATGCCTCTCGTCCGAAGCGAACTCTTCCAGCGGACGCCACCAGGCACCCGCATCAAACGCCACCACAGAGAAGCCGCTCTCCGCCAGCTTGCAGGCCAGGGTCGCACCACCCGCACCGGTACCCACAATGGCAAAATCCACGGGTTCATGCTGCGGATACTCACGCATCGGCACCCAGCCACCGGGACGCAGCACATCAGGTGCCCGCCCCTGACCGCCGCGCGGCGTGTTCAGCGCCTCAAGGAAGCGATCAGCGGACACGGCGATTGGCATCCCGCGCCTGCGCTTCGCTGCCTGGTTTCGCCTCGCTGGCTTCCCATTTATCGCGCCGGTTGGCAGCCAGACGCACATAACCCCGGGGCGAGGCGGGTCCGCCAAAGCCGATATCGTTCCAGGCGCTCGGGTGGGTGTAATAGACCGCAGTAATGTCATGCAGAAGCCGCTCGGCGACGAACAGCGCGGGCGGCATGCTTCCCCAAGCGGCATGCCGCACCTCCCCGCGCTGCGCCCGCTGCAACAGCGCGCCTTGCTGATCTTCGGTGAGCGTATGCAAGCGTTGACCATGTGCGCTCAGAGCTTCAGCATCCAGCGCCGCCAGCCCTTGTGTCCAGGCCCGCTGCATGGGTGGCAGACGAGCATCCCGGTAGCCCTCACCGTGATTGCCATGCACGCGTGCATCGAGCAGCGCTGCCAGCGGAACCGGGGGCCGGTCACCGGGCTGGGGCACAATCAATTGGCACAGCGCAACCAGGGTGTCCCATTGCGCCTGATCGAAGAACCGCGGCTGCTCGGCTGGTTGCAGACGCGAGTCGAGCGTCTGCCGGGTGACGTCGTTCCACGATAAGCCCTGACGCTTCAGCTGAACGTCATAGCCAGGATAACGATCCTTCATGACGCAACGCTACGCGGATCTTCGAGCAGGCTGTGGGCCGCCAGGCCCGCCAATGCCAGGCCGGTAAAGCTCGGCGGCGCAGGCAACGGCGGGCCGGACTGCAGATTCTGCCGCCAGTTGCGCCAGCCGCCATGGTTGCGCGCAACCCCCAGCGAGTGGAAGGCAATGCCGGCCAGCCCCATCAGGGCGGTGAAGCGCAGCAGCCAGCGGGACAGCCAGCGCAAGCGAACATACGCCGTGCCAGCCGCCACACTGGCAAGCAGCAGGCCGGCAGCCAGCGGCGGAATGCTGACCGGGATATACATCGCCGGATTCTGAAACGCACCACGAAAATGCAGCAGCCAGGTTTCCAGCGAGATACCAATCAGCCCGACGGCGGCCAGCACCCCAACCGATTCAGCGGGAGGAAGCCCCAGCACGCGGGGGATGACGTCCCGGGTTTCGGCGCGTAAACGCTCGGCGTAATGGCCCAGCGCACCGGACAGCACCAGCGCCGCTGGCGCACCTATCGGCGCGGCATGGAATACATTGCCCCAGCACACGCCCCCGGGCCGGCGGGTCAGGTTGTACAGATGAAATCCGGTACCGGCCAGACCGGTAAGTACCGAGCCGATATAGACCGTATTGCGCGGCCAGCTATTAGCCCGTGCGGCGGTGCGCTGGCCCTGGATACTGAGCAGTACCGACAGGGCGGAGGTCATCAGCGGCGTGAACATCGCCGGGTTATGGAAGTCGCCGCGATAATGTTCTATCGCGCTATCCGCTGCGACCGAAAAGGCCAGCAACCCCGCCCCGCGATTGAGCGTACGGGCGGCGTCCAGCATATTGTCATCGTGGCTGCGCAAGAGCCGTCCGCGCCCCGACTTCTCATTCTTTTGCCAGACCAGCGAGGCAAAGGACAGCAATGCAGTGGCACCGGCGGCAAGTAATTTGAGGTGAAGAGGGGTGAGCATAAAATCTCCTGATCAGACTCTGTAGCGTGCGGCGTCGGCATGCTTGAATATCAGGCCATGGCCAGGCCGATCCAGTTCCGGCTGGATAACACCCTGAGATAGCTGCGGCGCCCCATCAAACAGGGCGGACTCCAGCCGTACGTGATCATGAAACCATTCGATGTGCCGCAGTCGCGGCACCGCACAAGCCACATGCCGATGCAGCGCCGGAGCGCAGTGTGCTGACAGGTCGGTATGAAAGGCATCGCACAGGGCCGACGCCTGGAGAAAGCCACTGATGCCGCCACAGCGGGTCACATCCGCCTGCATGACATCCACGGCACCGCGCTGTAACAGCTCGCGGCAATCATCTGCGGTGTAGGCATACTCTCCTGCCGCCACATCCATGGCCTGACCCCGGGCGCTGATTGCCCTGCGCACTTCACGCAGACCAGCCAGATCATCCGAACTGACCGGTTCCTCGAACCAACTGACATCATGCTCGGCGATACTGCGGGCGAAGCTGATGGCCTCGCGGCTGCTGTAGGCGCCATTACCATCAATAAACAGACCGGCATCACCAATCGCCGACCGCGCCGCCGCCACTCTGTTTATATCCCGGACGGCATCACGCCCGACCTTCATCTTGACCCAGCGGCAGCCATGCTCCTCCACCCACTCAGCCAACTGCCGCTGGCAATGATCAGCGGTATCGGTAGTAAAGCCGCCACTGCCGTAAACGGGGATCGCCTCCCGGCGCGCACCCAGCAATGTGACCAGCGGCAACCCGCACAGCTTTGCCTTGAGATCCCAGAGGGCGGTATCCAGCGAAGAAATGGCACAGGCAGCGAGCCCTGAGCGTCCCAGGTTGCGCACCGCACGCCATAGCCGATCGGTGACAGCGCCGATGGCGAACGGATCAGCCTGTGCCAGCAGCGAAGCCAATCCGTCGCTGATCAGCCGCACCAGCGACGCATCGGCATAGGTGTAACCCAGCCCGGTATGCTCCCCCGCGTCGATTTCCACCAGCACCAGGGTCGTCGCGCCCCACGCGAGGGTTCCGTCCGCTTCAGGCCGCTCGGTGGGATAACGATAGGCCGATACCCGCACGGCGGTTATGGGTGCACTGCCAGTCATTGTTCATCCTTGTTTCCGGGAAGAATGCGACTGAACACCTGGCGTGCCGTCTGCTTGATGATCCCCGACTGATCCGGGTCACCCTGCAGCAGTGTTGAGGCAAAGGCCTTGGCCTGCTCCAGTTTGATGTGTGGCGGCAGCGGCGGCACATCCGGATCAGTTTTGAACTCGATCAGCACCGGCCGGTCGCTGGCCAATGCCTGTTCCCAGGCGCCGGCTACCGCGTCATCGCTGTCGACATACATACCCTTGAGGCCGATCAGCTCGGCAAACTTGTGATAAGGCACGTCCGGAATGTTCTGCGAGGCCTCGAATTTTGGATCACCTTCCATCACCCGCTGCTCCCAGGTGACCTGGTTCAGATCCTGGTTATTGAATACCGCGCAGATCCACCGCGGGTTCTCCCACTCGCGCCAGTACTTGGCCACGGTTATCAGCTCCGCCATGTTGTTCATCTGCATGGCACCATCCCCGACCAGCGCAATGACCGGCCGATCCGGGTGGGAGAACTTGGCTGCGATGGCATAGGGCACCGCTGCGCCCATGGAGGCCAGACCTCCGGATAGCGAACACATCATGTCCCGGCGAATCTTCAGGTCTCTCGCATACCAGTTGGCGCAGGAACCGGAGTCGCAGGTGATGATGCAACGCTCGGGCAGCCGCGGTGACAGCTCGAACGCCACACGCTGGGGATTGATCGGATTGGCCGAAACCATGGCGCGGCTTTCCAGAGTCTTGTCCCAGTCGGCCCGCCAGCCTTCCACCGTCTGCCGCCAACTGCGGTCGGTCTTTTCCTCCAGCAAGGGCAGCAGGCGTTTCAGGGTTTCGGCAGCGTCGCCCTGCAGGTTCACTTCCATCGGGTAGCGCAGGCTGAGCATGTCCGCCTTGATATCGAT
>CAYYUQ010000122.1:0-6077 GCA_964474945.1 uncultured Halopseudomonas sp. | reverse complement strand
CCGAACCGATCCTGCTGGGTGGTGCGCCGCGCACGGTGGCGATTGCCAACGGCACCTTGGCAGCCGCCGTCGGGCTGGGTCTGCAACTGTGGATTCCGGGGCTGGTGCTGTGGATCGTCGGCCATTCGTTGGCGGTCTGGGGTGCGCGGCTCGATCCGCAATTCATGGCCGTGTTCGCCCGGCACATCAAGCACAAACCACTGCTGGACGTATGAGGGGAATGCCATGCTGAATCTCGCCGAATACCGCCAGCGCCCCGCGCTGCTGGCCGACTGGTTGCCCTGGGTCGGGCTGGTCGCACCGGGCATCGTTTTGAACAAGGATGGTTCATTCCAGCGCACGGCCCGTTTTCGTGGGCCAGACCTGGACAGTGCGACACAGAGCGAACTGATTGCTACATCGGCGCGGCTGAACAACGCGCTGCGCCGCTTGGGTTCGGGCTGGGCCTTGTTCGTGGAGGCCGAGCGCCGCGCTGCCGCCGATTATCCACACGCGGACTTTCCCGAGCCGTTGTCCTGGCTGGTGGATGAGGAACGACGAGCCACCTTTGAGGCATCCGGTAGCCACTTCGAGAGCGGCTACCACCTGACCTGGGTGTACCTGCCGCCGGAGGAATCCCGCGCCCGCGCGGCCAAGCTGCTGTACGAGAACACGCCTACCAGCGGTGTGGACTGGCGCGGCCGACTGGACGCCTTCGTAGCGGAAACGGATCGGGTATTCGATCTGCTCGACGGGGTGATGCCGGAGGTGGACTGGTTGGATGACAGCCAGACGCTGACCTATCTGCATTCGACCATTTCGACGCGACGCTATCAGATCGAAGTACCGGAAGTGCCATTTCACCTCGACACGCTGCTGGCCGATTCGGCGCTGGTCGGTGGACTGGCGCCCATGTTGGGCGACCAGCACTTGCGGGTGGTGTCGGTGCGCGGTTTTCCCACGTCCACCTGGCCGGGGCTGCTGGACGATCTGAACCGCCTTGGCTTTGCCTATCGTTGGAGTACGCGGTTTCTGTGCATGGACAAGGCAGAAGCTGAAAAGGAACTGGGGCGCTTGCGTCGGCAGTGGTTTGCCAAACGCAAGAACGTCGTGGCCTTGCTGCGTGAAACCATCTTCCAGCAGGAAAGCCCGCTGGTCGATACTGATGCCGACAACAAAGCCGCCGATGCGGACGCTGCCTTGCAGGAGCTGGGCAGCGATCAAGTGGCGTTTGGGTATGTCACGGCAACGGTAACGGTGCTCGATGACGATGCGGCCCGCGCCGATGAAAAACTGCGCCTGATCGAGCGCGTCATCCAGGGCCGGGGTTTTGTCACGATTCCCGAGACATTGAATGCCGTCGATGCCTGGTTGTCGTCGATTCCGGGCAATGCCTACGCCAATGTGCGCCAACCCATTATCTCGACATTGAACCTCGCCCACTTGATGCCGGTATCGGCGGTGTGGGCTGGCCCCGAGCGCAATGACCATCTGGATGGCCCACCCCTGATCGTGACCCGCACTGACGGCGCGACGCCGTTCCGGCTGGTCACGCACATCGGCGACGTGGGCCATACCCTGGTGGCAGGCCCGACCGGTATGGGTAAGTCGGTACTGCTGGCAACGCTGGCCATGCAGTTTCGTCGTTATCCCGGCTCGCGCATCTTTGCCTTTGACATGGGCCGCTCCATGCGCGCCACCATCCTCGGGCTGGGCGGCGAGCATTACGACCTGGGCAATGACGGTGAGATTGCCTTCCAGCCGCTGGCCCGAATCGACCAGGAGGGCTATCGCATCTGGGCCGCTGAATGGGTCGAAGGACGGTTGCTGCACGAGGGCATGGTTGTTGGCCCGGACGAGAAGGCGATCATCTGGTCGGCGCTGGGTAGTCTTGCCGGTGCGCCGGTGGAACAGCGCACGCTCACTGGCCTGTCGGTGCTACTGCAATCGAATGCGCTACGTCAGGGGCTGTCGCCCTATGTGCTGGGTGGTGCCCACGGCAAGCTGCTTGATGCGGACGCGGATCGTTTGGGTTCCGGTGCGGTGCAGTGCTTTGAGATGGAAGAACTGATGCACAGCAAAGCGGCGGTGCTGGCCGTGCTGGGTTATCTGTTTGCACGCTTTGATGAACGCTTCGATGGTGCGCCCACACTGCTGATTCTCGATGAAGCCTGGTTGTTTCTGGATGATCCGGTGTTCGCTGCGCGCATCCGTCAGTGGCTCAAGACACTGCGCAAGAAAAACGTCTCGGTGATTTTTGCCACCCAGAGTCTGGCCGACATCCAGAACTCCAGTATTGCCCCGGCCATCGTCGAGAGCTGCGCCAGTCGTATTTTTCTGCCCAATCCGCAGGCGACCGAGCCGCAGATTCGCGGCATCTACGAAGGGTTCGGCCTCAACAGTCGCCAGATACGCATCGTCGCCGAGGCGGTGCCCAAGCGCGATTACTACTACCAGTCGCGGCTGGGTAATCGGCTGTTCGACCTTGACCTGGGGCCAGCCACGCTGGCCTTTGCCGGTGCGTCGTCACCGCAGGATCAACGCCACATCGACCGCGTACTGGCAGACGCGGGCATACCTGACTTCGCAGCCGCCTGGCTACGTCATGGTGGCCTGGACTGGGCAGCTGATTTGTTGCCATCCGCGCCATCTGCCGCTTCCGCTCCTGTCCAACCCGTGGAGAACCCGTCATGAAAATCAGACCCCGTTTGCTTTCCGTGTCACTTGCCGCCGTACTGGCGGGCTCGCTATCGCTGGTACAGCCCGCGACCGCCTTCACCGTGATTGATCCAACCAACCTGATCCAGAACACCCTGACCGCGATCCGCACGCTGGAGCAAATCAACAACCAGATCAATCAGCTTCAGAACGAGGCGCAGATGCTGGTGAACCAGGCGCGCAACCTGGACAAGCTGGACTACAACATCGTCAGCCGCCTGCGTGCAACTCTGGCCACCACCGAGCGGCTGATTGCCGAGGCACAAGGGCTGGCCTATGACGTGACGGCGATGGATCGGGAATTTGCACGGCTCTATCCCGATCAGTATGCCGCCACGGTCAGCGGCGACCAGATGGCTCTTGATGCCCGCGAACGCTGGAAGAACACCCTCGACGGCCTGCACACCGCGATGCGTATGCAGGCGCAGGTGTCGCAGAACCTGGCGCAGGACGAAAGTGCCTTGACCGATCTGGTCAGCCAGAGCCAGTCAGCAACCGGTGCGCTGCAAGCCATGCAGGCGACCAACCAACTGCTGGCCTTGCAGGCCAAGCAGTCCATTCAGGCGCAGCAACTCCAGATCACGCAAGACCGCGCGGCGTCGCTGGAACTGGCGCGGCAGGCGGCCGCGACCGAGCGTTCCCGTGAGGTGCGACGGCGCTTCCACGGCGACGGTACGCCGTACACCCCACACGCCGTGCAGTTCTACGGCAACTGATGGAGGCTGGCCATGAATGACGTGACGGTCATCGACCGCTTTCTCGATACGTTCTCGCGCTACATCGACTCGGGTTTTGGCCTGCTGCAAGGCGAAGTGGCCTTCCTCACCGCCACGCTGATCGTGATCGACATGACCATCGCCGGGTTGTACTGGGCCATGAGCCACGCGACCGGCCAGGGCGACGACGTGATTGCCAAGCTGCTGCGCAAGGTGCTCTACGTCGGAGCCTTCGCCTACATCATCGGCAACTTCAACTGGCTTGCGGGGATCGTGTTTCGGTCATTTACCGGACTGGGTTTAACGGCTACCGGCTCGACCCTGAGCATGGAAGATTTTCTGCAACCGGGACGCTTGGCCAAGGTCGGCATCGACGCGGGCGCGCCAATTCTGGAACAAATCGGCGATCTGGCGGGCTTTCCCGAGGTGTTTGTGAACCTCGATCCCATCGTGGTGCTGTTCCTCGCCTGGCTGGTGGTGATCCTGTGTTTCTTCGTATTGGCAGTGCAGCTTTTCATCACACTGATTGAGTTCAAGCTGACCACGCTCGCTGGCTTTGTGTTGGTGCCGTTTGCCCTGTGGAACAAGACTTCGTTCCTCGCTGAAAAGGTGTTGGGCAATGTGGTGTCGTCGGGTGTCAAGGTGTTGGTGCTGGCCGTGATTGTCGGTATTGGCTCTGGCCTGTTCGCTGAGTTTCAGACGGTGCCGGATGAGCCATCCATCGACCATGCGCTGGTGGTCATGCTGGCTTCGCTTGCCTTATTAGCGTTGGGGATCTTCGGGCCGGGCATTGCCACGGGATTGATTTCTGGCGGGCCGCAGCTTGGAGCCGGAGCAATGGCTGGTGCGGCTGTCGGTGCCGCCGGTACAGCCGTTGCCATTGGCGCTGCCGCCACCGGTGTTGGCGGTGCGGTAGCTGCTGGAGCGCGGATGGCACCCGGCGCAACCCGGCTGGCGGCCAACGGTGCGCGCTCGATGGCGTCCACCGCCAGCAATGCCCGGGCGGCATTCCAGGCAGGTTCCGCAGGTGCAGGTGGTGGCTTCAAGGGCGCAGCCGCTGGTATGGGCAATGCCGCCAGGGCCGGTGCCCATGCGGCCAGCCAGAAGGTTGCCGCCGGTGCGCACTCGCTCAAGGAGCGAGCTGCTGCGGCCATTGCCCCCGATGCCTCGACACCCGGCACCAGTGCCGGTGCGGCATCGGACAGCGGTTCTACTGCACAGGGTAGCGAAGCCGCACCCGTCAAGCAGGAACAACCCGCCTGGGCCAAGCGCCTGCATCGCCGTCAGCAGATCACCCAGGCCGCTACGACAGCCGCACACACGCTGCGCGGTGGTGACGGCGGCGGTTCCGGTTCTGGCCCGAGTCTGCGCGATTCCGATTCATGATTTTCGATATCTGACCTTCAAGGAGAATCCCTATGCGATTCAAACGACCGCAGGTGCGTTATGCGGATACACCGCAGCCTGCCACCCCGTACCAATCTGCCGCACAGGCATGGGACGAACGTATCGGCTCAGCCCGTGTGCAGGCGAGGAACTGGCGGCTGATGGCTTTCGGTTGCCTGGTGCTGGCCTTATTGATGGCGGGCGGCTTGGTTTGGCGTTCGGCCCAATCCATTGTCACGCCCTATGTCATCGAGGTGGATCAGGCTGGCCAAGTGCGGGCCGTAGGTGAAGCGGCCACGCCCTACAAGCCCAATGACGCCCAAACCGCGCACCATCTCGCGCGCTTTATTGGTCTGGTGCGCTCGCTGTCCATTGACCCCATCGTGGTGCGGCAAAACTGGCTCGATGCCTATGACTACACCACCGACAAGGGAGCGGCGGTACTCAACGATTACGCCCGCACCAACGATCCTTTCACCCGCATTGGAAAGGAGTCAGTAACGGTGCAGATCACCAGCGTGGTGCGTGCCAGCGACACGTCATTCAACGTGCGCTGGACGGAGCGCCGCTACGCCAATGGCGCTGCCGCTGGACTGGAGCGCTGGACTGCCGTGGTGTCCATCGTTCTGCAAACCCCGCGCAGCGAAGAACGCCTGCGTCGCAACCCCTTGGGCATCTATGTCAATGGCTTGGCGTGGAGCCGTGAATTGGATTCATCTGAAGGAGTAAAACCATGAATGTGGATTTCCGACAATACGGCTTGGCGCTGATTCTGTTTGCTTTATCAGGCTGCGCCACACAGGGCAAGCCGCCGCCAGCCATCTCGCTGGATGAACCCGTGCAAGCACAGGCGCTGCCAGAGCTGCTCACACCCATTGAGGTGGTGGCGGTTCCCGAACCCTTGCCTTTGCCCGCGCAGTTGAAACCGTTACCCGAGACTGATGAGGTAAAGCCAGCGCCGGAACCGGCAGACGAGAAGGTGCGCGTGTCGCGGGCCAATCGGGAGGCCCGCATCGCTCCAACCCGCGAGGGTTACATCAATGCGATTCAGGTCTGGCCATATACCGATGGCGCGCTGTATCAGGTGTATGCCAGCCCTGGCCGGGTGACGCTGGTGTCCTTGCAACCCGGCGAGGATCTGGTGACGGTGGCTGCTGGCGATACCGTGCGCTGGATCGTTGGCGACACGTCTAGCGGCAGCGGCGCTGATCTGCGCGTCAATGTGCTGGTCAAACCAATCCGCTCCGGGCTGAAAACCAATCTGGTCATCACCACCAG
>CAYYUQ010000121.1:0-6128 GCA_964474945.1 uncultured Halopseudomonas sp. | reverse complement strand
GCCTACCTGATGGCAGGCCGTTAAGAGCCCGAACACAAAAAACCTGACAGTCCCTCAGATCTTGAGAGCACAAGCTCTATTTGCCCCAACAATTGACCGGCAACCGATTTCTGCCGCCAGGCATCCACGGCATCCCCTGGTCGGCGATCAACTGCTCGTGAGAACACTTTGATCTACAGAACGCGATGCGGGTAGTGCACAATGCACCTCTTACCAATCTGCACATCGAAGGCTGAACCAAGGTGGCCACACCTCCCCGCTCACTGGTCTACGCGCTTTATACCCACTGGGACGCAGTGGAGAGCCTGGTGCGGCTGTCGCGCGAGTTTGCCGTGCTCACCAGCGATCAGGTGTTGAACAGCATCGCCCGGGTATCTGTACACGTCGATGCCAAAGCGCAGGGTGCCGTGCTGCGTGCGCTGGTCAACGCCGACATATTGCAAAGCCTGCCGCGCAGCAGTGATCTGCAACTGAACGCCTATGTCCTGGAATTTGTGCGTGGTCTTACCCGCGAGCACGAACTTGGACTGGCTGCTGTGCTGCAGGCGCGTGTCGTCGCCATCCGCGAAGCCACCGAGGCGCTCAACGAAGGCATGGCGGAAGCGGACACGGACCGCGTGCGCAGCGCCGCCAACAAACTGGCTGAACTCTTTCGTCAGATCAGCCTGCAGCTTGATCAGGATCGGCATGCACTACTTGAGCTGGCCGAAAACGCCAAAAGTGCGGACAGCAGCATGCCGATCAGCCAGCGCTACCGCCGTGTACTTGAAGCCTATGACCAGTATGTGGAACCGATGAACCAGATGATGGACACCGGCTCACAGGGCACCTTCTATCATTACCTGGAAGACGCTGAGCGCGCCCTCGATCTGGGGCTGGAGCGGCTATCGGTGCAAGGCGTACTCTACTCGCATCGCCTGCAGTTGCGTCAGGTAGCCCATCAAGCCAAAGAGCTGCGACGATTTGGCCGGCTGGTCGCACAACAGTGTGCCGACACCCTGCTGCCCTTGCGCGAAGAGCTACGTCAACACAATGCCCTTAGCAGCGCGATCAGTCTGCTACTGGGGCAGGTTCGCAAGCGCGGCCTGCGGCGTGCTCTGTCGCGCCATAACGACAACACAGCACTCCCCGTCTGGCGCAATGAACGCGGCTTCAAGCTGCAACTGGGTGACGAAGTGCGCATGGTCATGGCTGCCGCCCGTGATTACCAACCGCTGGCGGTGGTTTTTCCGCAGGACGAACCCGGCGAGGCCATGCAGTTGCTGGAGCACGTCGACGAAGCCGCTATTCGCGCACACCTGGCCCGAAGCCTTCCAGTGGAAGACCTGCTCGATTGGCTCAACAGCCATTACGCTGAACTACAGGATGCCACCCTGCTCCGCCTGTTCCATGACCTGCAACACGAACCAGGTTGGCAGTTCGAGCCGATGGTGCACCCGGTAAAAACCCGTCTACTGACAATCCGTGTGTTACATCACCCCCACCGCGTGAGTATGCCAGAATGAGACTTTCTCACCCTTTGACTATCACACTGTCGCAGATGCCAGCGCTGGCTGAGCTGTTTCGACTTTTTCTTTCAGGCAAGCACCTGAACCGGTTGTCCGAACCTGCGCTATGGGCCGAGCTGGAGCAACAGGAAGCAGGCTATGTCGCCTTGTTTGCTGCGCTGGGGTATGACCTGCGTCTTGATGCCAGAGGCTTTGCCTGGTTCCACAGCGCAGAAGCCAACAGCAACATCGGCAAGACCAGCCGCCAACTGGCCTTGCTTTTCATGCTGATTCTCGACGCCCAGTCCAATGCCGGCAAAGCCCTGCAACGCTTTACCGACTGGTTGATAGACAGTGACTGGCTGACCGAAGTTTACAAACAACAACAAGAGCTGCTGGATGCAGAAGGTCTGAACCCTGACGCTCTCAAGGATCTGCTGGGTCGCGCCTGCACCCTGGGCTTTGCCGTGGCAGAACCAAGCGGCTGGCGACTGTTGCCTGCAGTATGCCGCTACCTCGACCACTTCGAAGGTCTGGCACTGGCCAACAGAGACGACAGTGATGATGCCAGCCCTGTTACTGACGATGAGTCTGACCTTGATACAACGGACGACGAGGAGAAGGACTGATGCAGTACGGCTTCCAACGTCTGGTATTGCTGGGCAGCGCCGGCTATTCGCGTGCCGAATTGCCACTGGATGGCGCGGTGTCGCTGGTCGCCCCCAATAACACCGGCAAAACCAGCCTGATCAATGCCCTGCAGTTCTTGCTGATCATCGACCGCCGCCGTATGGACTTTGGCGCGCACGATGTAGATAAGAGCCGGCGTTTTTATTTTCCCAATAACAGCGCCTATGTGCTGCTGGAAGTTACCCTGCCAGAGTCCGGCACTGTGGTGCTCGGTTGTGTCGGCAAAGGGGTCAGCTTCGACTACGAATACTTTGCCTACGCCGGCCCGCTCAAGGTCGAAGAGTTCTGCCTGCCGGATGGCACACTGGTTGCGCAACCACAACTGGCCAGCCATCTCGGGAGCCACGGACGGCTGGTTTTCAGCTATAGCAGTAGCGAGTTCGCCGACATGGTGTACGGGGGACGCAGCCGCAGGCTCACCAACCAGCAGGGCTTTTGCGTGTTCCGCCTGGAACACGCAAACGATGCCAGCGTGTTTCAGCGAGTCCTCACCCGCACACTCCGACTGGACAAACTGCGCTCCAGTGAGGTGAAAGACTACCTGCTGCAGATTTTTCGCCGCGACCTGCCGGACGCCAGCATCGACTTCAAGGCGGAATGGGACAAGGCATTCGCCGACCTCAACGCCGAGCGCAACCAGTATCAGGCCGCTGTGCTATTGCAATCCACCCTTAGCGAACTGGAAGAGCGCCAGGAGGCCCGACAGGTACTGCGTGGCAAGTTGCTCTGCTGGCGACCACTGGTTGATAAGGCCCTTGGACAATGGCAACAGCATTATGAGACCCGCCAGCACAGCCTGCAGGGCGAATTGGCGCAGTATGATGTCGAACTCTCACAGTTGCGCGAGCAGGATATTCAGTCGGCCCGCGAACAGAACCAATGCGAGCAGAAACAGCAACAACTGCTTCAGCAGACAGAACAGTTGCGTGCATTGCAGCAACGCTTTGCCCTGATTCCAGAGCGCAGCACCCTCGAAATACGCCGCCGCGAACTGCAGGATCAGCGCGATGCGCTGGTGGTGCGTATCCATCAGGCGCAACACCGCTCACCGGCAGCCATCGAGCGCGAGCTGTTGCGCCTCGAACAGGAACTGACACAACTGACCCGGGAAATACACACCCAGGGACAGAACCTGTATCAGCAACTGGCCAGCCTGATCCCGGGACATCAACTTGATGGACTGAACAAGCTACTGGCCAAGCCAGTGCTGACCCTCAGCACAGAGGATTATCAGCTCGATAGCCATGCCCTGATTGCAGCCTTGGGCGATGCGGATAGCGAGCAGCTATATCTCCCCGGCCTGCGGCTGCGACTGGAGGCTCTGCCGGTGCAGCATCAGCAACGCACCCTGGCAGAACTTGACGAGCTACATCAGGACTTGCAGCAACAACAGGCCCTGCTGCGCGAGCAACTGACAACTGCCAGAGAACTGGAAAGCGTCAAACAGCAGTGCCGGGCGCTGGAACAGGAAGTCGCAGAGCTGGATAGCGAACTACGCGATTACACACACATGCAGGACTTGCAGCAAAGTGAAGCCGCGCGGCAGAGCCAGCTGGAAACCCTCGCGCACAGGCTCGGCGAACTCACTGCCAGCCTGGCGCAGTCGGCCGACCGGCACCGGGCACTGAATCAGCAGCGTGTTCAGCGGCAGCAAGATCTGGACATCTTGCAGCAGCAGCACCGGCAGATCGAACAGCGCCGCAGTCAGCGCGTCGATCATGAAGGCCCCTTTGTCTGGCTCAGTGAGCTGCCACACCAACCCTGGCTGGCACAACCCGAGTTCGCACTGGAACAACTGGCCGAACGCCTGAAGACCTATCTCGAGGACTGCCGGCAGTTGCTCGATCTGGATGGGCAGATTCGCCAGCTGTTGGGCGATATCCATACCGGCGGCCTGACCAAGTACCAGTTTGTTGGCGAACCGGAAAGCGAAATCGCCCGCCTGATTGAATTCGCCCATCACCTGCCGCAGGAAGCCGAAGCCCTTGAAAAGAAAGTGCGCTCGGCGGTGGTCAACGTGGCCGCCTGCCTGCGTGAGCTGCGCGACGGCCTACTTGCCTTCAAGCGGCGCATGCGCGAGTTCAACCGCAAGATCAGCGGGCGCCAGCTGTCTGACCTGGCGGTGTTCAAGATCGAGCCGGAGGACGAAACCACTCTGGTCGAGGCCATCGAGCTACTGATCAATACCGCAGCCACTGTAGACAGTGGCGATACCTTCGAACTGTTCAACCAGCAAAGCGTGCTGGACGATGACCAGCTCAATCGCGCCAAGACCCTGCTCATCGAAGAGGGCAACGCACGCCACGGCCTGCGAGTGGCCGACCTGTTCCGCCTGCGCTTCTGGGTCGGCAAGGCCGATCGCGCGCCGGAAGCCTTCGATGACCTCGACAGTGCCGCCTCCAACGGCACAGTGTTGATGGCCAAGCTGGTAACAGGGTTGGCAATGCTGCATCTGATGCAGGACCAGCGCCGCCCCATCCAGGGCATCTGTTACCTGGACGAGGCACTGGCACTGGACGCTCGCAATCAGCGCAGCCTGATCGACACCGCAGCGGAGTTCGGTTTTTCCCTGATTTTTGCCTCACCCGCGCCGCTGACCACAGTGCGCTATTGCGTTCCGATCCATCAGCGCAATGGCAGCAACCAGATCAGCCGCTTCAGTTGGCAGATCATAGAGCCGCTGGAAGCCTGAGCATGGTCAACACCCTGCGCGCCGCGTTACTCAAGCTGCATGGCCAACCAACACTGCCAGCCAGCCAGTTCACCGCGGCCCAACGTCAGTCACTGGATCTCTTTGCCCGGCAAACTGGCGCGGTGGCCTGCCAACGTCAGGGGCGCGGTGAGGTATACCTGGTCTGCAACCCTGAACTATTTGCCATCCACCTACGCGAACTCTCCCCCCAGGTCGAGATGCCGACCATCGACAACCTGGCGCTGCGCGCACAACACATCGCCCATGCACGAAACAGCAAAGCGCGCACACACCAGCACGACTGCTACTACCCCCTGCTCAAGGCAGTCGGTGACGGCGTTTTGTGGCAACAGGGAGAACCGGACAAGCAACTGTCGATCAGCCAGCTCACCGCAGATTTCGGTGCAGCAAGCCTACGACTCCAGGCCGAGGACAATTGGCAAACCGCACAGCCGCTTTGGCTGGTGGAGAACCAGGCGCTGTTTGACCGTACTGACTGGCTGCCGGCAGGCACCCGAGCCACCCTGCTGTACTATGGCGGACAGCTGGATGGCCGACTCCTGGCCTGGCTGGCGAGGCATCCACGCGCCAGCCGCGTGATACTGTTCCCGGACTATGACGGTGTCGGGCTGGCCAATGCCGCGCGGCTTCACGCACTGCTCGGTGAGTCCTGCGAATGCTGGCTGATGCCGAACTGGCAAACCAGGCTGGAACGTTATGGTAGCCAGAAACTATGGCAGGGGACTTATCGCGAGTTCAGCAGTGCCGTGACCAAGCTACCGGACTACCTGGCCCCGTTAACCGAGCGCATGCGCCAGACAGGCCTGGCACTTGAACAGGAAGCGGTGTGGCTACCAGTCTAACTATTCAGTTCTCCTAAGAAAATATCGCCCCATAAAGTCTGCAGGAGAAATTTTTAGCTGGCCCAAACCATGCCCCACATTCCAGTCAGACCACTGACTCTGCGTTTTGCCATTTCCAGTTGTATTCTCGCCGCCACTCCACGATTACTACATGCATATGCGTCAGGCTTGCGAACTGGTGCTCCTTGAGGATTGGTCGCCGGAGCCCGCTGAACGGTTCAACTGGTCACGATTTGGTCACGATTTGGTCACAGAGTAAAAAACCTCACTGGCCAACATCATGAAACCAAACCTGAAAAACAAAAAAAGCCCTTAGCTTTCAACAAGCTAAGGGCTTTCTGATATGGCGCAGCGGACGGGACTCGAACCCGCGACCCCCGGCGTGACAGGCCGGTA
>CAYYUQ010000120.1:0-6207 GCA_964474945.1 uncultured Halopseudomonas sp. | reverse complement strand
GTACGTACGGTTCTGTGAGAGGGATGAGGCGGCGACGCCTCACCCTACTCGATATGCCCGCGGATTGCGTAGCGGAACAGGACTCTGATAGCATTGCAAACAATAATTATTCGCAATCAAGTTCCGGATCAGGAGTGATCATGCTGTCAGTTTTTTCGCGTTTCGCCGTATCGTTCGCTGTATGTCTGGCGATGCTATCGGGTGCCGTTCAGGCAGAGACGGTTACCGTCAGCCATTCCAGTGGTCAGACTGAGGTGCCGGTACAACCGCAGAGGGCAGTGGTACTGGACTGGTCGACGCTGGATACTCTGGCTCAACTGGGCGTCACGGTTGCCGGCATTCCTTCCTCTCATCCGCCAGAGATGCTCAAGCAGTACCGCGACGGCCATTTTATCCGTGCAGGTTCTCTGTTCGAGCCTGATCTTGAAGTGCTGAAAAGCACGCAGCCTGATCTGATCATTCTTGGACGTCGGGCCCAGGGTAAGTATGAAGAGGTCAGCAAGTTCGGCTCCACTATCGACCTGACGCCTGATCCGAATGATCTGCTGGGCAGTGTTGAGCGTAATACGCTGCTGCTGGGTGAGATTTTCGGTAAGCAGCAGAAGGCGGCTGAGCTGGTCGCGCAATTGAAAGCCTCGGTTGCCGAGTTGCGCGCTCTGACCGCAGAGCAGGGCGATGGGTTGTTGATCCTCACTACCGGTGGCCGTATGGCGGCATTCGGTAAGGGCACTCGCTTCGGTCTGATCCACAACGTATTCGGTGTTGAGCAGGCGGTGGATGAGTTGAAAGCCGGCCGTCATGGTCAGTCAGTATCCTTCGAGTTTCTGCTCGAAGCCGATCCGGACTGGTTGTTTGTCATGGATCGTGATGCCGCTATCGGTCGTGAAGGCACTGCCGCTGCCGAGTTGATGGACAATGAATTGATCAAGGCCACCAGCGCTGGCAGCAAGAATCAGGTTGTCTACCTGGATCCAGCCAGTTGGTACCTGTTGGATAACAGTGGCATCGGTGTGATGCAGAACAGCGTTGATGAACTGATCAAGGTGTTTACCACCGCCCGCTGAGTGTTTGCCCTTTCGCTGTTCAGGCAGGATGCATGTCTCACTTGAAATCTCCCGCCACGAGGGTGCCCCGCACGGGCGCCTTCTGGCTGTTACTGTTGCTGGCATTGGTTGTTGTGCTCGGGCTATGCAGCCTGAACGTGGGTGCCAGCCGTATGAATCTGCTCAACGTACTGGCCGGCTATGCGGATGACCGCGTCTCCAAGGTTCTGTTTGCCAGCCGTTTGCCTCGTACCCTGGCGCTGATCCTGGCAGGGGCGGCGTTGGCGGTGGCCGGAGCCATGTTGCAAATGATGGCGCGCAACCGGCTGGTGGATACCTCAACGACCGGCCCGATGGCGGCAGCGGCACTGGGTATGCTGGTATTGGCGATCCTGTTACCCAATGGCGTGCCGTTGTGGCTGCGGTTCCTGGTGGTCAGCGCTTTTGCTGCTGGCGGCATCCTGTTGTTTCTGGGTGTGCTGCAACGCATGCCGCTGCGTTCGGCGCTGATCGTGCCACTGGTTGGGTTGGTCATGGCGGGGGTTATCCATGCCGGTGGCGGCCTGCTTGCGCACCATTTCGATCTGGCGCAATCACTGCGCGCCTGGAACAGTGGCGATTTCTCGGCAATCCTGCGTGGCCGCTATGAGCTGCTATGGATTGCCGCCGGGCTGACCCTCGCCGCGATGGTACTGGCCGATCGTTTTACCGTGATTGGCATGGGGCGGGATTTCGCCACTAACATCGGGGTGAACTACGCCTTATTGATGGCCGTTGGCGTGATACTGGTGGCGATGATTGTCGGCAGCGTCGTGGTGACCGCCGGAGTCATTCCTTTCATTGGGCTGGTGGCTCCCAATCTGATACGTCTGGTCACCGGCGATAACCTGCGACGGGCGATTCCTCTGGCAGCGTTGTTGGGTGCGGCGCTGTTACTGGCGGCTGATCTGCTCGGGCGGCTGTTGATCCATCCCTACGAAGTTCCGTCATCGAACCTGTTATCCATAGCCGGTTGCGTGGTATTTATTGGGGTGCTGTTGCAGGGGCGGGCGAAATGGTCATGAGTGTCTGGCGCAAGCCCGCTTCACGCGTTGCTCTGCTTGGGCTGTTGGCGTTGCTGAGTGTTATCGGCTTCATGACCCTCAATGTGCAGGCCGACTGGGCGTTCATTCTTGAATACCGCGGCGGTCGAATGATGGCCCTGCTGTTCACCGCCTGTGCCATTGGCATTTCCACGGTGCTGTTCCAGACCATCACCCATAGTCGTTTGCTGACCCCGGCACTGATGGGCTTTGATGTGCTGTATGTGCTGGTGACGACTCTGGTGTTGTTGATCTGGGGCGGTAGCGAACTGGCTGCATGGTCGCCTTCGCTGCGTTTTGCACTGCAGGTAGCGGTGATGGTCGGCCTGGCGCTGCTGTTGTTCAGGCTGTTGTTTTCCGGCTCGGTACGCAGTCTGCATCTGATGATTCTGCTGGGTATGCTGGCCGGCATGCTGTTCCGTGAGTTGTCGGAGCTGGCGGCACGGGTACTGGATCCAAGCGAGTTCGGTATCAGCAGCGGCGTGCCGCAGGCCAGCTTCAATCGGGTCAACACCAAGCTGCTGTGGGCCGCCGCTGCGGCGCTGGCGGTTGCTGGATTGTTGTTGCTGCGCTGGCGCCGCTATCTGGATGTGTTGTCGCTGGGGCGGGATATCGCCATTAACCTGGGTGTAGCGCATGGCCGAGTTGTACTGGGCGTCATGGTGGTGGTGGCAATCATGGTGTCGGTGGCCACAGTGCTGGTTGGGCCGACACTGTTCTTCGGGCTGCTGATTGCCAATCTCGCCTACTGGATTACCGGCTCCCAGCGCCATTGCTGGACACTGCCCGCCAGTGTGCTGACGGGCATAGTCTGTCTGTTGGGCGGGCAGGTGGTGCTGGAGCATGTGCTGTCATCCACTTTGCCGTTGGCCTTGGTAATCGAGTTGGCCGGTGGCCTGTTGTTCATAGCGCTGTTGTTGCGCGGAGTCAGACAATGATTGAAACCCGGGGTGTATCCAAACGCTACGGCGATGTACTGGTGGTGAATGATGTCAGCCTGCGTATTCCCAGAGGCGGGTTTACCTCGATTATCGGGCCGAACGGCGCGGGCAAGTCCACGCTGTTGTCGATGATCAGTCGGCTGACGCCGATGAGCGCAGGCTCAGTCATGGTGGATGGCATGGATGTAACACGCACACCGGGCAATGTACTGGCCAGGCGGCTCTCGATACTGCGTCAGGATAACCAGACGTCTCTGCGCTTGACGGTGCAAGATCTTGTCGCGTTCGGGCGCTTTCCACATTCCGGTGGCCGGCTTACCGCGGATGATAGGCGTCATGTGGACGAGGCCATGGAGTACCTGCGGTTGAATGAATACCGCGACCGGCCAATTGACGAGTTGTCCGGTGGCCAGCGGCAGCGTGCCTATGTGGCCATGGTCATGTGTCAGGACACGGAATATGTGTTGCTGGATGAACCACTGAACAATATCGACATGCGCTTTGCCGTGGACATGATGCAACTGCTACGCCGCGCTGCGGACGAGAAGGGCAAGACCGTGGTGGTGGTGCTGCACGACATCAACTTTGCATCCTGCTACTCCGACCACATCGTCGCCATGCGCAATGGCAAGCCGGCGTTTCAGGGTGCGCCGCAGGAGATCATCCGTGATGACGTGCTGCACGATCTGTACGAGATGGATATCAAGGTACATGAGGTGAACGGGCAGCGCATCTGTGTGTATTTCCGGACGACCTGAGTCTGGAATGGACGAGCTGCGGTGTATCCGGCGTCACTCATGGTCGAGCTGATGCTCGCTCCTCCAGATAGGCTCGGGCTTCACTGATCACCCAGTCGCGGAATCCCTGGAGTGTTGCGGACTCGGCCTTGCGCTCGGGAATCACCAGATAATAGGCGTTGCTGCTATCAAAACTGTGTGGGTTGGCGATGACCAGTCGTCCACTTTCCAGTTCGCTGCGGATCAGGAAGGGCGGTATCAGCGCCACGCCCATTCCATGCATGGCTGCTTGAGCCAGCATGGAAAACAACTCCAGTCGTGTGCCATTGAGATCATGTTCAAAACGCCTGTCGCAGGAGGCGAACCATTGCCGCCAGGCATAGGGGCGGGTGGATTGCTGCAGCAGCGGCAGTTGACTGATCTGCTCGGCAGACAGTTCGGTCTGACCAGCCAGCAGTTGCGGACTGCACACCGGCACTGGCGACTCATTCATCAAAAAGTGCACTTCGGTACCCGACCATTCACCATCACCAAAGTAGATCGCCGCATCAAATTCCGTATCGGCAAACAGGAACGGGCGCGTGCGGTTGGTCATGTTGATGGTGACGTGCGGATGTTGCACAAGGTATTGGCTCAGGCGGGGCAGCAACCATTGCGTGCCGAAAGTAGGCACCAGCGCCAGCTCGAGGGTGGCACTGCCCTTGTTGCCCATCAGCGCCAGGGTGTCGCGCTCCACCGCATCCAGTCGGTTGGATATCCGTCGGCTGTAAGTCTGCCCGGCCTCGGTAAGGCACACACCTCTGCGGGTGCGACGAAAAAGTTGCACATCAAGAAAGCTTTCCAGGTTGGCAATTTGCCGGCATACAGCACTTTGGGTCAGCGCCAGTTCATCTGCGGCCCGGGTAAA
Source organism: uncultured Halopseudomonas sp. (assembly GCA_964474945.1). Taxonomy (GTDB): domain Bacteria; phylum Pseudomonadota; class Gammaproteobacteria; order Pseudomonadales; family Pseudomonadaceae; genus Halopseudomonas. The sequence goes on along the minus strand of CAYYUQ010000120.1, from coordinate 1,497 downwards.
GCTTTCATGCCGGGCGGCTGATTCGAAGCAGATCAATGCCTGGGTCGGGGGAATCTTGCGGCGCATGGGCTACTCGTTGCCAGATGTACGGAGTTCCAAAATAGCACACGTTACTGAAAAAAACGCGTTTGCCTAAGAGGCCAGCCCGGACTAGTCTGTGTGCAACCTCGGGGCGTGTCAGCGACCCGCCCTTATAAATAAAGTGATTGTCTGGAGTGCCCATGGCTAATAACAAAGCGAGTTTCAGCTGGATAGACCCTCTGCTGCTGGATCAACAGCTCACCGAAGAAGAGCGCATGGTGCGTGATTCTGCGGCGCAGTATTGTCAGGATAAGCTGATGCCGCGGGTATTGGAATCCTTTCGCCATGAGCAGACGGATGCGAACATTTTCCGCGAGATGGGTGAGCTGGGTTTGCTGGGCGCGACTATTCCGACTGAGTACGGTGGCAGCGGTCTGAACTACGTCTGTTACGGTCTGATCGCCCGTGAAGTGGAGCGGGTCGACTCTGGCTACCGTTCGATGATGAGCGTGCAGTCGTCGCTGGTCATGGTGCCGATCAATGAGTTTGGCTCCGAGGAGCAGAAGCAGAAGTACCTGCCCAAGCTGGCCAGCGGTGAATACATCGGTTGTTTCGGCCTGACCGAACCGAACCATGGCTCTGACCCGGGCTCCATGGTGACCCGTGCGAAGAAAGTCGACGGTGGCTATCTGCTCAAGGGCGCCAAGATGTGGATCACCAACAGCCCCATCGCTGATGTGTTCGTGGTCTGGGCCAAGACCGAGGATGATGTCATTCGTGGTTTCATTCTGGAGAAAGGCTGGAAAGGTCTGAGTGCGCCGGCGATCAAGGGTAAAGTCGGCCTGCGTACATCCATCACCGGCGAAATCGTGATGGATGACGTGTTTGTCCCGGAAGAGAACCTGATGCCCGGTGTGACTGGTCTGCGTGGCCCCTTCACCTGTCTGAACTCGGCGCGTTACGGTATCGCCTGGGGCGCTCTGGGTGCTGCTGAGTTCTGTTGGCATACGGCCCGCCAATACACACTGGATCGCCTGCAGTTTGGCCGTCCGCTGGCTCAAACGCAGCTGGTTCAGAAGAAGCTGGCTGATATGCAGACCGAGATCACGCTGGCTCTGCAGGGCTGCCTGCGGTTGGGGCGGATGAAGGACGAGGGTACTGCTGCGGTGGAAATCACTTCGATCATGAAACGTAACTCCTGCGGCAAATCGCTGGATATCGCCCGTGTCGCTCGTGACATGCTGGGTGGCAACGGCATCTCCGATGAATACGGTGTTATCCGTCACGTGGTCAACCTGGAAGTGGTCAACACCTACGAAGGCACCCACGATGTGCATGCGCTGATTCTGGGGCGTGCCCAGACCGGCCTGCAGGCGTTCTTCTGATTGATCGGAAGTGCATGAGCCCCGGCATGGCCGGGGCTTTTTGTTTGCCCGGCGAAGCCGGCAAACCCGTCCACCTGAAAGAAGGTGGAGT
>CAYYUQ010000119.1:0-6716 GCA_964474945.1 uncultured Halopseudomonas sp. | reverse complement strand
CCACCTTCTTTCAGGTGGACGGGTTTGCCGGCTTCGCCGGGCAAACAAAAAAGGGCAGCCTGAGGCTGCCCTTTTCATTGCACCCGGATTATTCCGTAGGCGCAGCGTCCACTACCACGGGACTGGAAAACCACTCGAATTGCACCGCACAGAACACCACGCCGAGAACCACCAGCACCAGCAGCAGCCATGGCCAGAGCCGCGTTTTCGCCGCATAAGGGTCTCGTAACGCCTTGGCTGAACCGGCCGGCAAATGAGCCAGCTGAGTGAGCGCAGTGCCAAAGGCGATATTGATGCGTGCCTGGGTGTTGACCGCCCAACCATTGGCATCAAGAATCGGCCCCAGGTTGCGTCGACGCAATTTGAACCAGGCCATGAGCATTGAGGGCCCGGATATGGCCAACAGAACACCCGCCAGCACCAATGGCCATTGCCACCATGTCAGTGACATGAGACCGCTGAAAATAGCCGCCATCGCCGCCCCCAGGGCACCGACAGCCAGACCAATCGCCGCAAAAATACCTGCAAACCTGGCGATGTCGAAGGTCTTCGACATGGCTGTGGTATCGGCTGCGGGATCCGCACTGCTGCCTACCTTGGCCGCCGCATTATTGACCAAGGCATCGTCCCGGCTGGCGGCGAGCTTCTGGATCTGATCAGACACCAGCTTGGACACCCGGCGGTAAGGGGACCAGAAGGCTTCACGTACACTGATCGCGTTCTGTACCACCTTGACCACGGTGGCGTCCCAATCATTACCCTCGCGGTCGTAAAAGAGTCCGTTACGGCCGACTGTCAGCTCGCTCTCATGACCTGCGGTCACCGCAGCAACAATGTTCAGCGACTCTCGCTCCCGAACCGGCTGTCCGCGGCGAGTACAGGCACAATACAACAGGAAGCTTTCACTGTTCGCCGCCACCTTGCTGTGGGCATCCACATCGCCCACTTCCACAACCAGATCACAGCTACGGCCGTCGATATAGAGTCGACCGGCCTGGAAGATGGCCTTTTCCTGACGGCAGTAGAAGTTCTGAAAGGAAATAAAGTTGCGCAGCAGCGTGACCAGTCCGCGCTGTAACCGCAGCAGTTTATCCAGGTCAACCAACCCGTCAGCCGCCTCGGCTACTTCCAGATCAAATGCCACCAGTTCCAGCAGTCGAGCCTGAATGCCCTGCTCCACCAACTCAACAATCCGCTCCACACTCATGCCATTGAGGATGTCCACCTGAGGTTTGGATGCTTGCCAGGCGAAATAAGCATTACTGCGGGCGGTCAACTCCAACCATTGGCTACGACTGATTGCATCAACATCACCCAGTACCGGCTTGACCACATGCTCGCGCAGGGCGTCCATGGCGGCGCGCCAGGCAGGGTTGATACCTGTATCCAACGGCAAAGTCTGGCCATGCTGCAAACTGGCCAGCGGCAAATCGGCCACCTCCGCCGTATTGGCCAGGTTCAGCGAGGACAACCGCGCCAACTCAGCCTCGTCAGCATTCATGATGCTCGCCGCACGTGGATCAAAGGCGACCATCTCTATCCGTGTAAAGTAGTCATCGATCTTGTCCCGCAGGGCACTGATAGCCGCAATCGCCTGCTCATCGTCCGGCCCCAGCGAATGAACACCATGCTGCTCCGCGCCCTGCTGCCACTCATATACCTGTTGGGCCTGGGCAAAGAAATTATTGATGCCCGCCTCGGAGACAGCCGGTTCACCACTGCGATCCTGTTCCGCCCCGAGACAACTGATGATGTCGGTAATGGCCGCCTGTAGATCGGCTTCTGTAGTCAGACTCGCCGGCACCAGACCGTCGCCGTTGGCTTCCGCAGGTGGGAACAACGCAGCCAGGTCATCTGTATCGGCTGTCGTCAGCCCCTGCGCATCATCCCGGCCCAACACTTTCAGCAGTCGCTGGGCAGAGAGTAAAAGATGACGCCCTTGCGCCTGGTCGCTGAACGAGACAAGCCTCAGCGGCTCCTCGCGGAACAGGCTTCTGGGATCCGCAAGGCGTGCCATCACCCAATCCACTGCGTCGAGGATCTCTGGGGCGCGAATACGGCTATCACCATTGATGTCTATATAGGTCAGCATGCGCTGATCCAGCTCCAGATTTTTGGTGGGACAGGCCAGCGCCGCCCATAATTTCTGGTCAAGGTTACGCAGCGCCAACAGATCCTCAGGTGTATCCAGCTGAACCTGATCGAACCCGCCTGCACGGAAGAATTTCCAATGATGGTTAGATGATGAGCCCATGACCTTCCTTTAATTGACAGGCAATAAACGATGACAAGTGTATTCTCGCAGTAATCCTGCGTTACGGCGAGCCTGTCAAGATCCAGAGAAGATAATATTGAGGGAAACAGGAGAAATGGTGCGCGAGCCCGGATTCGAACCGGGGACCTACCGCTTAGGAGGCGGTTGCTCTATCCAGCTGAGCTACAAGCGCATGATGGGGAACTGGCTGGTTTTTCTGTCGCACATTTTACCCGATTACGAGAATACTTGACCACCTTGACAAATACTGCCAAAGTTCGATTGCAAATGGCCAGCGCCGGAAAGTCGTCGCGGATAAGACGTAATTACGGCGCCCAGGGTTTTCGTTGGAAAAGTCGGCAATGAATTGAGCAAAATGCCTCTATCCGTTGTCCCATGTTTCAAGGGTTTTCCGGGCGTCCCAGAAAACCCAACGAGAATGGCGACTTGGATGGCAGGATGCCATAAGGATTCCAACTGGCCGGGATCGATTCACCAGCTAAAGCGATTATTGTTGCCCATGAAAACTGCACTCCAGCATTACACTAGCCGAACAGCCGACAAGTTTGTCGTACGCCTTCCTGAAGGTATGCGTGACCGCATTGCGGAAGTTGCCAAGCAACATCACCGCAGCATGAACTCAGAGATCATTGCGCGTCTGGAACACAGCCTTCTGGATCTTCCCACTCTGCCCGACTTTCCATCGCGCCAGACCCTGAGCGATCAGCGCGTGGAAGAACTGAACCAACCCGAGCGCGAGCTGTTGCTGCGGTTCCGTGAAATGAGCCGTCGTCAACAGAATGCATTGATTGCTCTGCTGGCTGCTGAACAGGCCTGATAGCACCAGGTCCCGACACCAGTCCGGACTGCCTGAAATGAAAGAGCCCGCTCAGTTCGCTGAGCGGGCTCTTTCACTTTTACCGATTAATTTCTGATGCAGATTTCAGCTCACGAAGGCCAGCAGGATACCTGCCGCTACCGCCGAACCGATAACACCAGCCACGTTTGGCCCCATGGCATGCATCAGCAGGAAGTTATGCGGATCGGACTCCAGTCCGACCTTGTTCGACACCCGAGCCGCCATGGGTACAGCAGATACACCTGCCGAACCGATAAGCGGGTTGATCTTGTGGTGACTGACCAGATTCATCAGCTTGGCCATCAATACACCGGCAGCCGTACCCATGCAGAAGGCAAACATACCCAGCACCAGAATACCCAACGTTTTCAGCTGCAGAAACGAATCCGCTGATAACTTGGATCCTACCGCCAGACCCAGCGCGATGGTCACGATGTTGATCAGCGCATTACGCGTAGTATCCGCCAGTCGCTCCACCACACCGCATTCGCGCATCAGGTTACCGAAGCAGAACATGCCGATCAAAGGCGCGGCGTCCGGCAGCAACAGCGAAATAAGTAGCAGCAGTACCAGCGGGAAAAGAACCTTTTCCGCCTTACCCACCACCCGCAACTGGGTCATTACAATCGCGCGTTCCTTCTCGCTGGTCAGCGCACGCATGATCGGCGGCTGGATCAGGGGTACCAACGCCATGTAGGAATAGGCGGCCACCGCGATCGGCCCAAGCAGGTCAGGTGCCAACTTCGAGGTAACGAAAATCGATGTCGGGCCGTCAGCCCCCCCGATAATGGCAATCGAAGCAGCCTCTCGCATGGTGAAATCGAAACCCGGCACTCCCCATACCGTCAGCGCAAGGGCACCCAACAGCGTACCGAAGATACCTACCTGTGCAGCCGCGCCGAGCAACAATGTGCGGGGGTTGGCCAGCATGGGGCCGAAGTCGGTCATCGCGCCGACCCCCATGAAGATCAGCAGGGGGAACACGCTGGTAGGAATACCGACCTCATAGATCAGCATCAACAGACCGCCCGACTCGGCCATGCCCGCTACGGGGAGGTTGGCCAGAACACCGCCAAAGCCAATCGGAATCAGCAACAATGGCTCAAATCCTTTGCGGATCGCCAGATAGATCAACAACAGGCACACCAGGATCATCAACACCTGGCCGGGCGCGATGTGATACAGACCGGTGGTCTGCCATAACATGAATAGTTTCTCCATGGGCCCTCTCCTTAGGCAATGGTCAACAGAGTGTCGCCGACCGATACAGCGTCACCCGTTTTGACATTCACCGAGCCAACGACCCCGGAGCGAGCGGCGCAAATCTCCGTTTCCATTTTCATGGCCTCGAGGATCATAACCACCTGTCCGTTTTCCACATGATCGCCGGACTGCACCAGTACCTTGAAGATATTACCTGCCAACGGCGCAACCTGCGGATCACCACCAGCGGCGGATGCGGGCGCGCTTGTTGCAGTGCTTGCAGCAGCTGTGCTGTGGCCAATCTCGCGAATGCCACTGATATCGCCGCCGTCAGTTACCTGAACGACGAAATCCTTGCCATTGACCGACACGGTGTAGACTTCCGGCTCACCAGAAGGAGCAGCCTTCGTTACCTCACTGCCATCAGGCACCGGCTCAAATGCACTCGCATCACCGCGGTTCTTCAGGAATTTCAAGCCGATCTGCGGGAACAATGCATAGGTAAGCACATCATCAATTTCGTCGGCGGCGAGGGTAAAGTCTTCCTCGGCAGCAAGCTGACGCAACTCATCAGTCAACCGATCCATTTCCGGCTCAAGCAGGTCAGCCGGACGACAGGTGATAGCTTCTGCGCCATCCAATACCCGCGCCTGCAACTCGAGATTGAAGGGTGCGGGTGCCGAGCCGTACTCGCCTTTCAGTACGCCGGCAGTTTCCTTGGTGATTGACTTGTAGCGCTCACCGGTCAGCACGTTAATGACCGCTTGCGTGCCAACAATCTGTGACGTGGGCGTAACCAGCGGAATAAAGCCCAGATCCTCACGTACACGCGGGATCTCTTCCAGCACCTGGTCGAACTTATCGCCGGCGCCCTGCTCTTTCAGCTGGCTTTCCATATTGGTCAACATGCCGCCAGGCACCTGGGCAACCAGAATGCGCGCGTCTACGCCCTTGAGGTTACCCTCGAACTTCGCATACTTCTTCCGCACTTCACGGAAGTATGCTGCTACTTCTTCCAGCAGTACCAGATCCAGGCCGGTATCACGCGGCGTGTTCTGGAACATGGCGACCACGGACTCAGTTGGCGAATGTCCGTAGGTCATCGACATGGATGAAATGGCGGTGTCCACGTTATCGATACCCGCTTCCGCTGCCTTGAGAATCGCGGCGGATGAGAGCCCGGCGGTAGCGTGGCATTGCATATGAATCGGAATACTCAGGGTTTGCTTGAGTCGGCTCACCAGTTCAAAGGCAACGTAGGGGGTCAGAATCCCGGCCATGTCCTTGATCGCCAGCGAGTCAGCACCCATGTCTTCGATGCTCTTCGCCAGATCCACCCACATTTCCAGTGTATGCACTGGGCTGGTGGTATAGGAAATGGTGCCCTGGGCGTGCTTGCCTACCTGCCGAACCGCTTGCAGCGCAGTTCGCAGGTTGCGCGGATCGTTCATCGCGTCAAATACGCGGAATACATCTACCCCATTTACCGCTGCCCGCTCGACAAACTTTTCCACCACGTCATCGGCATAATGGCGATAACCAAGCAGGTTCTGACCGCGCAACAACATTTGTTGACGGGTATTGGGCATGGCCTGTTTCAAGGCGCGAATGCGCTCCCAGGGGTCTTCACCCAGATAGCGGATGCAGGAATCAAAAGTCGCCCCACCCCAGGACTCGACCGACCAGAATCCGACCCGATCCAACTTGTCGGCGATAGGCAGCATATCGTCAAGACGCATGCGAGTAGCGAGAATGGATTGGTGCGCATCGCGGAGAATGACATCAGTAATACCCAATGCCCCAGCTTGTAAATCACTCATTAATCTGGCCTGTTATTCTGGTTTTGAAAGTCTGGTTTTCAATTTAACGGCTGCGGCGAATTCGGTGCTCACGCACGGCAGCACTGATCACAGCAAGTGTTTCGGAATCGACAACGGGTGCAGTAGTCGGGGTTCTGCGCACGGGTGCCGCAGCGAGAGCTGCGTCGGCGGGAAGAAAGTGCATTACAAAACGTGAGAGCAGCGTGATGCAACCGATCAGCAACGCCAGAAAGACAAATACCGACCCCACCCCCAGCAGCATCAGCTCAACACCGTCCATCAAAAGATTCGTAGAAGCCATTTATTATATTTCCTGAGTTAGCGAGCTAATGCGCCCAACCAAAATCGGTCTAATGTACCTTCGCTTTCCCTGACGATCAATGACCTTCGTGGTTAGTCTTCAGGGAAACCTGAAACCGGGCTCCTGAAACGACAAGCCCCAGACAGAAGGCAGCGCGCGACGGACTGAGCCTCCGCGAATAGTCGCGCAAAAAAAAACCCACTGCATCAGCAATGGGTTTTTCGTATGGCGCACTCGGGAGGATTCGAACCTCCGACCGCTCGGTTCGTAGCCGAGTAC
>CAYYUQ010000118.1:0-6950 GCA_964474945.1 uncultured Halopseudomonas sp. | reverse complement strand
ACCATCTGCCTGGGCAAGAGCACCTATGCCCGCTGCGGTATCATCGTCAACGTGACGCCGCTGGAGCCGGAATGGGAAGGGCACGTTACGCTTGAGTTTTCCAATACCACAACCCTGCCGGCCAAGATTTATGCCAATGAAGGTGTGGCGCAGATGCTGTTCTTTGAATCCGATGAACAGTGCGAAGTGTCATACAGGGATCGTGGCGGTAAATATCAGGGCCAGCGCGGCGTCACGCTACCCCGAGCCTGAGATGAAGAACAGCCCTCGCATTGCGAGGGCTGTTTTGCTTTAGAAGGATTTTGATGCCGAGAAGGTAAAGTTGGCATCGCAGGAATCACTGCTTTGATAGGGGCAGTCGTCACCCAGATCGGTATCGCTGTACATCAGAGCCAGATCCAGTCCCAGCACCGTTTTGCTCAGCGTGACGCCCCAATCATTGTAGCGCTCGTCACCACTTGCACCGTCCAGCGGATCCTTGGTGTCAGTGCTGCCGTAGTGCAAGCCCAGTCCAAGCCCGTACGGTAGGTCAAAGCCGTAACCCACATAGCTGTACAGTGCAACCTGCGGGTCATAGGTGTACTTCAATCCGACAGTCAGGCCATGGTAGGAAAGGCTGGCCAGCAACTCTTCAGCGGTAATATCGCTGTTCTTCGGAAAGGTATAGGTAGCCCACTGCAGGTCATAGCTCAAGGCGTCGGTGAGTTCGGAACTGAAGCCTGCGAAGTAGTCGATTTCGACACTGGCGCCACCGAAATCTCCGGCATCGACATTGGACGCCCAGGCACCTATATAAAGCCCACTCTCATGAGCCAGATCCAGACCGCCCTGAATCGCACCGGCTCCGTCGGTTTGCGATTGGCCGCGCCAGATGTAATCGGTTGCAAGGGTGACATTCATGCTGGCATCTACCGCGCCGAGCGGGGTATCGAAGGTTTCGGCCTGGGATGGGCCGCAGAAAGCCAGGCAACAGGTAAAAGAGCAGGCGAGACGTGTATACATGGTAAGACTCCATTCAATTGGCCGATTAGGCATGAAGTCTTATGCAAGGAGCTTGCCAATTTAATAAATCTTTATATAACAATGGGTTGCAATTTGTCCGCGAGAGAATCGATGTGTCATGCCTCATGCCGGTGCGCATGGGAATGCTGTGCTGGAAGCGCAGCACTATTTTGATGCAAGTCATAGGCACCTGATCGTTTAACGGCTATGCTCTGAGTGAAGTGATCACAAAAAAGGGAGTAGCTATGCACAATGTATTGGTTCCATTCGACGGATCTGCGTCAGCCAAACGCGCAGTGCAGTATTTGGTCGACTTCGCCAAGGTATATCCACACATTCAGGTTCATGTGTTGAACGTACAGCGCGAACCCAATCTGTACGGCAACTATGTGCCAGCGAGCATGCTCGACGATCTGCGCAAGGGTGCCATTACCCATGCGAAAGAGGTCAATACCGAAGCGTCACAAATGCTGGAAGCGGCTTCCATCAGTCACGAAGTGCATGAAGTCGTAGGCGACGTGGTAACCGAAGTGGTTGCAGCGGTCAAACGGCTGGGCTGTAACACTGTTGTCATGGGCACTCGCGGTATGGGCAGCCTGGGTAACCTGGTAATGGGTTCTGTGGCTACCCGCGTTATCCATGATGTGCCGGTACCTGTGTTGCTGGTCAAGTAAACTGCAACGTTTAACGTCTCACTTGGTCAAAATCAGGGTAGCCACACAAACGAGGCGTTAATCATGAGCAGCACCAAAGACAAGGTAAAAGGCAAAGCCAACGAGGTTGTGGGCCGGGTGAAGCAGGCCAGTGATAAGCCGGGTACCCGTGCTGAAGGGGGTATGCAGGAGCGTAAGGGCGAAGCCCAGCAGCTCAAAGGCAAAGTCAAGGACAACCTCAAGGATCGGATCGACAAGGCCTGATCCTGTCTCAGCGCTTTAACCTGATGAAAGGCCGGCCATTTGCCGGCCTTTTGTTTGTCGATGATACAATCTGCGGATACATCCGGCGGTAACCCAAGGGTAACGGAATGCACGCAGAGAAAGAACGCATAGTCATTGTTGAAGATGATGCCAAACTGGCTGGATTGATCGGTGAGTTTTTGCAGTCGCAGGGGCTGGCCATCGAGTTGGTTGACGATGGAAGCAAGGCCGTAGAGCTGATCCTGGCCAATCCCCCCGCGCTTGTTGTGCTCGACCTGATGCTGCCTGGGGAGGATGGTTTATCGGTTTGTCGCAAGCTTCGGGAGAAGGGTTTTGCCCGTCCCATTCTGATGCTCACCGCTCGCAGCGATGACCAGGATCATATCAAGGGCCTGGAGCTGGGGGCTGACGACTTCGTCAACAAGCCTGTGCGGCCGCAGGTGCTGCTGGCGCGTATCCGTGCCCTATTGCGCAGAATTGAGGCTGAGCTTCCCGAGCGTTCGCTCACCCGCCTGTCTTTCGGTGCTCTTGTGATAGATCAAACGCGTCGTGAGGCCTGGTTGAATAATCAACTGATTGACCTGACCGGTGCCGAGTTTGATCTGCTTTGGTTGTTGGCCAGTAACGCCGGACGCATTCTCAGCCGCGAGGAAACCTTCGTTGCGCTGCGGGGTATTGAGTATGACGGCCAGGACCGCTCGATCGATGTGCGCATATCACGTATCCGCCCGAAAATTGGAGATGACCCGGATATGCCCCGGCTGATCAAGACGGTTCGCAGCAAAGGCTATCTCTTCGTGGCGCCGGAAACGGATACCCCGTGAACCCGATTTTCCTCCGCATCTACGGCGGCATGCTGCTGGTGCTGGTGGCCGTGCTGCTACTGGCCCTGCTGGGCATTCAGCAGATCAACGGGATTCGCGCTGAGGACTACCGGGAGCGCATGGCCAGCGGTACCTTCCGGCTGATGGCAGATAACCTGGAGCCCATGGATTCATCCGAGCGTCGACAGATCATGAACGTCTGGCAGCGGCTGCTGGGCGTGCCGCTGGAGCTGCACGAACTATCCGAGCTTTCGTTGGATTCCTCCAGTTGGTCCAAGCTGCTGCAAGGACGGGTGTTGGTGCGCCCGAACAGCAATAATGAAGTGCGGGTCATGGCGCTGATCGACCATCAGCCCAGGGAAGTGGTGTTGGTGGCAGATATTCAGCAGGTCTCCGAGCAACTGGGTCGCGCTACGCTGTTTCTGATTGCCGATGAATTGGTACGTCAACCCGAATCCAATATGCCGTCCCGTTTGCAGCAGCTGCGCAGGGAAAAGGGCTTCGGGTACCCGTTGCAATTGACCCGGGTGAGGGAGTCCGGATTGGATCCGGATCAACTGCGCCGGCTCGATGAAATTGATACGGTCATGGCACTCGGGCCTGACGGTGATTCGATCCTGTTGTACCTGAAAATTCCCGGTACACAGTGGATACTGCAATTGGGGCCGCTCTATCAGATGAGTCTGTATCCGCCGCAGCTGTTGTTGATTATGGGACTACTGGCGCTGATGCTGATTGGCTTGTTTATCTACCTGCTGGTGCGCCAGTTGGAGCAGCGTTTGATGGCGCTTGAAACGGCCGCGACGAATATCATTAACGGCAATCTGGATTACCGCGTGGAGATGGATAGCCCTGATTCGGTGGGCCGTCTGGCGCGTGCTTTCAACGAAATGACCGGGCATGTGCAACGGCTCATGCGTATCCAGCGTGAAACGCTGGGTGCCGTCTCCCACGAGCTGCGCACACCAGTCGCACGCTTGCGCTTTGGTCTGGAAATGCTGGAAACGGCAGAGGACGCTGAGGATCGCCAACGTTTCATCAGCGGCATGGATGGTGATCTGAGCGAACTGGACAGCCTGGTCGATGAAATCCTGACTTACGCACGACTCGAGCAGGGCGCGCCGGCTATTACCATGAAGGGTACCAATGTGCCGCGGATGGTGGAACAGGTAATCAATGAGTTGGCGCCACTGAACGCTGCTCTCGAGTTGAATCATGTTGATAATTCCTGGGGTCTGGGACGGCACATTGATGCTGAACCCCGTTACCTACAACGCGCGATTACCAATCTGATCAGTAACGCCATGCGCCATGCGAATACTCAGGTACGCATCACCACGCGTATTCAACATGGAATGTGTCGGATATCGGTCGAGGATGACGGCGCGGGTATTCCCGAGGCCTACCGGGAAAAGGTATTCAGTCCCTTCATGCGCATGGATATGAGTCGCACACGGGCTTCAGGTGGCTATGGTCTGGGGCTGTCGATTGTGCGCAGGGTGATGTTCTGGCACGGAGGCAGGGCGCGGGTGGAGGCATCACAGGCCCTCGGTGGAGCCTGCTTTGTCATAGAATGGCCGTTGCGTCGGCGTTAGCTGGCGCAGATCAGCGCGTGTGGCCGTTGACCAACAGGCGGAACGCCTGAGCCGCATGTTCCGGCTCTGGGGTGCGGCCGCAGATCAGGTCGCAATAGATGGCGCCCTCGCCGATACGAATAATGTAATAAGCCAGACTGCTGGCGTCCATTTCCGGATGGATGCGTCCGGCTTTGATTTCCTCTTCGAACAATGCCTGCCACTCGTCGATCAAGCGCTGCTGCAGACCAGAAACATTCGAGGTCAATAATTGCAGGCCCCATTGTGGTTCCGCTGCGAGAAAATCGTGCATGGGCTGGGCGTTGATCAGCGCCACATTCACATCGTTGTAAATCTGGCCAAGAAAGTTGATGCCTCGCTTGGGATGGTCAGCTTTGGCCTTTTCGATTGCCTGGTCATAGATGCCCTTGTACAGCGACCAGAGAATCTCGCCCATCAACAGATCCTTGTTACCCACCCAGCGCATCAGGGTGGCACGGCCAATGCCCAACTCTTCAGCAAGCAGAGACAGATTCAGCCGACGACCTTCGAGCCACCAGCGGCGAGCCATACGAAACGCGGAAAGGGGAGTAGCCCGCTCATCGGCCTGACGTTGGGATAGGGCCATGGATAGAGGGGTGGGTTGCATGCTCATCAGTTTAAACACCTTTTTTTGTATTCATTGCGGAACATGGTAGCGAAATGATACCTGGGTTAAAAGTGTCCCGTGCATGAAGGGAATAATTCTGACTGAATGGTCAGCAAGGCAGTTTAATCAGCGAGGCAAGAGAGAAGATAGCCTGACGGCTGGTAGGCAGGAGCGTGAACATGACGAAAAAGGCCGGCAATCTTGCGATAGCCGGCCTCTGATCTTGCCGCTTGGTACTTAGTTGATACCTTTGCGCTGCACATCCCAGTTGCGGTCAGTACAGAGACCACAACGGCTGCCGTAGAAAGTACTTTCGGCGTTCTGGTCATTCATCAGGTGGTAACGCATCCAGGCGGTGGATGGGCCGCGATAATTGCCACCGTTACCCACCGGCTCAAAATGCCCAACACTGCGGCGTTCACCCCAGAAGACCGGCACGTTGGCGCGGTTGAATACAGGCTGGGCGTTCAGACGTGGTGAGGCAATGGTGTCGTTGCCACCGGTCATCAGGAACATGGGGCCGTTCTGATTGCTCTGCGAGGAGCTGCGGTGACCAAGACCGATGGTGTAGGGCTGGAAAGGAGCTGTCGCGCTGATGCGGCTGTCCTGCCCCGCCATGATGCTCCCACCACCACCCTGGGAGTGACCGGCTGTAGCTACACGGTTCACGTCCAGTTTGCCGGCAAAGGTGCCGCTGCTGCGACCGTTCTCAGTGATCAGGTAGTTCAGGCAGGAGATCATCTCTTCGCCGCTACCGGCATTGGAGGTGCGTGCTGCGGCAACCACAAAGCCATGGCTGGCCCAATGTTCCAGCAGGCTGCTGTAGGTGCTTGGGGAGCTGCCGGTGCCGTTACCCCAGAGGATGATCGGATGGCGCAGACCGTTGTCGCCGAGGGTGCGTGGACGATAAACGGTACAAGTGGTGTTCACGTTGCTGTTGGTGACCGAGAAGGGGCCACTGGAAGCAAAGTTGGAAACAGGAGGGAAGCCCGTACCTGGGCCAGGACCTGGATCTGGATCCGGCGTACCCGGGTTGGTAGCCATGGCGCCAGCGGATAAGAACATGCCCAGCGCGAAGCTGGTCAGTTTGAATACAGGTGCTTTCATCTGTGGGTTTCTCTTGTTGTTGGTTTTATAGGGATGGTCGCGGGCAGCGCACACTGCTAAAACGCCCGGATCGATACAGATCCTGTCTCTAAATCTCAAGGGAGGCACTCGCCTATAAGGGTGGAGATTGAGACAAAGCCAAGAGGGTCGCATTTAACAGGCAAACGTATCATCTGCTGTCAGAATGCCATAGCGAGACGCTTTGACGCGTCTGGGAAGCCGGTGCCGATCCTTTGCGCTGTCCCGATTATGCCTGCACCCGGGCACTCACCCCTTCGAGGGTGGCGAAGGAAATATCTTTCGCAGTCAGCAAAAAATCCTGCATATAAGGCATCTCAAGCATATCTTCACGAACCGCTGCATACAGGGTGCCGAATAATCCGTCGCGTCCCAGTCGCCTGGCGTTGACATAACCCCGCTGCAGATATTCGGTGATTGCCCAGTTCGGCAAACAACATACGCCGCGGCCGGAGGCGACCAGTTGCATCATCATGATGGTCAGCTCGGCGTTGCGTATGCCGATCGGTTCCACCCCGGCTGGCCCAAGAAACCGGCTGAAGATATCCAGACGATCGCGCTCTACCGGATAGCAGATCAGGGTCTCGCTGGCCAGGTCACCGGGCTCGATAAAGCTGCGGCTACCCAGTGGATGCTGGTTGCTGATGGCCAGGACAGCTTCATACGTGAACAGTGGTACATAACTGAGGCCGGCAATTTCCTGAGGGTCGGAGGTGATCACCAGATCAAGTTCCCCGCGCGCCAATGCCGGGAGCGGGGCGAAGAAATGACCTGAAGCGAAATCCACCTCCACTTCAGGCCAGACATTGCGGAACTGGTCAATCGTCGGCATCAGCCACTGGAAGCAACTGTGGCATTC
>CAYYUQ010000117.1:0-7052 GCA_964474945.1 uncultured Halopseudomonas sp. | reverse complement strand
ACGTACTGAAAGTGCGCTTGCAGCCTACTACTCTATCTCTTGAAAACCTACGCGCTTACTTTGCCCCGTTATGTCGATCAAGTCAAGGTGAGTTTTCTCGACCGGGGCAAAACATGCGAAATTCAGTATACGTCAGTTTGTGAAAATAGCACGCCTTTCGTCGGATATTTTCCGGAGGGCCCTGGTATGGGGCTTTGCCCGCTGGGATGCGGGCTGCTGGCGCCCCGGGTTCTAGAGTTGGGCGCGTTCCTCCGGCCGATGATACGGGTACACGTCAATCACCTTGCCGTCGCGAATCTGTTGCTGCAGGCCCTTCCAGTAATCGGCATCGAATAATTCACCGTGCATCTGGGTAAACATCCGGCGCAGGCGTATATCTGCAAACAGAAATACTGGAAACTCTTCGGGGAAAACATCATTCGGCCCGACCGAGTACCAGGGTTCGGATGACATTTCCTGTTCCGGATAGAGTGCTTCGGGTATGTGCCGGAAGTTGACCTCGGTCAGGTAGCTGATTTCATCGTAGTCGTAGAACACCACGCGGCCATGGCGGGTGACGCCGAAGTTTTTCAACAGCATGTCGCCGGGAAAAATATTCGCCGCGGCCAGCTGCTTGATGGCTAACCCGTAGTCCAGCAATGCCTCACGGGTCTGGGCCTCACTGGCCGTTTCCAGATAGATGTTCAGCGGCGTCATGCGCCGTTCCGTCCAGCATTGGCGGATCAACACGCTATCGCCTTCCAGCACCACGGTGGAGGGGGCTACCTCGAGCAGCTCTTCCAGACATTCCGGCTCGAAGCTGTCCCGTGCGAAACGGAAGTCGGCAAAGTCCTGGGTGTCAGCCATGCGGCCGACACGATCGTGGCGTTTTACCAGTCGGTATTTTTCGATGACGGTGGCGCGGTTGACGTGTTTTGACGGCGAGAATTTGTCCTTGATCACCTTGAAGACGGTATTGAAACCGGGCAGGGTGAATACCGTCATGACCATGCCTCGCACACCGGCGGCCATGATGAAGCGGTCGTCGGGATTGCGAGCCATATAGTCAATCAGCGCACGATAGAACTCGGATTTGCCCTGCTTATAAAAGCCCAGCGCGGTATACAGCTCGGCAATCTGCTTGCCCGGCAGAATCTGTTGCAGAAAGCTGATCATCTCCGTCGGGACGCTGACATCCACCATGAAGTAGGAACGGGTGAAGGAGAAGATGATGGAGATTTCCGATTCATCGGTGATCAGGGTGTCCACGCTGATACCTTCGCCGTCCCGGTGCACCAGCGCCAATACGAAGGGCCACTGTTCACCCTGGCTCAGCACGCGACCGACCAGGTAGGCACCCTTGTTGCGGTAGAACACTGACTGAATAACTTCGATGGTCAGCCCGTGGTCGAGCTGAGCCCAATCGGGCAGTCCTTGCTTCAGGCAATCCACAATCAATTGGCTGTCCCGTTCGACGTCCGCCCAAGGGACATCGAAGGCGTAATCACTGAGCAGTTGTCGCGCCAGGCTGATCAGACAGCCGCCGGAGATGAAACCCCGGGTCAGAGGAATGCGCGACGGCTTGCGAATCGCTGGGCGGGTGCTGTGCACGAACATCGTCCGGTCGCTGATCTGGTCATGCCGGTGCATCTTGAAAAACACCGAGTTGAACCAGGTCTCCGCCAGGTCGTCGTCAAAGCGATCCTCGATCAGCTCGATAAACGCTGCCTTGATTGCCGGCCAACGATCTGCATCGAGGATGTCCTGACAACACGGGTCAGCCGATAGCTGGTCGCGGGTCTGGAATATACGTTGATCATAAAGGTTGATGCGTGCCGTGGATGCTTCCTGGATCTCCACCCATTGAGCCTGCTCAAAGCGGGCGCGGGCGCTCAGGGTCAGTTCACGAAAGGCCGAGCGATACTCGTCAAAAGCATCGAGTAAGCGGCGGGCAACATGAGCGGCAGAATCTGACATGGCGAACAACCTGTAACCGGAGGAGCGCTCAGGATAGCCAGTCAGGGCAGGTGACGGAAGAGTGAGTTGGGTAAATCACTGTTGCTCCGCCCCAGGCAGTGTTGCGGTCTCGCATTCACCCCGGAGGTGTTTGCGAGACCGTAACGCCGGAAGCTCAGGCCTCCAGTTCCTGCTCGGTAAACAGCTCGCTGAAGAGCATGGTCGACAGATAGCGCTCACCGGAGTCAGGCAGAATGACCACAATGGTGCGGTTCTGCATGCTGGGTTCTTCAGCTATACGCACTGCGGCAGCCATCGCGGCACCGGAGGAAATGCCGCAGAGAATGCCTTCTTCACGCATGATGCGCAGTGCCATATCACGGGATTCATCGTCGCTGATCTGCTCAACGCGATCGACCAGACTCAAGTCCAGATTGCCCGGAATGAAGCCTGCGCCGATACCCTGGATTTTGTGCGGAGCAGGGGTAATGTCCTCGCCTGCCATGGCCTGGGTGATGACCGGCGACAGGATCGGCTCCACCGCAACGGTGGTGATCGGCTTACCCTTGGTCAGCTTTATATAGCGCGATATACCGGTCAGGGTTCCGCCGGTGCCGACACCTGACACCAGTACGTCAATGCTGCCGTCGGTGTCGTTCCAGATTTCCGGGCCGGTGGTTTTTTCGTGAATTTCCGGGTTGGCAGGGTTCTCGAACTGTTGCAGCAGGATGTGCTTATCCGGAGCGCTTTGAGTGATCTCCTGGGCCTTCTCGATAGCGCCTTTCATGCCCTTGGCAGGTTCGGTCAGCACCAGCTCCGCACCCAATGCCTTGAGTACCTTGCGCCGTTCCAGACTCATGGAGGCAGGCATGGTCAGAATCAGGCGGTAGCCGCGGGCGGCGGCAACGAAGGCCAGGCCTATGCCCGTGTTGCCGGAGGTGGGCTCGACAATGGTCATGCCCGGCTTGAGTAAGCCGCGGGATTCGGCATTCCAGATCATGTTGGCACCGATGCGGCACTTGACCGAGTGCGAAGGGTTGCGACCCTCTACTTTGGCCAGAATGGTAACGCCCTTGGGGCCAAGGCGGTTGATGCGCACCAATGGGGTGTTGCCGATGGACTGGGAGTAGTCCGCGAAAACATGACTCATGACGAGGCTCCTTGTTGAGGTCTACTGGAATGCAGCCTATGCCCCGCACCACAGGGCGTCAATTGGTTGAACTACCGTCGAGCGCATCAGTCACTTTTGATATGAACAGAACGCTTGGGTATTCCTTTCTGGTGGTGGCGGTGCTGGCACTGCTGCTGATCATACTGCATCTGTTGCTGCCGTGGCTGGTACGCGAGTACCTGAACGATAAGCTAGCGGATATGGGGGATTATCGCGGTCATATCGAGGATGTGGATCTGACCTGGTGGAGAGGCGCGTATCGCGTTAACGGGCTGGAGATCACCAAGACCGAAGGCGACATTCAGGTGCCGTTTCTCGATATCCCGCAGATGGATATTGCGGTTCGCATGCGTATCCTCTGGCAAGAGGGCATCCTGGTGGGCGAGGTGGATCTTCATCAGCCCGAGCTGAATTTTGTCGACGGCGATACCGAAGAGCAGAAGCAGACCGGTGAAGGTGTGGACTGGCGGGCGCAGCTGGAGCAGATGGTGCCTGTGCAATTGAACGAAGTGAGAGTTCATGGTGGCACTATCTCGTTTCGCAACTTTTCCAGCGACCCGCCAGTGAATATCAATGCCTCTGAGGTGCAGCTCACCGTGTATAATTTGACCAATGCGCCGGACGCTCAGGGGCAGCGCAGCGCGGGCATGGACGGAACTGCGCAATTTCTCGATCACGCCGCGGTGGAAGCCAATGCCCACTTCGATCCGCTGGGACGACTGGATAATGCGGATCTGCAGTTGAGAATGCTCGGGCTGGATCTCACCCGCATCAATGACTTCGCCTCAGCCTACGGCAAGTTTGACTTCCGTGCTGGCGAAGGGGATCTGACATTGGAACTGGAGGTGCGCGAACGTCAGGTAGACGGATATATCAAGCCGCTGATGCGCCATGTTGATGTGTTCGACATGGATCAGGATGTACGTAACGAGGACAAGGGGTTCTTCCGGGGGCTATGGGAGGCCATCGTGCATGGTGGTCAGGAAGTGCTGCAGAACCAGAGCAAGGATCAGTTCGCGACCCGTATAGAGCTGTCCGGCAGTCTGGATAACACCGAAATGAGCGCATTTCAGGCCTTTATTGCGATCCTTCGCAATGCGTTTGTTGAAGCCTTCACGCCGCGATTTGAGCGGGCGCTGGAGGAGGGCGAATGATGCTGTGAATGTCGCCCGTGCGTTTACACTCATTCCGGGCCCAAGCTATAGTCCTGAGCTGACCATTAGTTGAACACCCGGCCAAGGCCGGGTCAGGCCCCAAGGAAACTCCCATGAAGTTCGAAGGTACCCAGTCCTACGTCGCTACAGACGATCTTAAACTCGCCGTGAACGCAGCCATTACGTTGGAGCGCCCGCTGCTGATCAAGGGTGAACCGGGCACCGGTAAAACCATGCTTGCCGAAGAGCTCGCTGAGGCGCTGGGCGCCAAACTGATCACCTGGCATATCAAGTCCACCACCAAGGCGCACCAGGGTTTGTATGAGTACGATGCAGTCAGTCGCCTGCGTGACTCCCAATTGGGCGTCGACAAGGTGCATGACGTACGCAACTACATCAAGAAGGGCAAGCTGTGGGAGGCCTTCGAGTCTGAAGAGCGTGCCATCCTGCTGATTGACGAGATCGACAAAGCTGACATCGAATTCCCCAACGATCTGTTGCAGGAACTCGATAAGATGGAGTTTTTTGTTTACGAGACCAATGAGACGATCAAGGCCAGGCAGCGCCCGATCATCATCATTACCTCAAACAACGAGAAAGAACTGCCGGATGCTTTTCTGCGCCGCTGCTTTTTCCACTACATCGCCTTCCCCGATCGCGAAACCATGCAGCGCATCGTTGACGTGCACTATCCGAACATCAAGAAGGATCTGCTCAGTGAAGCAATGGATATCTTCTTTGACGTACGCAAGGTACCAGGTCTGAAGAAAAAACCGTCCACGTCCGAACTGGTCGATTGGTTGAAGCTGTTAATGGCCGATGAGATTCCGGAAGCCGTATTGCGCGACCGCGATCCGACCAAGGCCATTCCCCCACTGTACGGCGCGCTGGTGAAGAACGAACAGGACGTGCAGTTGCTGGAGCGCTTGGCCTTCATGACGCGCCGTCAGAACCGCTAACAGGGGGTACACCCTATGTTACTGGGGCTGTTTAATGAAATGCGTGCAGCAAAAGTGCCGGTATCGGTGCGTGAGCTGCTGGATCTGATCCATGCGTTGAAGAAGCATGTGGTGTTCGCTGATATGGACGAATTCTACTATCTGGCGCGCACCGTGATGGTCAAGGATGAGCGTCACTTCGATAAATTCGACCGTGCCTTCGGTGTCTATTTCAATGGTCTACAGGATCTCAATGAGCTGCTGGAGGCGCTGATCCCCGAAGATTGGCTCCGCAAGGAGTTCGAGCGCCTGCTGACCGACGAAGAGCGTGAGCAGATCCAGTCGCTGGGTGGGCTGGATAAGCTGATCGAGGAGTTCAAGAAGCGCCTCGAAGAGCAGAAAGAACGTCATGCCGGTGGCAACAAATGGATCGGCACTGGTGGCACCAGCCCTTTTGGTTCGGGCGGTTACAATCCCATGGGCATTCGTGTGGGCGAGGCCGGTCAGCGCCAGGGGCGAGCGGCCAAGGTCTGGGAGCAGCGCGAGTACAAGAACCTGGATGATCAGGTCGAGCTCGGCACGCGCAACATCAAGGTGGCCCTGCGCCGCCTGCGCAAATTTGCTCGTACCGGCGCCGCGGAAGAGCTGGATATTGATGGCACCATCGACCATACCGCCCGGGACGGCGGTTTGCTGAATATTCAGATGCGCCCCGAACGACGCAACGCGGTCAAGCTGCTGTTGCTGTTCGATATTGGCGGCTCGATGGATTCGCATATCAAGGTATGTGAGGAACTGTTTTCTGCCTGCCGCACCGAGTTCAAGCATCTGGAGTATTACTACTTCCATAACTGCCTGTATGAGTCAGTGTGGAAGGACAATATGCGCCGCACGCAGGAACGAATTCCGACCATGGACGTGCTGCATAAGTACGGTTCGGATTACAAGGTAGTGATCGTCGGTGACGCGGCGATGGCGCCTTACGAGATCACTCAGCCGGGCGGTAGTGTGGAGCACTGGAACGAGGAAGCAGGTCACGTCTGGATTACTCGGCTGCGGGAGAAGTTTCCCAAGACCATCTGGATCAACCCCTATCCGAAGGATGCCTGGGGCTATACCACCTCAACGCGCATCATCCAGGATCTGATGGAAGACCAGATGTATCCGCTGACCCTGGAAGGGTTGGAGCAGGGGATGCGGTATCTGGCCAAGTAGCGTGTTGCTTCGTCAGTATATTTGCTGGTTGGTTGTGAGCACACGCCGCGCTGTCGATCACCCTGCCCGGACGCGCTCAAGCCAGCCATGGCCGCCGAGCGGACTGGCCAGGGTGGTCAACAGCACTGCGGGCGGTAGGCGGAGTTACCTGGGCGAACAACAAGGGGGGTTCTTTCAGCGGCACGTAGGCATCCTGAAGCGTTTGCCTGGCCTGCCCGACACATGCGTAATCACTTATCCACCAACAGTACGCCATCAACAACCCCCCGACATCAACGAGATGAAAGTATGACCCTGAAGCCCGGCCGCTACCGCCACTATAAAGGAAAGGATTACCAGGTGATTGGTGTCGCTCAGCACTCGGAGAGTGGAGAGTCAGTGGTGGTTTACCGCACCTTGTATGGGGATTTTGACCTATGGGTGCGTCCGCTGGAGATGTTTGTCGAGGAGATTGAGGTTGATGGCAAAACGTCTCGACGCTTTACCTTTGTCAGCGAAGACGTGTAGGCTCTGGCCCTCCAGACTGCCTGCCGTTCGTCGGCGGGGTCAGCGCAGGCCCGAAATTGCCGGGCCATATGGATTCATAGATTGAGGAACACCAATACCCATGGGAAAAGCACTGGTCATTGTGGAGTCACC
>CAYYUQ010000116.1:0-7085 GCA_964474945.1 uncultured Halopseudomonas sp. | reverse complement strand
TGCTGCGCCTGCCGACCCGCCAGTCCGGCGGCAAGGCCAACCTGCACCAGGGCGCTATCGGTGTAGGGGTGGATCTCACCACGGGCGTGACGCTCAAGGGCACCTGGCTGAACAACAAGATCAGCAAACACCCGGATACTGCCAATGAGGTGGACGGCGTGCAACTGCCCGACTGGGACGGCTTCATGCGCCTGGCCACGTCCTGCTATGAGTTGTCCGGTCTGGGCTATATCGGCGTGGATCTGGTACTGGACGAGGAGAAAGGCCCGCTGATTCTCGAGCTCAATGCACGTCCGGGCTTGAACATCCAGATTGCCAACGACGCTGGCCTGACCCACCGCTGTCATACCGTGGAGCGGCATATCGCCGAACTGAAAAAGGCCGGCCGGACCGAATCCGTGGAAGAGCGCATGGCCTTCTCCCAGAAGCATTTCAGCAAACCCGTATTTCTCAGCAGTGACGAAGCACCAGTCGATCCGGAACCCACTGAACCCGTCGCATGATCCGGCCCTACCGCATTACCGAACTGCCCTGGCAGGCTGATCCGCTGCCGGGGCTGCTTGCCATACGGGAGATGGGCCATCCGGTACTCCTCGATTCTGCCTCCAGCACCAATGACCTGGGACGTTACAGCATCATGGCTGCCGGCCCGCTGCAGGTGATCGAAGCGGCGCAACATGAGGCCGGACTGGACACCATTGACAGATTACGCTCGGCGCTGAACCAGCTTGGCCCAGCGGGTTGGCCGAGCGAGGTGCAGCTGCCCTTCGGTGCGGGCGCACTGGGCTTTATCAGCTACGACTTTGGCCGGGCGCTGGAACAACTTCCCGAGCAGGCGCAGGCTGATATCACCCTGCCCAGCCTGCGCATGGGTATCTATGGCTGGAGCCTGGTCAGTGACCATCAGCAACAACAGCGCTGGCTGGTATGTCACCCGAGCATTACCGTCGAACAACAGCAACAGGTGTTTACGCGCCTGCACACAGAAGCATCGCACCCCGGCGCTTTTGCTCTGCAACAGCCGTTTGCCGCCGAGCAGAGCCAGACGGACTATCTGCAGGCCTTCAAGCGCATCCAGCAGTACATCCGCGCCGGAGACTGCTATCAGGTCAACCTCACTCAACGCTTTTCCGCACCCTGTCTGGGCGATCCTCTGACCGCCTACCAGCAACTACGCCAGGCCTGCCCTACTCCGTTTGCGGCTTACCTGGAGTCTGCCAGACACACCATACTGAGCCTGTCGCCGGAGCGCTTTATCAAGGTCGCGGATCGGCAGGTAGAAACCCGCCCCATCAAGGGCACACGCCCACGGGGCGGTACGCCCGAGCAGGATCAGGCGTGGGCCAATGAATTGCGGGATAGCCTCAAGGATCGAGCCGAGAATCTGATGATTGTTGATCTGCTGCGCAACGACCTGGGCCGCGCCTGTGCCTTCGGTAGCGTCAAGGTGCCGGAGCTGTTCAACATCGAAAGTTACCCCAACGTCCACCACCTGGTAAGCAGTATCACCGGCACACTGGCGGCTGAGCACGACGCCCTCAGCTTGCTGGCCGGCGCCTTCCCCGGCGGCTCCATCACCGGCGCACCCAAGATCCGCGCGATGCAGATTATCGAGGAACTGGAGCCGGTCAGACGCAGCCTGTACTGCGGCAGCATCGGCTATATCGGTTGTGAAGGGCAAATGGACATGAACATCGCCATCCGCAGCTTGATACATCAGAACGATCATTTATATTGCTGGGGCGGCGGCGGCATAGTCGCCGACTCGGATGGGGAAGCCGAATATCAGGAAACCTTGACCAAGGTGCGGGTGTTGATGGACACGCTGAATACCTGACAGCACTCGCACACCTCAACACCCGCCCTCCTAGGCTAACGTCGGGGTCTCAGGGGCGCGCATGATTAATCCGTTTCGGGCAAACCCGCCCAGCGGGCGTACTCCTCCCAGGCCTGTTTCAACTTTGTTACCTTGTGCGGCAATTCGCCGGATAAATCCCGGGTTTCGCCGCGGTCCTGTTTCAGGTTGAACAATTGCCATTGCCGTGCTGCGCTCAGGCTGGCAGGGCTGCCGTCCGGGGCGGAAGCGGCGCGAAGTTTCCAGTCGTTGATGCGGATGTAGCCCTGGCCGAACATCTCACCTGCCAGCGGTCTGCTGCGTTGCAGCGATTGCCCCTGCCAGGCAGGCAGCAGGGATATGCCGGTGATCGGCTGTCTGAGTTCTCCACCGTGTTGGTCGCCGGGATCGGCAGCGCCGGCCAGTTCGAGGAAGGTAGGCAGCAGGTCATCCACCCGACCTATCCCGTGCACAATCTGCCCGCCGGCGACGCCCCGCAGGCCAGCCGGTAACTTGACGATGGCTGGCGAGCTGATGCCGCCTTCACCGGTAGTGCCCTTGACCAGACTGAAGGGCGTAGCGCTGACTTCGGCCCAACGAAAGCCATAGTTGATATTGGAGCCACGCCGGCCGATGTTGGCCAGCGAGTCGTCGGTCAGGGCATCCCCCGGCGAATAGCCCCGGGCATGGTCTTCCCCGGCCGCACCGTTATCCGAGACAAACAGGATCAGCGTATTGTCGTACTGGTCGCTGCGTTTGAGGTAGTCGATCAGGCGACCGATATTCATGTCCATGTGTTCGACCATCGCGGCGTACACTTCCATCTTGCGCGCCTGCAGCGCCCGCTCCTGCGCATTCAATTGATCCCACAACGGGTTGGGTGCCTCAGCCGGCTGCGCTACGGAGAGGCCATGCGGAAACAGGCCGCTGTCGCGCAGCCGGGCCAGCCGCCGCTCGCGGATCACCTGGTAGCCGACGTCATAACGGCCCTGGTACTTGTCGATATACTCCGCCGGGGCATGCAGCGGCCAATGCGGAGCGGTATAGGCGGCCCAGGCGAAGAACGGCTTGCCGTTGGCCCGGCCCTCTTCCAGGTAACCGATCAGCTTGTCGGTATAGAAATCCGAGGAAAAGAACTCCCCCTCCACTTCAACCGTCCTGCCATCCTCCCGGTAGGTCGGCTGCTCGACCCGGACCTGGCTGCCTGGCACGGGCTGGAAGTGACTGGCTCCACCGTCCAGCAGGGCAAACGCCCGGTCGAAACCCAATTGCAGGGGATCCTGCTCGGCCGCTCTACCCAAGTGCCATTTGCCACTCAGGTAGGTGTTGTATCCCGCCTCGCCAAGCAGCGCGGCCAGCGAATGACCGCGTCCATTGAGGTGGCCTTCATAGCCCGGCCGGCCCTGCAGCGCCGGGAGAAACGGCAGCACCTCCTGCATGGTGCCCAGCCCCACCAGATGGTTGTCAGTACCGGTCATGACCATGGAGCGGGTCGGCGAACAGGTCGGCGCAGTATAGAAGCTGGACATGCGCAGCCCCTGCTCGGCCAGCTCATCCAGATTGGGCGTGTCGATTTCACCGCCGTAGCTGCCCAGATCCGAGAACCCCAGGTCATCGGCCATGATCAGCAGAATGTTCGGCCGCGACTCGGCCAACGCCGCGCCGCACCACAGCGCCAATGATACCGCCAGAATCTTCAGCATCCCATTACTCCTGCGCGCCCTGCTTTGCACCCGCCACCTTTACCCGCAACAGCCGGTCGCCGGTAAAGGTGCCCACATACAACTCGTCGCCCACCTGGGTGGCCGCCGACGCGCCGGACATCACCCCGGGATCAGTGCTGAACAGCAGCTCATGTTCCAGCGAGGTGGTATCCAGTGCCGAAACCCGCACACCCATCGGGCAGTGTTCGACATGCTGCTGGAAGCAACTGACGAAGGCCGCCGCATCTGGCACGCCTGCACCCAGCAGGCGGCCATCAGTGGCCCAGTTAAGGTTGTCGACCATGTAGCCGGTGTCCACCCTGGCATCGACGGCACCAGCCTGCAGGTCATAGCGCCAGATCTGATTGGCCGTCCAGGCGGCGAACCAGGCGCTCTTGCCATCCGGGGTTACCTGCACGCCGTTGGGAAACGGTGCGTCCGAGCCTTCCAGTTTGCTCAGCGGCTGCCCCTGTGCCCAGTGCATCAGGTAGCCGGTATCGCGCCCATCCAGCAACTGTTCCAGCGGCACCGGCGGCGCCAGGCTGTCTGACACAAACATTACGGTGGCTACAAAGCCGCCATCCGGGGTGGACGCCACGTCATTGAACTTGCCCTGTCCGGTGTTCTCGACGCAGCCGCGCCAGGTCGCCTGCCAGCCATCCTCGCCCGGCTGCAGCTCGACAAACTCGATGGCCTCACGCTCGCCATGATTGACCACCAGCAACTGCTGGCGACCGTCACTGCGTTCGGACAGGTGAATGCCGTGGGCACCGATACCCTGTCCAGGCGCGGTACAGCTTGTCTCGCCCCAGCCGTCCTGCGCGGCATAGCTCACTTCCAGATCCATAGTCTGCTGGGTGGCCAGATCCATGACCCGCAGACGCGGCTGATGCTGCCCGGCCAGCCCCGGGGTCACGCTCATGAATAGCTGAGTGCCATCGCTGGACAGCTCCAGATCCTCCGGCGGAGCGATGCCGCATACCGGCTGGTAGTTGTCACCGGCAGTGCAGGCTGGAGCCTGATCAGCCTGCACGCCACAAACGGTCAACAGCAGCGCGACAGGCAGGCCATGGCGCAGGGGGAACGATGGCATCTTCATGGGTGGTTCCTTATTGGTCTTGTCATTATCAGGAACCCAAGCCTAGCAATGCCGAGCCGGCCGGGGCAGACAACTCAACCGAACAACCCATTCAATTTATGGCCAATGACTGCCCCCCGCGCGATTGCCAGTATGAAGCCATGTTTCTAATCACCAGCCCGGACTATACGGGCCGCTGGAGTCCCCATGGAAAACGCACAACCCACCCTCGATCCCCGTCAGTTTCGCCGCGCGCTGGGCAACTTTGCCTGCGGCGTAACCATAGTCACCGCCTGCGACGCCGATGGGCGCAAGGTCGGGGTCACCGCCAACAGCTTCAATTCGGTCTCCCTTGACCCTCCGCTGATTCTCTGGAGTCTCGACAAGCGCTCCAGCGCCTGGGAAGTATTCCAGCAGGCAGAACATTTTGCAGTGAACATTCTCGCCTCCAATCAGATCGAGCTGTCCAACCATTTTGCCCGCCCGCAGGAAGACAAGTTTTCGGGTATCGAGCACCTCACAGGTGTCGGCGGCGCGCCGATTTTCCAGGGCTGTGCCGGTAATTTTCAGTGCGCGACCTACCAGCATATCGACGCCGGCGATCACTGGCTGATCATCGGTCAGGTCGAGCAGTTCGAGGATTTCAGCCAGCCGCCGCTGGTCTACCACCAAGGCAGTTACGCCATGGTGCTGCCCCATCCGCGCGGCCGCAAACCCGAGGTCACCGAGCACAACGAGTCAGCCGACCTGTTGCACACCAGACTCGGCGACAACCTGTTCTACCTGATGATTCAGGCGGTCAGCGCCAGCCACCCGCGTTTTGTCCAGCAGCATCTGAAACTGGGCATGCGCAACAGCGAGTCGCGCCTGCTGCTGGTGCTCGACAGCGCCCCCAACGCCAGCGCCGCCGAGCTGCAGCAGGCCGTTGCCATTCCCGCCCGGGAACTGGCAGATGCGATGCAAAACCTGCAGTTCAAGGGCTATCTGGACATCAAGGGTAACCAGCGCTGGGTCACCAGTGCCGGCCACGCCAAACTGCAGGAACTATGGAACATGCTGCATCAGGCGCAGGATGAAATCTTTGCCGAGCTCAGCGAGGGCGAGCTGGAAGTATTCAGAAAAGCTTTGAAACTGGTCGTCAGCAAACGCTGAAGGAAAACTCCATGGAATTGGGAATTCGCGGTAAGAATGCAGTAATTACCGGTGGTAGTCGCGGACTGGGTCGCGCGATGGCACTGGCCCTGGCCGCCGAGGGCGTCAACGTGGCGATTTGTGCCCGTTCGCAACCGGCGCTCGATGAAACCCTGCGGGACTTGCAGAGCCATGGCATCGAGGCCATGGCGGAAAGCTGCGACATTGCCGATGAGGCGTCGCTGGAGCGCTTTCTTGACCGGGTGCGTCAACACCTGGGTAGCATCGACATCCTGATCTGTAACGCCTCGGCCATGGGTGCCGGCGATGACCGGGAGGGCTGGCGGCGCAGTATTGAGCTGGATCTGCTGAGCACCGTGCAAGCAGTCCAACAGGTGAGTCCCTGGATGCAACAAGCCTGCGGTGGCAGCATCATTCTGCTGTCTTCCATTGCTGCCCTGCGCGGTGCCGGCGCGCCTGCTTACGTCACGGCCAAGGCTGCGCTTATCAGCTATGCCAAAGCAATGGCTGTCAAACTGGCACCCCATGGCATTCGCGTCCACAGCATCGCGCCGGGCTCGATCGAGTTCCCGGGCGGGGTCTGGGACCGGGCTCGTCAGGAGCAGCCAAAGCGCTATCACAGCACCTTGAATCGTATCCCCTCCGGCCGCTTCGGTCGCCCCGAAGAAGTGGCCAGCGTCGCAGTGTTTCTCGCATCAGAACAGGCCCGCTGGGTTACCGGCACCTGCATCCCGGTAGACGGTGGCCAGTTGCTCTCTGTCGGCAGATGACCGCCTGCCGGCCAAGACTTTAAACACACATCTACTTCGCACAACAGATCGCCCCATTACGGGGCGATTCATGCGACTCAATGACCAGATGACCAAATGACCAGATGATCAGTGCTTGATGAAGTCCAGCACCAGACGGTTGAACTCCTCGGCGTGTTCCCACTGCGCCCAGTGACCGCACTGACTGAACACGTGCAATGTGGAGTTGGGGATCATGTTCAGCAGTTTCAGACTCCAGTCGATGGGTACAAAGCGGTCATCCCGGCCCCAGACAATCAGTGTTTTGTTGGGGATATTCGGCAGGTCATCAGTGTAATCACCCATGTTGAACTTACTCTGGGCGACGCTCTGCAGGAAGTTGTCCAGGTGATGGCCGTTCTCCATCATGGCGTCGTAGCGCAGCTGGATCAGTTCCTCGGTCAGCGCACTGGGGTCGTAAACAAACACGTCCAGCATCCTGCGCAGGCTTTCCGGGCTCGGATTCTTGTATACGTCGAACAGCAGCTTGATGCCTTCCATCGGCAGCGGCGTGAAGATGCTGGTCTTGC
>CAYYUQ010000115.1:0-7300 GCA_964474945.1 uncultured Halopseudomonas sp. | reverse complement strand
GGGTGGGTCAAAATTGTTGGCCAGAGGTGGGTCAGATTAATTGGCCATTAACACCGGCCTTGCGTGCAATCATCGCGGCGGGAAAATTCCACGGCGTAATAGCAGCGCAGACACCTACCGGTTGGCGGTTTACCAGAATATGTTGGCCTGGGCGAGCACCGGGGATGGTTTCGCCGTACATGCGTCGTGCTTCTTCAGCAAACCAACGAATGAAGGACGCCGCATAATCAATTTCGCCCCGTGATTCGGTCAGAGGCTTACCCTGCTCCAGGGTCATAAGAACGGCCAGATCTTCCCGATTCTGCAGAATCAAGTCGTGCCAGACCAATAGTCTGTCCGCCCTCTCCTGCGCAGTCCGCGTGCGCCATTGACGCAGGGCTGAGGCGGCGGCGGTAATAGCGCCGGTCACCTCATGGGCCGATAACAGCGGTACCCGACCAGTCAGATCACCGTTGGCCGGATTATGCACGTCAAGCGTGTTGCCGCTGGCAGCATCCACCCAACGCCCATCAATATGACATTGCTGGCGAAACAGCTCAGGCGATTTCAATCGTGAGATGGTCATAAAAGGCTCCTGCCGGTACAGATAACAAGGCTCCGGCCAGGCTGGAGCCCTGCCCGAGCTTCAACTGTTCTCTATGCGAAAGCCTATTTTCAGGGTGACCTGGAAATGCGCAACCTTGCCATTAACGATGTGCCCTCGGGTTTCCATCACTTCGAACCATTCAACATTCTTGACGCTCTTGCTGCACTCAGCAACCGCGTTACTGATGGCATCCTCGATACTGGTGGGTGATGATCCGACCAGTTCAACTTTCTTGTAGGTGCGATGATCTGACATGCCAGTCCTCCTCTTGTACCTGTTTTCAGTATGGCAAAGGATCTGGCAAGTGGTTCAGGTATTGTCAGACGATGGATGTTGCGTTCGATCTGTTGACGCGGATGGACTGGTTGAGCAACCAGAAACACGACAGGCTGCCGCCCGGCTACGCTCCAACGCTTGCAGAGCGTGCCAGGCGCGGCACAGGGAGGTGGGAGATCCTGCCATCAGGGTGACATTGTTCACGAACCGGGCTCCTGAACCAGTTAACGTTGTGCAGTATTCGCCCGGATTTAAGTGCTATCAATACGAATGATTGTTACTTTCTTGGCGCGAGTTCTAGCGGCTTGATACCATGCGCTCTATGCATTGACGGGATTCTTCCGGCAGGCGGGTAAACTGCAGTCCCGTCCAGAATTGATGCCCACCGATGCTCTCTCTGTTCCAACGGCTTTCTGCATCAAGAATGAATTCGCTGATGCCGTTGAGCACCATGGGCAAGTTCACCTGCAACGCCCAGGCCTTATTCAATTCAATAGGGCTCTCGCTCAACAACATCAACCCTTCGGCGTGTAGATCAACTACACGACCCAATAACTGCCCGCTATCCAAGTCATATACTTCGAGGCTGCTGCTCATGTGATGGCGCTCCAATTTCCGTCGTTCTTGCATGAAGATGTTCTGCCTGAGTTATGACACACAGTATGAGACACCTGCGTAATGGCGAAAAGCTACTTAGGGGCTTTTTTGCTATACATTGCAGCGGATTGTGATGGAGTTCAACTCCTGCCCGGGTTGCGCCCTCATTATCCCTCCCCCATACTCGAACCGGCCCCGGTTTAAACGCCTTGAATCACGACCGGGCACCTTATTGGGGAAAATTCAATGCGTGTTCTGCTCTCTGCTCTGCTCATCAGTGGTAGCTTTTTCAGTATCCCGTCGCTTGCCTACGACTACACCGCAGGCGATTTGCACATCAATCATCCGTGGTCGCGGGCACTTCCCCCTGTTGCACCCACGGGCGCGACCTATTTGACGATAGAGAACCGCGGCCAACAAAGCGACACGCTGATCGGCGCGCGCACCCCGGTTGCCGGGCATACAGAGTTGCATGAACATGTGCATCAGAATGGACTGATGAAGATGCAGCAGATTGACAGCGTCGAGATCGCTGCCGGACAATCAGTCGAATTCCGCCCCGGCGGGCACCACGTCATGCTGTTCGATCTGAAGGAGCCGTTAGTGGCTGGGCACGACTATCCGATGACGCTGATCTTTGAGCGTGCTGGCGAGGTAGACGTCAAAGTACAGGTGGGCGAGTCAGAGCCCGCTGTGAATCAGCCTGCAGAGCAGGAGCATGGTCACCACCACCATTGAGGGTGGTAGTGACCGGTGCCATCAATCCTTCCGCGATGGTGTTCGCATGGTGACGAACTCTTCTGCTGCGGTGGGGTGAATACCCAGGGTGGCGTCAAATACCGCCTTGGTTGCCCCCGCCTTCAGCGCCACGGCCAGCCCCTGAATCAACTCCCCTGCGTCCGGTCCGATCATGTGTATGCCCAGTACCTTATCGCTACCCTGATCGACCAGCATTTTCATGAAGCTCTGCTCCGGATTACCTGCCAATGTATTGCGCATCGGACGGAAGCGACTTTCGTAGATGTCCAGTTTATGGCCCTGTGCACGAGCCTGTTCCTCGGTAAGGCCCAGGGCGGCGATATTGGGAATGCAGAACACCGCAGTGGCCAGATCCTGGTAGTCGACTGGACGATATTCTTCAGGCTGATACAGCCGTCGCGCCAGTGCCATCCCCTCAGCCAGGGCTACCGGTGTCAATTGCACCGTATTGGTGACGTCACCGATAGCGAAAATGGCGGGGTCGTTGGTCTGATAGTCCTTATCGACCGTGATGAAGCCCTTCTTATCCAGCTCTACTGCCGTGTTTTCCAGCCCCAACCCGTCCAGCTTCGGTCGCCGACCGGTGGCATACAACACCAGATCCGTTTCCAGCGTTTCACCGGTTTTCAGGTGAACCGCCAGCGAGCCGTCAGCCTGCTTGTCGACCTTCACCACATCCGCATTGAATTGCAGATCCAGTCCCTTGCTCTGCATGCTGACCACCATATGGTCGCGAACACCTTGATCAAACCCTCTGAGGAACTGGTCCCCCCGGTACAGCAGGCTGGTCTGACAGCCCAAGCCATGGAAGATACTGGCAAATTCCACCGCAATATAACCACCACCGACAACCACACAACGTTTGGGCAATTGCTCAAGATAGAACACTTCGTTGGAGCTGATGACATGCTCATGACCGGGAAACTCAGGGATAAAAGGCCAGCCACCGGTGGCGATCAGAATCCGCTCAGCGCTATAGGTCTTGTCACCCACGGCGACCGTATGAGAGTCGAGCAGATGCGCGCGGCCGTTGACCAGTGTTACCCCGGCTGCCGTCAGCAAATTGTGGTAAATGCCGTTCAGGCGCGCGATCTCAGTGTTCTTGTTTTCAAGCAGACGCTGCCAGTTGAACGCAGCTCCAGAAAGGTCCCAGCCGTAACCCCGGGCATCGCTGAAATCTTCCGAGAAGTGAGCAGCATAGGCGAACAGTTTTTTCGGTACACAGCCGACGTTGACGCAGGTGCCGCCGAGGTACAGTTCCTCAGCCACCGCCACTCTGGCGCCGAAGCTCGCTGCCATGCGACTTGCCCGGACACCACCGGAGCCAGCGCCAATTACAAAAAAATCAAAATCATATTCCGACATGAAATGCAGTCCTGCGATCCGTTACCAGCCCCCAGCATACCTGATTGGCCACTGATGATGATAAAACTGCCCGGTGGACTGTTCTCATGGTCATTACAAGGATAAACCGCGGATCAGGGTAGTATTACTATTGAAGGATGCAATAGATGGCCAACCCTCCTTCCGGCAACGTTCATTGGATGGTTCGACTCAATTACCGCAACCGCAGTCTGTCTTTCTTACTGCTGTTTGGCGTGCTCGGATTACACCTTGCCGAGCATGATCCGAGCGTAGTTACCTGGTTACTGCTGGGTCTGCAGTTCCTGATTTATCCGCATATCCTGTATTGGTTGGCGGCACGTTCCAATAATATGTTTCGCGCTGAGAGCCGCAGCATGCTGCTGGATGCCGCCTTGTTAGGCTGTTGGGTTTCCGTAATGGGCTTTCCATTTCGGATTGGCCACTTACCCCATGCACGGTACGACGCCGGAAGCACTTTTCGACTGTGCTGACCAAGCGTTATACCAGGCCAAGGCTGCGGGGCGGAATCGGATCGTACTCTGGCGGCCAGACAGCCCGGCGGGATTCCTGCCCGCTCCGATGGAGACGCCTTGATTCAGGCAGCCCCCATCAGTCGCTGTTCAGCAGCGCGCCGAATTCCTTATTGTAATCCTGAGCCAGGGTGATCTTTTGCTTTTCCGTGAGAAGTTTTCCGGCCATCTGGAAAAAGCGCTGCTCCTCTTCCTTCAGATGATGCAGCACTTTATCGCCCAAGGCACGGGCAGTGGTAAGCCAGGCTGAGCTGGACATCTCGATACCATCCAGTTTCTCCAACAGCTCATCCATCTCGTGGTGTTCCGCAATGGCATGGCGACTCAGATCCACTCCGTTTTCATGTGCCATCAGCGGTATATAGAAATGCCGTTCCTCCGCGGTTTCGTGAGCATACAATTGTTCCTTCAATCGCTGGTAAGCGGCTTTGCGTTCTACCGAGTCGCCCTGCGTGCGCAGAACCGCATCAATATACTCGCGTTGACGGTCATGACTCACTCTCAGGGCTTCGAAGATATTCATGCTGATTACTCCCTTCAGATCCACTTTGTTGTGGACTCGCTTCGCTAAAGAGAGTTCATGTTGCATGGGCACTCAGATTTGCCGGCCCCTTTCATAACCTGCGCAGCAGGCATACAATGCTGCCACTCAATGCGGACGCCCCGGAGGGTGTTCGCGCACAAACCAACAAGCCGTTTCTCCAAGGAGTGCCGGCATGCCTGATGCTGCTGTTTCCGCACTGTCCCATAACTGGGCGTTAGCTGCTTTTCTGCTGGGTGTTCTCGGCCTCTGTGCCTTCATGCTGTTGCTATCCAGCGTGCTGGGCAGCAAGGCCTGGGGGCGAAGCAAGAACGAGCCCTTTGAATCGGGGATCGTTTCCACCGGCGACACCCGTCTGCGTTTCTCAGCAAAATTCTATCTGGTCGCGATGCTCTTCGTGATCTTCGATGTTGAAGCCCTATTCCTGTTCGCATGGGCCGTCTCGGTGCGCGAAAGCGGCTGGGCTGGCTTCATCGGAGCCACCATTTTCATTTCAATTCTAGTTGCGGGTCTTGTCTACGAGGCGTCCATTGGTGCACTTGATTGGTCACCGGCCGGTCGGCGAAAGAGGCAAGCGAAGCTAAAATGAGGCTCTTGACATGCAGTATGAACTTATTCGGATCGATCCGGATGCCGTCAATGACGAGTATCCAATCGGTACACGGGAGAGTATCGACGAAAAACTGTTGAAAGATCAGGTTCACCGCAACATCTTCATGGGCAAACTGGAAGATGTTGTCAGTGGTGCGGTGAACTGGGGGCGCAAGAACTCCCTCTGGCCCTACAACTTCGGTCTCTCCTGCTGCTATGTAGAGATGACGACCGCCTTTACCGCACCCCATGATGTTGCGCGCTTTGGTGCCGAGGTAATTCGTGCCTCACCTCGTCAGGCTGATTTCATGGTGGTTGCCGGCACCTGCTTCGTGAAAATGGCCCCGGTTATCCAGCGTCTCTATGAGCAGATGCTCGAGCCCAAGTGGGTCATCTCCATGGGCGCCTGCGCCAATTCCGGCGGCATGTATGACATCTATTCAGTGGTTCAGGGCGTGGACAAGTTCCTGCCCGTGGACGTGTATATCCCTGGCTGCCCTCCCCGCCCCGAAGCTTTCCTGCAAGGACTGATGCTGCTGCAGGATTCCATCGGCAAGGAGCGGCGCCCGCTATCCTGGGTGGTTGGAGATCAGGGCATCTATCGTGCAGATATGCCTTCGCAACGCGAAGAGAATCGTGACCGCCGTATCCAGGTTACCAATCTGCGCAGCCCCGACGACGTGTGAAACGGCTGACAGCCAACACCCGCCGCCGTACTTCACCGTGGACCGATAGCGATAGATATGATGACTGCAGATCAGGCATTACACATACCTCCTTACAAGGCCGATGACCACCGGGTCATCAGCGAACTGAACGCCCAGTTCGGTGCCGAAAGCTTTACCGTTCAACCGACCCTGACCGGCATGCCGGTAATCTGGATTGCCCGCGAGCAGCTGCTGGCCGTACTGCGCTTCCTGCGTCAGCTGCCGCAACCCTACGTCATGCTGTATGACCTGCATGGCGTTGACGAGCGTTTGCGTACTCACCGCGAAGGCCTGCCGGCCGGAGCCGATTTCAGCGTGTTCTATCACCTGATGTCGCTGGAGCGTAACAGCGACGTAATGATCAAGGTCGCGCTGAAGGAAAGTGACCTGAATGTCCCCACCGTCGCCGGTATCTGGCCGAATGCCGACTGGTACGAGCGTGAAGTATGGGACATGTATGGCATCAACTTCGAAGGCCACCCGCGGCTCACGCGCCTGCTGATGCCACCCAGCTGGGAGGGTCACCCGCTGCGCAAGGACTACCCGGCCCGGGCCACCGAGTTCGATCCCTATATGCTGACCGCCGCCCGGCAGGACGCACAGCAGGAAGCGCTGCGCTTCAACCCGGAAGACTGGGGCATGAAACGTGGTGGCGAGCATGAGGACTTCATGTTCCTCAACCTGGGCCCCAACCACCCCTCTGCCCACGGTGCTTTCCGCATTATTCTTCAGCTCGACGGTGAAGAAATTGTCGACTGTGTGCCGGACATCGGCTATCACCACCGCGGTGCGGAAAAGATGGCTGAACGTCAGAGTTGGCATAGCTTCATTCCCTACACCGACCGTATCGACTATCTCGGCGGGGTAATGAATAACCTGCCCTACGTACTGGCCGTGGAAAAACTGGCAGGCATTACTGTGCCGCAGCGGGTCGATGTGATCCGCATCATGATGGCGGAGTTTTTCCGCATCCAGAACCACCTGCTGTATCTGGGCACCTATATTCAGGACGTCGGCGCCATGACCCCGGTGTTCTTCACCTTCACTGACCGTCAGCGTGCCTATGAGGTGATCGAAGCTATTACCGGCTTCCGCATGCACCCTGCCTGGTACCGCATCGGCGGTGTTGCCCATGACCTGCCCCGTGGCTGGGACAAACTGGTACGCAAGTTTCTGGACTGGATGCCCAAGCGTCTGAACGAATATGAAAAGGCCGCACTGAAAAACAGCATCCTTATCGGCCGCACCAAGGGCGTAGCCGACTACAACACCAAAGAAGCGCTGGAATGGGGGGTGACCGGTGCCGGTCTGCGCGCCACCGGCTGCGACTTTGACGTACGCAAGGCCC
>CAYYUQ010000114.1:0-7406 GCA_964474945.1 uncultured Halopseudomonas sp. | reverse complement strand
CTCAATGGCGAGCATTGTCGCCTAAGTGGGTGTCCGGTTTCATTAGACCACTACACAACGGTATAAGTCGCCGTATCGAGGTGTGGAGTAAGCAGAACGGAATTCGCCCTGCACGCCTTTACGTATCTAATAAATCTTTGGATCTGTTCCATCCCGACGGGGCTAGGCGGCTGGAGGATGTGATTGAGCGTGTTGCCAACGAGACTGGTGAAACCCCCCAGCTGATTGTGATCGATACGCTGGCACGGAATTTCAGCGGGGATGAGAATAGTGCGGGGGACATTAGCAAATTCATCAATCATCTTGATGAAATTCGGTTCCGCTGGGGGGCTTCTGTGCTGATCGTTCACCATAGCGGGAAAAATCCGGGGCGCGGCTCTCGAGGATCCACAGCTCTCACGGGAGCGGTCGACGCTGAATATGAATTCACACGTGACAGGGATGCAGCTATCCGGGTTACAAACCTGAAAATGAAAGAAGCCGATAAGCCGATAGTAGCCGTACGGGTTGTTGTCGAGCCAAGATGGCTTTAGCCAGGATAAAGATACCATGCCCAGTCCTCTATCAATTTCCGTCGTTTTCAGACACCTCTCCATGCCGTTAGGCTGATTCCACTGCGCTTTCAAGCGTATGTGCTGTGTTTTCGACAGCCCAATTCTCGGGATTGACCTGGAGCCATGATGACATTGTGGATTGAAATTGACGGCACATTCAGATGCCATAGGTTGTGCTAAACTTTGCTTGAATCAATTGATTCGTGCGTTTCGTCTGTTTCATCTGATTCGTGCGATTTGGTGGTATTGGATTTTCAGTGCGGTGGGTGACGGTTATGAACCTAATGACAGCAAACGAAGCAAAGGCTCGGTTTGGTGAAGTGTTGCTGAAGGCTCAGCGAGAGCCGGTACACATCAGCAAACATGGCAAGCCGGTGGCGGTACTGGTTGCAGCCGAGGACTTTGTTAGCAGTGAGCAACTGAAGCTGGAACTGCTGCAGTTGAGGGCGGAGCGTGCCAGGGAACAGATTGCGGCTGGTGAGACAGTTGATGGTGGAGAGTTTTTTGACCAGTTGCTGCAGGAAAGCGATGACTGATGGCACTCAGCTTTCGTTTAACCCGTGATGCGCAGCAGGATTTGAGGAGTATCAGCCGTTACACAGTGGATACTTGGGGACAGGAGCAGTCCAGGAAATACGTGGAGGGTATACGGGACACTATCAGTCTGCTGGCTGAGTTTCCCGGTCAGGGGTTGGCCTGGCTGGATGTAGGTGAAGGGGTGTGCAGCTTTCCGTATGGCAGTCACATGCTGTATTACCGGGTAGAAAACGACATTGCGGTGGTATTTGCGGTGCTGCACCAGCGGATGGTGCCAGAAGGGCATCTGCAGGGGCGTTAGACGCTTTCTGGCTGGGGTATCGGCTCAGGATCACAGCGCCGGAGCCGATACGTAGCGATAATAAGCCTATGTGCTCTCTGGTGAGGACAACACCCGAGAACCACGACGGAGTTTATCAAGGTAGTCGGCCCAGGCTTGCATCATCTCTGTCCGGTCATCGATGAAACTGGTTCTATTATAGGCACGCCCGTTGGCGTCCTTCACGGAGTGTGCAAGCTGGTGCTCAATCAGCTCAACCCGATAACGTAATACCTCGTCCAGCAGTGTGCGGGCTGTCGCCCTGAAACCGTGGGGTGTAACCGTTTCATTGTCGTAGCCTAGATCTCGTAAGGCCGTCCGCACACCGTTTTCTGACAGGCAACGGCTGGCACCTCGAACAGAAGGGAAGACATACTTGCCGCGTCCAGTATGGGGCTGAATTTCCTTCAGGAGCTTAATAGCCTGTTCTGGCAGAGGCACGATATGCGGCGAACGCATTTTCATTTTTTCGGCAGGTATTTCCCAGCGCCTCTCTGAAAAATCGATTTCTGACCACTCCATTGCCCGAATTTCACCGGGACGTTGAAAAAGCAAAGGTGTCAGTAGCATGGCTGTTTTGACAACAATCCCCGATGTGGAGTGCTCCATGTCGTTCAGTAGCTTACCCAGCATTATCGGGTCTGTGATTGCAGCGCGGTTCATTGTGCGCGTGTTCTTGAGGGTGCCTGCCAGGTCGTTGGCGATGTTGCGCTCGGCTCGTCCTGTAGCGATAGCGTAGGTAAACAGCTGTGCAGCCAATTGTCGGGTGCGCCTGGCAGTATCTATGTGGCCTCGCTTTTCAATTTTACGCAGCTCTGCCAACAGTTCTGGGGCTTTGATAGCATCAATTGGACGGTTAGCCAGGCCAGATAGATCTTCCAGTAGCAAGCGCTCAGCTCTGCGCTTGTGGTGATCTGTCTTGTCACTCATGTGGACGTCAAGCCATTCGCGGACGATGCGCGAAAACTGGTTGTCTTCGTTGCGGATAGCTTCCTGTTTTTTCTCGCGGCGTGCTTCCGAAGGGTCGATGCCATCCGCCACCAGGTTGTAGGCGAGACGATGCTGCTTGCGGGCTTCAGCAAGAGAGATTTCTGGGAAAACACCTAAAGCAAGCTGTTTCCGCTTTCCGCCAAAACGATATTTGTACCGCCAATACATTGCACCGTTGGGCATCATAACCAAGTACAGGCTGTATCCGTCGGCGATGGTCTGAGTTTTAACGCCAGGCTTGATGTGGCGCAGAGAGATTGCGGAGAGCTTGCGGGTTCTTCGCCATTAAGTTTCTTCATGCCATGCCTCAAAGTGCAATGAGATGTAGTGGAGTCATCAAAAATGTCACTTTTTGCCAATGACTCCCTTTGTGACTCCTTTGGGGGTGGGATTACTATAGACGAAGCGGGACGGTGCAGGATAGGCGGAAACAAAAAAGCCCCGTAGAACGGGGCTTTCGAGACAGTCATGGACGACTGTGGATGTCTGGTTGGTGGCTACACCTGGACTTGAACCAGGGACCCCAGCATTATGAATGCTGTGCTCTAACCAACTGAGCTATGTAGCCATCCGAGGCGCGCATTATTCCCATCCGGACAATTATTGTCAAGGGGTTGGGTGTTCAATTGGTAAAATTTTCAACCGCTTAGCCCTGATCCGCTGATACCGCTATTGGCTGCCCAGTTGCAGTCGGGTTGCGATGGTCTCATCTGCTTCGTTGCTTGCTTCGCTGACCTCCAACAGGTGTATACGGTCGGGCTCCAGCCCACCCTGATCTACCAGCCAATGTTTGATGGTCGCGGCGCGTTGTTGCGCCAGCCGCCGCAGAGCGGCGGGATTATCGCTCCAGAGGTCGATCAGTGCCTGACGTTTTGCCTGAGTTCGTTCCTCGCGAGACAATTGCCCCCATGCTTCAGGCTCTGGCAGCTCAAGATGATCATGCAATTCATTGATCAGTTTTGCTTGATCCTTGTCGTCCAGTTTGATGCTTTGCGGGTCTTCCGGCGGGCGGCGCATTTTATGGGCGGCCAGTTGATGTAACTCCTGATCCATACGGCGGGCTGCCAGAACCGGGCCGTCCCGAAAGGGGGAGCTGACGCCTTCGACTTCCAGAACCAGCTGTGGACGTTCCCCCAGCGCATTGGATAGGGTGCTGAGTATCTGCTGGGCCGGCGCGTCCAGTTCGATACTGCCGGCGGCAAAGCCAAGCTGGCTCAGGTCGGCATCACCGGCACCCGCCAGTCCGGCAATGAACTTGAAAGGAGCCTGGGTCGCACGGAGCACGAGGTTACGCAGGGTCTGCCACACGATAGGCATCACGCTGAACTCTGGGTTATTCAAATCTCCCGACACGGGTAGCTCGATATCAATGTTGCCTTGCGTGTCCTTGAGCAGCGCAATCGCCAGTCGTATGGGCAGATCCACGGCATCAGGGCTGTCTACCCGCTCACCCAGTTGCAGGTCTTCCAGTAGAAGTTTGTTATCGGCTTTCAACTGGCCCTGATCAATCTGATAATGCAGATCCAGATTCAGCCGTCCCTTGCGGATCGGGTAGCCGGCAAATTTGCCGGAATAGGGGGTTAATGTAGTCAGCTCAACGCTGCGGAAGCGGGTCGTGATATCCAGCCGGTGGAGCGGGTCGAAAGGCGTCAGGCTACCGGTAATGGTGACGGGGGCGTAGCGATCAACTTTGCCGTTCAGATCAACTGCAGCGACCTTTTTGCTCTGATTATCCAAGGTGCCAATCCTGCCGTTCAGCTGTTCGATGCCGGTAGCGAAGGAGGGTGTCAGGCTGAAGTCTGCAAAGTTGGTTGAACCATCCTTGATATCGATCTCACCTATGCGTATCCCGAGCGGGGCGTTATTGGCGGATTGCGCTTTGGGGGGCGCATCACCAGATGATGCAATCAGCAGGTCACTGAAGTTGGTGCTCATGTCCCGGTTGATGATGAATCGCACGTAGGGTTGCTGCAGATTGAGTTTGTTGATGCTCAGACTATTGTTCTGATAACGAACCTCATCCAAGCGCAGACTCTGCCATTTCAGCAGATCACGCTTGGCCGTGCTGTCGACTATGTGCATCTTCTGAACGTCGGCCTGGCCATTGATTGCCAGTTCGAGTGGTTGCACCTGAGCTAGCCGCACAGCCAGGGAGCTATTCAGCAGGCCGGATTTCAGCTCCAGCCGTACCAGCGGTTCGAGATAGGCCTGGGCCAGTGACAGGTCGATGCGTTGCATTTCAACTTGCAGGTTGGCGTTGATCGGATTGATACCGACCTCGCCGGTCACGGCCAGGGTGCTGTCCTGGTCGAGAGTCGTATTCAGTTGAATGTTGAAGGGCGACTCGGACTGGCTATCAAATGCGCTGACCCTGAGATTCAGCGGGCCGATATCCAGCTCCACTGGCTGGGCAGGCTGATGATCGGTAAGTTGCAGGTGATAGTCATCGAGTTGGACGTCGTTCACGAGGATGCGCCACGCGGCGGGTGCGGACTCGCTATGCTCGTCTGTGGTTACGGTCGTTTCTTCACTGGCGACCTCAGCGACCTTTGCCTGTTCCGCTTGCGGAGCTGTTTCCAGCAGTTGCTGCCAGTCAGTCGTTCCGTTCTTCAACCGGGCGGCCCGGGCCTGCAGTCCCTGGCTGTGAATGGTGTCCAGATGCACTTCGCGTTTGCCCAGATCTATCGAGGTATTGCTGATCTCCAGATTGTCCAGGCTCAGCAGTGGCTGATCTGCATTCGTCAGGTTCAGCTCTTTCAACTGCAGACGGATATCGGACAGCCGCAACTCGGTCTCGTCGACCATGCTGAGCTGATAGCTGCTGCTCAGACTCAGCACGCCAGTATTCAGATCCAATGGCAATTGCTCGTGCACGTAGGGCCAGAATGTTTTCAGCTGGGCGTCCTGGATCTGCAAGGTGCCGTTCGAGCTCAGCGGGTTGATGCTGAGTTGACCTTGCCAGTCGATGCGGGCGCCATAGGGGCCGCTGGCGCTGATCTGCATCACCGTACTGTCGTCGGGCAGGGTGCTGAGGTTGGTCAGTTCGATGTCCACCGCATCGTAGCCGAACTCGACTGGCTCTGCAGGT
This sequence comes from uncultured Halopseudomonas sp., assembly GCA_964474945.1. Lineage (GTDB taxonomy): Bacteria > Pseudomonadota > Gammaproteobacteria > Pseudomonadales > Pseudomonadaceae > Halopseudomonas. Next base: position 1,918 of record CAYYUQ010000114.1, on the reverse strand, counting down.
CGGAGATCCTGAAACTGCAGGCTATTGCCGACCAGTACCAGGCGGTCGATACGCAGGGGGAAGGGGCCATTGTCAGGCTTCTCCGGCTGTTCTTCGGTCGCCGGAAGGATGAGTAATTCGGCGAGGTTGAGCGTGCCATCTTCAGCAAAGTGAACGCGGGTACTGGCCTGCTCCAGCTCTACATCACGCAAGTGCACCGCGCGTTTCCATAAGCTATCTATTTGCAGGTTGGCATACAGGCGAGTGAACGCTATCGCTGCCTGATCAGGCTCACCGATATGCAGGTTGCCGAGCGTCAACTCCAGCGTAAAGGGATTGAATTTGATGCTTTCAAGATGTGCGGGAACGGTGGCTCGCTGCTCCAGCTGCTTATTGATGACATGCACGGCAATGACAGGCAGCAACAGGAAGCCCAGCAGGGCATATAGCACTACTGTTGTTACCAGGCCAATCAGGAGTTTTCTTGGTGTAATACTCATGGAGGGTTCCCGCCTCGCTCAGGGATAGTGCAGTATCGCACGTCATGCAGCGAAGCTGCATACGTATCGCCCGGAATTGACGCTCTGCTGGCGATCGGCCGCCGTGGATGAGGTATGTTGAGAAGCGATTTCTGACTTATCCGCAGTGAGGTTCCGGCAAGTAGAGGCCTTGCGAGGAAAGGGCGCCGCAGTCAGCGTGCGGGGCAGGAGAATTACTGAAGGCAGGGATTCGGTCGTTTGAACTGTGTGCTGACACTTATTATTCTCCGCCCTCTTGACGCTGGATGGTCACTAGGGCGGAGTAGGGGGCTCGCTCGATCAGACGTTGAATCTGAAGTGCATCACATCACCATCCTTGACGATGTATTCCTTGCCTTCCAGTCGCCACTTGCCTGCTTCCTTGGCGCCGGCTTCACCGTTGTACTGGATGAAGTCATCGTAGGCGACTACTTCGGCACGGATAAAGCCTTTCTCGAAGTCGGTATGGATTACTGCGGCGGCTTGTGGGGCGGTGGCGCCCACCTTCACTGTCCAGGCGCGCACTTCCTTCACACCGGCGGTGAAGTAGGTCTGCAGGTTGAGCAGCTCGTAGCCGGCGCGGATAACGCGGTTCAGGCCGGGTTCTTCCATGCCGATGGCCTCAAGGAACATGTCCTTTTCTTCGCCGTCATCCAGTTCGGCAATCTCGGCTTCGATCTTGTTGCACACCGGCACCACGACCGCGCCTTCTGCGTCAGCAATGTCGCGGACGATATCCAGATAAGGATTGTTCTCGAAGCCTTCTTCGGACACGTTGGCTATGTACATTACCGGTTTGCTGGTCAGCAGATGGAAGCCCTTGACCAGCTTCTTCTCGTCATCGGCCAGCTCTTTCAGCAGGGTGCGCGCCGGCTTGCCTTCGGTAAAGTGGGGGATGAGCTTTTCCAGCAGGGCTTTCTGCGCTACCGCTTCCTTGTCGCCACCCTTGGCATTGCGCGCCACGCGCTGAAGTTGCTTTTCGCAGCTGTCGAGGTCGGCGAAGATCAGCTCCAGGTCAATGATCTCGATATCGCGCTTGGGATCGACGCTGTTGGAAACGTGGATAACGTTGTCGTCATCGAAACAGCGCACCACGTGGGCAATGGCGTCGGTTTCGCGGATGTTGGCCAGGAACTTGTTGCCCAGCCCTTCGCCCTTGGAGGCGCCTTCTACCAGTCCGGCAATGTCGACGAACTCCATGGTAGTGGGTAGCACGCGCTCGGGCTTGACGATGGCTGCCAGGGCGTCCAGTCGAGGATCGGGCATGGGTACGACGCCGCTGTTCGGCTCGATGGTGCAGAACGGGAAGTTTTCGGCACCGATGCCAGCTTTGGTCAGCGCGTTGAACAGGGTGGATTTGCCGACGTTGGGCAGTCCGACGATACCGCAATTGAATCCCATACTGGTGTCCTCTGCCGCGG
>CAYYUQ010000113.1:0-7437 GCA_964474945.1 uncultured Halopseudomonas sp. | reverse complement strand
TGCAGAACCTGTGGAAGCTGCGCGAGTTCATTTCTGAAACCATCTCCCACTGGACACCGTACAAGAACGATATCTCGGTTACCGTCAGCCAGGTACCCGCGTTCCTGAGGGATATCGATGCCATTGTGGGCGAGCACTACCCGGACTTCGAGATCGTCTGGTTCGGGCATATCGGCGACGGCAACCTGCACCTGAACATTCTCAAGCCCGACGCCATGCCCAAGGAAGAATTCTTTGCCAAGTGCGGCAGCGTCAACCAATGGGTGTTCGATATCGTCCAGCGCTATAACGGCTCGATTTCCGCCGAACACGGTGTGGGCATGACCAAACGCGACTATCTGGGTTACAGCCGCAGCGCCGAAGAAATTGCCATCATGAAAGCAATCAAGGCGGTATTCGACCCCAACGGCATCATGAACCCGGGCAAGATTTTCGCCCAGTAATCCGAACCGGAAGCAGTAGCCTGAATAATTCACCGCGGGGCGCGCTTGAAACAGCCGCAGCACAAGGAATAACCATGACCTACCAGCACCGTTATACCGATGGCAGCAGCTTCCCCCACAGTTTGGGCAAGGTGGTCTGCGTTGGACGCAACTACGCCGAGCATGCACGGGAGCTGAACAACCCGGTGCCCAGTGAACCGCTGCTGTTCATCAAGCCGGCGACCTCGGTAGTACCGCTTGCCGAGCCCGTCCATCTGCCCAAGGGGCGCGGTGCGGTGCATTATGAAACCGAGATTGCTCTGCTGATCGGCGCACCGCTATCGGGCGTGGTCAGCGTAGCCGAGGCCAGTGCCGCCCTCAGCGGCGTCGGCCTGGCATTGGATCTGACCCTGCGAGAACTGCAGGATCAACTCAAGAGTAAAGGTCACCCCTGGGAGCGAGCCAAGGCCTTCGATGGTGCCTGCCCCCTGTCGCCGTTCATTCCTTCACAATCTGCTCCGGCGCTGGATAACATCCCACTGCAACTGCACATCAATGGTGAATTGCGTCAGGATGGCAGCAGTGCCGAGATGATCACGCCGATCATAGCGCTGCTGCAGCATATTGCCGGCGTGTTCACCCTGCTGCCGGGAGATGTAGTGCTCACCGGCACGCCAGCCGGCGTCGGCGTGCTGCAACCCGGCGATCAACTGCAACTGAGCATTCCGCAACAGCTGCAATACAGCACCCAGGTCAGTGCGGATTAGTCACTGCATGGTGGAACTTCGCCCGTCACCTCCGGCTCCAAACGAGCCCGAACACCACGGACTCAAAGGGGTCGTAATTGAAACGTTTTCTGCTGGTGGTCACCGCGCTATTGGCAATCGGTGGTGGTGCTCTGCATTATCTGCAATGGGATATGTTTCTCTGGCAGCACTGGAAACTGAATCGACAAGTCATGCCGCAGCAAGCGATCAACCTGGGTCGTTACCAGGTGGATATCGAAGCGGCACCCTTGCAAGGGGTCAGCGATGATCTGTCTGCATTGACCTTTAACGAAGAACGTAACTCCCTTTTTGGTCTGCTCAATGGGCGCCCGATATTGTTGGAAATCAGCCTGGAAGGCGAGGTATTGCGCCGCATCCACCTCGAAGGGGTCAGTGATATGGAGGGTCTCACACATATCGAGGGTAACCGCTATGTCATCGCTGAGGAGCAGCATCAGCGCCTGCGCATTATCGAGTTACCGGATGATGTGGAAACCCTGGATGTAACCGACGTCCCCCGCCTGACCATCGCCATTGATGAAGCGGGTAACAAGGGCTTCGAGGGGTTGTCCTGGGATACCCATCAGCAACATCTGATACTGGTACGTGAACGCGATCCCTTGAGGGTGCTGATCATAGATGGCTTCGTCAATCATGCAGGCGAGTCACCACGTATCGATATCAGCGAAAAGATGGTATTCGGAAAGCAGAAACTGTTCATCTCCGACCTTTCCTCTGTGATCGCCGATAACAGCAGTGGCCACCTGCTGCTGCTCAGCGATGAATCGCACATGGTCGTGGAGTACAACCGCGACGGTGAAGCGTTGAGCGTCCTTGGACTACGCCGCGGGTTTCATGGCCTCAAAAGCACAGTACCCCAAGCGGAAGGAATGGCCATCGATAATCAGCGGCGAATCCATGTGGTCAGCGAGCCCAATCTGTTTTACCGCTTCGTACCGGCCGAGGAGTGATCCCAGAGAGGATCGCTGCACAGCAATTCCGCCAGTTGCTCCAGTTCGGTTTCATTGAATACCCGCACCCCACGGCGGCGTAGTGCCGCCGCCGTTACCCCTTCTCCAGCCACCCGGGTGCTGCTGAAGGTACCATCATAGGTTTCCTGATTACCACAGGACGGACTGCGGGCCTTGAGCACCGCATGCCGGATCGCATGCTGTTCAACCAATTGCACCGCCACAGCGGCGCCGGCCACGAAGGCAGCAGTCACATCCCTGCCGGTAACATCCAGCACCGGCAGCTGACCATCGAGTACAGCAGCGCCCTGTCCACCCGGAACTTCTGCCGGAGGCCGGGGCACAGGCAATCCTCCGCTCACTTCCGGACATAACGGGATCACCCGTCCCTGCGCTTGCCATTGCTGCAACAAAGTGTGGTACCCAGACCCAGCACCGTCATAGCGTACCGGCTCGCCGAGCAGGCAGGCGCTGACCAGAATTGTCGGCATGGACGGCTCCTGTCCTCAGCGTAAGAGTGGATTATCCGAGCGCCGACGAAACCAGCCAACCAGACTGGCTCTGTCCCGGTTAGCCGGCAGCACCTCATGCACAATGCTATCGCTCATGAACACAGCCAGCGTACCAGCCAGAGGCGGCACATCAACCGGCCCTTGGGGCAGATGCAAGCGCAGCTCACCCCCATCACCCGGTTTCCATTGGCTGTTCAGGTAAAGCACTACGGACACCGTACGCAACGGATTGTCCTTGAATCGATCGAGATGCTTGCGGTATCCGGCGCCCGGCGGATAAAGCGCGTAATGGGTTTCATAGCTATCCAGGCCAAGCAACAGGGTGCGATTGAGGGTGTGTCGCAGCGCCTCCATGGACGCGCTGTAGGTCGAATGCGCGGCGCTGGGCGCACAGTCATCCAGCCAACGAATATGATCACCCCGCACCTCCGGCATCACCTGCTGCTCACCGGCCCGACCAATAGCAGCCGGACGCAGTGCTTCGCCGCTCCACAGCAATCGACAACAGCGCTCCAGTTCGTTGAGCACTTCAGGCGTCAATGCACTATCGGTGACAGCCCAGCCATGCTCAGCCAGAAGGTCAGCAACGGGAACCAGGCGGTCTACCACGGCGGCAGGGAACTCGGGCATCATCTTTATACTCAAATCGAGACGGTAGCGGCACCTGCACACAGGCATGGACAGATGGACAAGACCCACGATCGTGGGCGTTGCCTAGTGTAAACGATAGATAAAACCTGCCGAAATACTTCCCTTTCATTTATTTGCGAGGCTTCATGCATACCACCCCCCTGCGCTTATTCTTCGCCCTGTTCGCGACACTGATGATCTTCAGCGCGCCGGCTCAGGCTGATACCGGGGCGCTGTATCAGGCGAGCGGCATGGCTCAACATCAGCAGCACTTTCAGGCTGCACTGACCGCTGCGCAACAGCGCTATGGCCAACAGCTGCCGCCCGCTCTGCGCGAAACAGTGATGCGCAACAGCAGTCAACGCTTCGAGCTCGCAGGGATGCATGACAGAGCACAGGTGCGGCTGGCACTGGAGCTCGATGAACAACAGATGCAGCAAGCACTCAGCTTCTTCAATAGCTCGCTGGGTAAGCAGGTCGTGGCAGCAGAAACACGAGCCAGCGCCCCAGTTTCTGTGGCCAGGATGCAGCAGGGCCTACCGGCAATGGAAATGGACGCTGCACGGCGGGCAGTAATTGAGCGGCTTAGCAGACAACTACCCGCACTGGAAATGGGCGTTGAGGTATCCACTGCGCTGACCGGACTTGCGGCCCAGAGCGCCAACGACCTGCTTGGCGGTTTGATGACCATTCCCCAGCAAGCCGGTGGCGGTGGGCGGGAGCGCCTGCGCCAGCAGATGCGCCCTGAATTGCCCAACACCCTGGCGTACATATACCGTGATCTGACTGATGATCAGTTGACCCGCTACGCCGACTGGGCAGAGTCAGCCGCCGGCCAGGCATTCTACCGGGCCACCGAACGAGCGGTGCAGGATGCATTGCATCCCTGAGCTGTCGAACAGCTCGTTCCAGGTGTAGCGCAGCGGCGCCACACCTGAGTTCAGTATCCCAGTTTGTCGCCCAACCATCCGAGATAACGCTGACGAAAATCAGCCTGTTCGTTGGCCAGGTGATGCCGAGCCTCAGGCAAATAGAACAATTCGGGAGTATCAAATTTTTCCTGCAGCACCTTGATATTGTGTTGCCAATCGACAGTACCGTCAGCCTGGCCCTGCACAATCAAGGGCCGATGGGGCGCCGGCAGCGCGGTTTCAATGCGTGGAATCCACTTGTCCAATGCCTGCACCCACGCCACCGGTAGTACCTGTGGCTGCAAAGGATCATGTTGACGGATGAATTCGAGGAAATCCTCATCCGTAGAGTTATCGGTAAAGCGCCGCCCCAATTGCTGAATGAAACCGCCCAGCAACTTGAGACTGAATTGGGACACTCCCCACTGTTTTGGTCGCACCAGTGGAGCCATGAGGATGGTCTGACCCGTCTGCTCAGGTAATGGCCCATGCAGCAGGCGATCAATCAGAATAGCGCCGCCCGTGCTTTGTCCGAGAAAATGCCAGGGCGCCGGCAAACGCCATAACCGGGCCTGCTCAATGACGCCATCGAGCACCTGCTGATAGCGCAGAAAACAATCGATACTGGCCCGTTCACCGCTGGACAAGCCATGCCCAGGCAGGTCAAACGCCATGACCGCCAGACGGTGCTCCAATGCCCAGCGGATTACATGGCGATACAGCCCCATGTGATCGTAGTAACCATGCAGGATAAACAGCGTGCCGCGCGGGGACGAGGGTCGCCACACCTGAACTGCCAGATCAAAGCCGTCCACCTCAATATGCCCCAGGTGCTGCTTTACCTCAGAGCTGAAATCGATACCGTAATAGGCCGCATACTGCTGCGCCTCGGAATGAAACGGCCCACCCACCTCGAGCTGTGGCAATTGGGCGACAAGCCTATCGAAAAACGTTTGATCCATTAAGGAGCCTTTCTGAACGGTTCGCTGATTCAATAGCAGCTACTCCGCAAACGGGGAAAAACCCGCGGCACTGCTCCGATTTCGAAACAATTCAATGCTTTGAACATGCTTTTCAATGAATCATCGTGTAACATGCTGCGTCTCCAAATGCCACGTCCTTATGCGCCATGGCGCAATTTCTCCGTACAGCGAGGGGTTTTCATGAGCGAACGCATCCAGATCGGTAATCTCCAGGTTGCCCGAATTCTATACGACTTCATCAATGAGCAGGCCATTCCAGGTACCGGCGTGGACATCACCGCCTTCTGGAAGGGTGTGGATAAGCTGATTCATGATCTCGCACCGAAAAACCGCGCCCTGCTGAACAAACGTGATGAACTGCAAGCGCAAATTGACGCCTGGCACCAGCAGCGCGCTGGTCAGGTACATGATGCCGCAGCTTACAAATCCTTCCTACAGGAAATCGGCTACCTGCTGCCTGAACCTGCGGACTTCAAGGTTACCACTGAAAACGTTGACGAAGAGATCGCCACCATGGCCGGCCCGCAGCTGGTTGTGCCGATCACCAACGCCCGTTTCGCCATCAACGCCGCCAACGCCCGCTGGGGCTCGCTGTACGACGCCCTGTACGGCACCGATGCCATCAGTGAAGAAGGCGGCGCCGAAAAAGGCCCCGGCTACAATCAGGTACGGGGTGACAAGGTCATTGCCTTCGCCCGCGCATTCCTGGATGAGGCAGCACCACTGGCCAAAGGTTCCCACAGCGAAGCGACCGGCTACCGCATCGACAACGGCCAACTGGTCGTGTCACTGCACGACGGCAGCCAGACAGGCCTCCAGCAGCCCGAAAAGTTCGTTGGCTTCCAGGGCAATACCGCCGAGCCCAGTGCGGTACTGCTGAAGAACAACGGCCTGCATTTCGAAATCCAGATTGACCGCAGCAGCAACACCGGCAAGACCGACCCTGCCGGCGTGAAGGACGTGCTGATGGAAGCGGCCATCACCACCATCATGGACTGCGAAGACTCGGTTGCGGTGGTTGACGCCGAAGACAAGGTACTGGCCTACAAGAACTGGCTGGGCCTGATGAAAGGCGATCTGGCCGAGAACATGAGCAAGGACGGCCGCAACTTCACCCGCACCATGAATCCCGACCGCAGCTACACCGCAGCCGACGGCTCCGAGCTGTCCCTGCATGGCCGCTCCATGCTGTTCGTGCGCAACTTCGGTCACCTGATGACCATCGATGCCATCCTCGACAAGGACGGCAACGAAGTACCCGAAGGCATCCTGGACGGTATCTTCACCAGTCTGGCGGCCATCCATAACCTGAATGGCAACACCACCCGCGGCAACACGCGCAAAGGCTCGATCTACATCGTCAAGCCGAAGATGCACGGGCCGGAAGAAGTGACCTTCGCCAACGACCTGTTCAACCGTGTGGAAGACCTGCTGGGTCTGGCTCGCAATACGCTGAAAATGGGCATCATGGATGAAGAGCGACGCACCACTGTCAACCTGAAAGCCTGTATCAAGGCTGCCAGCGAGCGCGTGGTGTTCATCAACACCGGCTTCCTCGACCGCACCGGTGACGAGATCCACACCTCCATGGAGGCAGGCCCCGTGGTACGCAAGGCCGACATGAAGGCGCAGAAATGGATTGCTGCCTACGAGGACTGGAACGTGGATCACGGCCTGAACCTGGGCCTGTCCGGTCGCGCACAGATCGGCAAGGGCATGTGGGCCATGCCTGACCTGATGGCCGGCATGCTGGAGCAGAAGATCAACCACCCGATGGCCGGTGCCAACACCGCCTGGGTTCCCTCACCGACCGCCGCTACCCTGCACGCGCTGCACTACCACAAGGTAAACGTGTTCGAGCGTCAGCAGGAACTGGCCAAGCGCTCCTTCGCCTCCGTCGATGACATCCTGACCATTCCGCTGGCCAAGGACACCAACTGGAGAGCGGAAGAGAAGAAGAACGAGATCGACAACAACGTTCAGGGCATCCTGGGCTACGTTGTTCGCTGGATCGACCAGGGCGTTGGCTGCTCCAAGGTACTCGATATCAATGACATCGGCCTGATGGAAGACCGCGCCACCCTGCGCATCTCCAGCCAGCTGCTGGCCAACTGGCTGCGCCACGGCATCATCACCGAGGAGCAGGTAGTCGAGAGCATGACCCGTATGGCGGAAGTGGTTGACCGTCAGAACGCCGGTGACCCGGCCTACCGTCCGATGGCGCCGAACTTCGATGACAGC
>CAYYUQ010000112.1:0-7558 GCA_964474945.1 uncultured Halopseudomonas sp. | reverse complement strand
ATAACCCGAGACGGCGCCATGGCACGACCGACAACCTGTCGCCGGTCGAATATGAGCGTCGTTATTTCCAGAGCCTGACGGGTGTCTAGAATACTCGGGGCGATTCAAGATAGTCAGCCCAGTCTGCCATCAGCTTTTTCCGCTTCTCAAACATATCCCCCCCCCGCTGATAAGCTGACTCCACACGGCGCAAGGCCATGAGCATGCTCACATTCGACAACGGCTGTCCCTGCTTCTGTCCAGGGAACAGGTAGGGGCTATCGTCGATCTTGGGCAATAGCTCTAGCAGTGATTTCAGACGGGCCGCAATGGGGGACGTGATGCTCCTTATCCGCTTTCATGCGTTCAGCTGGGATCAACCACGTATCATTGGGAAAAGTTTGTCCAGGTGACCTCGCCATCTGGAGGGTTTTCACCTTCTCGTAACCCCGTTGCTTTGGCTGCATCGAGTACACCGTTCGTCCCTTGCGTTCGCCGGCACCCCCCAAGCGATTGTTACGGTATTATCAACAGCATATCGCCAGCTGGCCTACTTGCCGAGATTGGATAGCTACATGCCCGTGCCCCTTGCCTTGCTTTGGCTTATCGTCCTGTGGTTGCCCACCCTGGGCCAGGCGCAAACCCTTGAGCTCACGACATGCGAGAGCGACCGCATCCTCCTGCAGTCCTGGCTACAGGCTCACGAGGATGATCGTGGCGACTACACGCTGGACGACGTTCTGGGTGTAGCGTCGGCTGAATCGGGTGCGGTGGATCTGACCCATCTGCGACCGGGTTTAGCCAGCGCGGCATTATGGTTGCGCTTCGAGGTGGTCAACGCAGCCAGCGAGGACTGTCGCATGTGGCTGTTCCCGGCGGCACCCCGGGCCCGGGACATGCGGTTATTCGAGCAGAATCAGGGGCAGTGGCAACAGCGTCAGGCGGGCGCGGATTGGCCATTGGCTCAGTGGGATGCGCCGCTGCGGCTACCGGCATTCGAGCTGCACCTGCCGAGTGGCCAGTCCCGCGTCTTCATTCTGCGCATGGGCAACTGGCCGCCGGTGGGCATGCAGCCGATGCTGTTGTCGCATGACGGCCTGTTGCGCGCGCGGATGGCGGAAAGCGCCGCTGATGGCGTGGTGTTTGGCATTGTTGGATTGCTGGTAGTACTGAGCCTGGCGGTGGGCTTCATTTACCGTCTGCCTGTGTTGTTTGCCCACGCCACTGCGGTCCTTTTATACATGGTCTATGTCGCGCTGCAGACCGGATATGGCTTCGTCCATCTTTGGCCCAATGCGCCGGTGATGGACAAGAATCTGGCGATCCTGACGCTTGCCGCAGTGGGAGTGGCGGTGCTCGGTTATCTGCGTTTGTTATTACAGGTGCGCCGCTTGCCGCGCCGGTATGGGCATCTGCTTACCGGGTGGCAAAGTCTGTTGTTGCTATGCGGGCTGGCGCAAATCCTACTGGGCGTGGTGCTGAGCAATACAGTGAGCTGGGCGATGAGCCTGGTGTCTGCCTTGCTCATACTGGCCACGGCATGGCTTGGCTACCGTCACAGGCTACCCTATAACTGGTTCTGCTATTTATTACCCTCGCTGATCGCCGTTCAGGCGCTGGTACAGGGCGGATTCATTCTGAAGTGGTGGGAACTCTCACCCTACGAATACAGCTGGTACTCGATATCCACGCTGCCGGGTGCTTTCTTGCTGGTGTACACCCTGGTCAGTGAAGTGCAGAAGGGTCGCACCCGGGAAAAGCGTGCCCTGCGGGATATTGATCAATTGAAGCAGACCGAGACGGAGCGCCTGGAGCACACCGTGGCTGTACGCACCAGCCAGTTGCGCAATGCGATTTCAGCGCAGAATCATCTGCTGGCGCGTATCAGTCATGATTTGCGCACACCCATTCAGGGCATCCTCAACGCGGCACGGCAGTTGGACGCCGAGGGTGTGTGTCACCAGCAGGCGCACCACATCGAGCAGAACGCCCGGTTGCAAATTGAACTGATTGACGAGCTACTGGCATTTTCTCGCAACGAGCTGCACCACATGGAGTTGCTGATTGCACCGGGCTATCTGTTCGGCTTCCTGCGCGAAGTAGAGGAAATGGGTCATTTTCTTGCCCAGCAAAACCATAATCGCTTCCGCTGCCTGTTAGCGGACGACCTGCCCCTGTTGGTGAATGCCGACTTTCGCCGGCTCCGTCAATTGCTGGTCAACCTGTTAGCCAATGCCGCCAAGTTCACCCGTAACGGCACTATCGAGTTGCGCATCAGCCGGACTGACAAGGTCGAGGAAGGCCATGCACACCTGGAGTTCACCATCGAGGACAGTGGTATCGGCATTCCTCCCGGCGAAATGGCGCGGCTTGCCCAGCCCTTTCAGCGAGCCAGCAACGCCTCTGAACATGAAGGCACCGGGCTGGGGCTGTATATCGTCAAGCAGATGCTGGAGCAGATGGACAGCCGCATGCATATCGCCCGCTCACCGCTGGGGGGCAGCCTGTTCAGCTTCATCTTGAAGCTGGAGCTGGCGGCGGAGCATGAGTTGGACACGGTCCTGGAGGAAAGCCATCTGATCAACTTCGATGGTGAGGGTAAACGGATTCTGGTGGTAGATGACGCTGACATCAGTCGCGGGATGCTCTACGAGCTGTTATCCGGCTACGGTTACGACGTGCATACCTGTAGCGGCGTCGACGAAGCATGGACATGGTTGACTGAAGAGCAGGCTGACCTGGTGCTCTGTGATCAATATATGCCGCAGGCTACCGGCTGGGTTTTGCTCTCACGCATACGAGAGCACTGGCCCGAGCTGCCGGTGGTTCTGCACTCTGCTTCGCCGCCGCGTCCGCCCGAAGAGTATCGGCATCTAGCGTTTGATGCCTCGGTGCTCAAGCCGGCGCAGTCTGATAGACTGGTACGCCTGATTGGTTTTACCTTGAGCAAAGCGTCGGACTCTTCGCAATTGTCAGGAGAGTCGCAGAGGCAGAGCTCGCACGGAAAAAGGATGTCTTGCCGATGAGCCATTCAACCGCCCGGGACATTCATGTACTGATCATTGACGACCACCCGGAAGCGCTCAAGCCCTTATCGAGCCTGATTCAGTCGGCGGGCATGCGGCTGTCGCTGATTACCGACCCGCGCCAGGCCGTGCCGCGTGCGCAGGTGTTGCGCCCGGATCTGATTCTGCTGGACGTGCATATGCTGTCCCTGATGGACGGCTTTGCCGTGTGCCGACTGCTTCAGGAAGCGCCGGTAACCAGAAAAGGTGCCCATCATATTCCTGACCTCGGCTTCGGCTGTCGAAGATCGACTGCAGGGGTTGGCGCTCGGCGGTGTCGATTATGTCATCAAACCCTTTGCCCCCGAAGAGGTACTGGCGCGCATCCGCGTTCATGTGCAGCTGGCGCGTCGGGATATGCCGGAGTCAAACCAGCCTGAAGCATTGCCCGCTGAGCAGAGTCCGGACCGGATCATTCTGCATGCCGCCATGCGCTTGATTGCACAGCAGCTGGATGAGCCACCGGCGCTCCCTGAAATTGCCCGGCTGGTCGGTACCCATGACAAGAAGCTCTCCACCATTTTTCGCCAGCATCTGGGCATGACAGTGTTCGCGTTCATTCGGGAAGAACGCCTGCGCAAAAGCCAGCAGTTGCTCATCGAGAGCCATCTGAGTATTCAGGATATTGCCGACCTGGTGGGCTTTCGCAGCGCGGCAAACTTCGCCACGGCGTTCCGTGAACGCACCGGCATGCCCCCCAGCGCGTTTCGCAGCCAGAAGCAGGGCGAATCCAACCATGCGCCGCGGTAACACCCTCCTTATCTCGATACCGCTGGCGCTGAGCGCGAATGTGCTGGCCGCTGAAACCGCGTTACGGCTGCCGGACAGCCATACATTGGCTCCGAGTCAGGGTATGCATTGGCCGCAAATGGCCGACAGGGATGTGCTCCTTGGGGAGGAGTTGCGCGGGGTGGCCTATACCGATGGAGAGCAGCTCGGCCGCCGCGCAACGGCACTGCAGTTCAACGCCAGCACCACGCGACTGAACAGTTTCAGCATGCGCGGTCTGGGCTCAAGCTCCTTCAATAATGGCATGGAGAGCAGTGTTGGCCTGTACGCGGACGGTGTCTATCTGGGTCGTCAGGGTCTGTTTCAGGCGGATCTGGGTGATGTCGAGCGCATCGAGGTACTGCGTGGACCGCAGGGCACCCTGTACGGCAAGAACAGCAGTGCGGGCGTGGTGCACGTAATCAATCGCGCGCCCGAATGGCGCAAGGGTGCTGCGCTGGAGGCGCAGCTGGGAGAGTACGGCCAGCAGCACTATCGCGGGCATATCACCGGCCCGCTGGTAGACGAGGTGTTGGCCGGGCGTCTGACCTTCTATCAGCGTCAGCGTGACGGCTTTCTCGACAACAATTACCGGGGTGGCGAGGAAAACAACGAAAAGCGGGATGGGTTGCGTGGCCAATTGTTATGGCGCCCCGGCGACAGATTACAGGTGCGGTTGCTGGCCGAGCACGCGCGTGAGCGCGAACGCTGCTGTGCTTTTCCTTATGCCTATGCGAGCGACTCCGCCCTGGCCAGCGCAGCCTTCATCGGTTATCCCTTGCCGCAGATCGACCCGGCCAACCGTGAAGTGGACATTGATGGACGCGCCCGCTCGGACGTTACCCAGCAGGCCGTGACCCTGCATGCCGATTACCGCTTCGACAATGACTATCAGTTGTCCTCCATTACCGGTTGGCGGGACTGGGATTATGCTCTGCAGTTGGATATGGATGGTATCGAGCGGGATATCGCTTCGCGGGGCGGCCAGCAGCTGCAGCATGACCAGATCAGTCAGGAGTTTCGTCTGGCTGGGCTGATCAATGAGCAATTGGGATTCATCGCCGGCTACCAGTTCCTGCGGCAGCGCATGGATTCCCATGGGACGATGCGTACCGGCCAGCACGCCGCTGATTGGTTTGCTGCCGGTATCGCCGGCGGATTTGGACTGACACCGGACATGATCAATGACGGCTTACTCGACGGAGCCCATTCGGCGTTGATCGCCCAGCAGCACGCCACCACCCATGCCCTGTATGGGCAACTGGACTGGCAATGGACGTCGAAAATGAAGCTCAGCGCCGGGCTACGGCTGAATGACGAGCGCAAGCGCGGCAGCGTTCGCCGGCAGGTGAGTCTGCCGGGGATACCCGCCGACCCGGTATCGCAATTGCTGGGGCCCGCTCTGCAGACGGCCGTCTTCGGTAATCCCGCCGAGCACCACGAGCGTGTGCAGGATGAGCATCTCAGTGGGCATCTGGAATTGACCCGGCAGCTGGATCAGGTAACCCAGGCGCGGCTCCGCATCGCCAGTAGTTACAAGGCTGGCGGCATCAACGCAGAGGTGACCGGACAGTTTGTTGAGCCCGTGTTTGGCGCGGAACGAGCCAACGGTGTGGAGCTGGAGCTGCGCCGCCTGCTCGGGCAGGGCAGTGTGGTGGGCCTGACGCTCTACCATACGGATGTCAGGGATTATCAAGCCATTACCTATGACCCCGGCTCGCAGCTCAATCGCCAGCGCAACAACCTGATGAATATCGGCAAGGTACGCTCACGCGGCGTGGAACTGGATTCGCGCTGGTCGCTGGCACCGGATCTGAACTTGCACCTGGGAGCAGCCTGGAACGACAGCCGCTATCGTGACGTTGACAACGCCCCCTGCCCGCCGGGGAGTGCCGAGCTGTTCTGTGAGTTGTCGGGTAAACGGCTATTCAACGCCCCCGAATGGACCTTGGCCACCGGGCTGGATCAGGTCTGGTCCTTGCCTGGCGGGCTGGAGTGGCATGCGGGTGCCAATTATCATTGGCGCAGTGGCTTTGACGGCACCCTTGAGCGTGGTGAAGGCAGCGAAATCGCGGCACGCGGGCTGCTGGATCTGTATTCCGGTATCGGTCAGCCCGGCCGCTGGGATGTCAGTTTGCTGCTGCATAATGCCTTGGATAAGGATTACATCTCCAGTATTTACGCCCTGACCGGTAATGGCGACTATGGCGCCGTCATGGGCGCACCTCGACTGTGGTCGCTGCGCTTGCGGGTAGAGTTATAAGCGCCCCATGCCATCCCCCCTCATCCTGCTCTGGTTTATCGTTCTTTGCTTGCCCGTCCTGGCGCAGGCTCAGGTGTTGCAGCTCGAGTCATGCCAGGCAGAGCGAACCCTGCTCCAGCCCTGGGTTCAGGTCTACGAGGATGTGCATGGCGACGCCACGCTGGATGACGTGCTGCAGACGCTGGACGCACGGCCGGGCCTGATGTCGGCGCCTCATCTGCAGCCGGATCTGGGTAGCGCGGCGCTGTGGTTGCGCTTTGAAGTGCGCAATATAGGACCAGCGGACTGCGGTAAGTGGCTGTTTCCCGGTGCGCCCCGGGCACGTGATATGCAGTTGTTTGAACAGGACAACGGCCACTGGCAGCGGCGGGTAGCAGGTGCCGACTGGCCATTGGCAAGCTGGGATTCGCCACAGCGCCTGCCGGCGTTTGAGCTGCAGCTACCGGCTGGGCAGTCAGCTGTCTTCGTTCTGCGTATGAGTAACTCGCCGCAGCTGGCCATGCAGCCGATGCTGTTGTCGACTGACGGTCTGCTGCACGTTCGAGTGGCCGAAGGCACCGCCGACGGTGCGGTGTTCGGTATCGTCGGGCTCTTGGTCGTGCTGTGTCTGGCCGTCGGCAGTATCTACCGTTGGCCGCTGCTGTTTGCGCATGCCATTACGGTCCTGTTGTATATTCAGCTGGTTGCATTGCGTACCGGCTACGGCTTTGTTTATCTGTGGCCTGACGCGCCGGTAATGGACAATAACCTGGCCATCCTGACACGTGCTGCGCTGGGCGTGGCGGTGATTGGCTATCTGCGCCTGTTGTTACAGGTACGCCGTTTCCCGCGTTACTGGAAGCGACTGATCAGCGCCTGGCAGATTCTGCTGGTGCTGTACGGGCTGGGGCAGATCCTGTTGGGCGGTGTGCTGCTGAACAATGTCCTGAGCTGGTCGATCAGTGGCGTATCGGCCCTGCTCATGTTGCTGGTGACCTGGGCAGGGCACCGCCGCCGCTTGCGCTATAACTGGTTCTGTTATCTGTTCCCGTCCGTACTGGCGCTGCAGATGCTGATACAGACCGGGTTCGTATTCAAGCTGTGGTCATTATCAACCTATGAATACAGCTGGTATTCAATGTCCACCCTGCCGGCAGCGGCCTTTCTGCTTTATACCCTGGTGAGCCAGGTGCAACTGGGGCGACACCGGGAAAAACGCGCGCTGCGGGATATCGATCTGTTGAAGCAGACCGAAAGAGAGCGGCTCGAGCATACCGTTGCAGTGCGTACCAGCCAGTTGAACGATGCCATTTCAGCGCAGAGTCATTTGCTGGCGCGCATCAGTCATGATCTGCGCACACCCATGCAGGGGATTCTGAACAGCGCCCGTCATATAAAAGACAACGAAGGGTTCTACCCCGCTAACACGGACACTTTCAAGTAGACTCAGTGGAGTCATAGGAGTGTTCATGTCCAAGCGCAAACAATATAGCCCGGAGTTCAA
>CAYYUQ010000111.1:5928-7844 GCA_964474945.1 uncultured Halopseudomonas sp. | reverse complement strand
GAGCTGCATCAGCGTCTCGCTAGCGTGGTAACAGGCCATCGTAACGCCCAATACCGAATCAGTACCGATAGCGGGTCATTGATCTACTCAACACCGGGTTTCAATCTGGACACCTTCGCCCGCACCGCCCACCCTGTAGAAGAAATCACTATCGATACGGTTGAGAGCTGGGATGATCCACAGGAAACGTTCCGTGGCGCGGTCTTGTGGATTGATTCAGGCCAGTTTGAAGACGCTGCCAGGCTTAGACTCGCGGTCGCCACAGGTATCGATTTTCATCTTCACTATCTGGACAGCTTCCGTAGTTACCTTCGGATTGTCACCCTTGTCGCGTGCTTGATAGCGCTTCTGGCTACCTGGTTCGCGGTTTACCAAGGGCACGCCCCTATTCGACGCATCAGCCGGGAGATGGGACGCATCAGGTCTGATCAGCTGCATATCCGTCTGGAGCCGCGCTCCGTCCCCGCCGAGCTGGTAGAGTTGACGATATCCTTCAACGACATGATTGGCCGGCTTGAAGATGTATTCCGGCGTTTATCGGACTTTTCCGGCGACATCGCGCACGAGCTGCGGACACCCATTACCAATTTGCGAACCGAGACTGAGGTAGCGCTGACACAGGCGCGCAGTGTGGAGCAGTACAGGGAAGTGTTGTATTCAAATCTGGAAGAATATGATCGCATGGCCAAAATGGTCGGTGACATGCTTTTTCTGGCTCAAGCCGATAATCAGCTGCTGAAACCGGAGCTGGTCGAAATCGATCTTCAATCAGAGCTGAGAAACCTGTTCGATTATTTCAGCGCCTGGGCAGAAGAGCGGGAGGTGCTGTTAGAAAATACCGGAGAGCAAGTTCATGTCCTTGGCGACCGACTAATGATCCGTCGCGCCTTGAGTAACTTGCTGTCCAATGCAGTCCGGCATACGCCAGAGGGGCAGAGCGTAACCACAACCCTTCAAGTGAACTCCGGTAACGTAAGAATCCGCATACAGAACCCAGGGCCACCTATACCTGAAGAGCATTTGAATCATATTTTTGAACGATTCTACAGGCTCGACGCATCCCGCCAACGTAGCAGCGAAGGTGCCGGGCTGGGCTTGGCCATCACGAAATCGATTATCGAAGCCCACGGCGGGAAGATCAGAGCGTTCTCCACAACGGAGGCAACCACGTTTGAGGTTCAATTACCTCTAAAAATGGAGTAGATGACGACATTGCTGCCCTGGAGCTCGGCAACCACAGGGCAGCGGCCAGGAATTACGCTGCCATCCGCTCGCATTCCTCTGCACATTTCTTGCAAGCTTCCGCGCATTCTTGACAGTGATCCATCTGATGTTTCCCGCATTCCTCTGCACAGGCCCGGCACACCTTCGCACACAGCGCACAAAACTCCTTGGCCAGCTCACTATCACGGCTCATTAATACGGCCGCCAGCGAACAAATATCTGCGCAGTCCCGATCAAGCTCAATGCAACGAGCCATCGCTTTCACGTCTTCCTCACGCAGACACGCGGAAGCGCACATTTCGCATGCCTGAGCACATGTCCAACATGCCTGGATACAGGACTGATACATGGAATTAGTCATTGCGTTCTCCGGAATCGTTGTTCCATCGTTAAACATAGTTGCTTGAGAGCTCCTTCAAGAGTCGCCCACATGAAATACGACCGACATGAACTGACCCCGTTCAGGCGATCTTCATTACAATTCTGTAAGGAACATAACCCTTCGCTTTTATTTCAGAAGTATCTCGGTGCGTTTTGTAGTGACGGATGGCCCAACCCCGATCTCTGACATAAATGTCATTTTCAGGTCAGGCTCAAGTCAGGTTATTTTCCATATACTCTGTGTAAATACGGCAAGAACCATAGGAAGGTTACATCGTGGTTTAGCTGCTTATGGATTAGCTATGAAGGCG
>CAYYUQ010000111.1:0-5828 GCA_964474945.1 uncultured Halopseudomonas sp. | reverse complement strand
GGATGATCAGGAATTTAACATGAGATCTAATAAACCTAGGGCTCCGCTCTGCGCGGTAACCTTGATCGCGGGTGTGCTGTTATACCCAACATTCGCGGCGGCATTAACGCTGGAACAAGCTTTGCAGTTAGCCGAACAGACGGCTCCTTCGCTGGAGGCCAGGGCAGCAGATGTGCAAGCTGCGCAAAGCTCGGCGGTCTTTGCTGGCGAACTCCCCGACCCGAAACTGACGCTCGGGTTGCAAAGTGTGCCTATCGAAGGCGAGTCACGCTGGCGGGCAGACAGGGACGCCATGACCATGCAGATGATCGGAGTGATGCAAGAGGTTCCAAACCGTGCCAAAAGACGGGCGCGAACTGAAGCAGCACAAGCCGGCATTGAGGCCCGTGGTGTCCAGCAGTTTGCGGAGCTTTTAAATGTCCGCCAGCAAACTGCCGAAGCATGGCTTGCCGCCTTCGCAATCGAGCAAAAGCTGACTCTTTTCAAGGGTTTTTACCATGAGAATCAGCTTTTCTCGCAAGCTATCAAAGCGCGTATTGCCGGAGGGGCAGGCCAGACAGCAGATAGCGTCCTGCCCCAGCAAGAGGCCGCCTTGCTCGCCGAAAAAGAGGATGAGCTGTTAACCATGCGGACAATTGCGCGAGCCGAGCTCCGGCGTTGGATAGGTGATGCTGCAAGCCAGAGTCTTACCGGCGACTGGCCCGAATGGCGAGCTGATCCGGCGTCGTATCAGCAGAACCTGCAACGCCGCCCTGCCTTACTTGCCTACGAACCTATGACACGCGAAGCAGAGGCCAAGGTGCGCCAGGCTATCGCCGAGAAAACGCCGGATTGGAGCTGGGGCGTCGATTATCTTCGCCGCGGCAATGAGTTCAGCGACATGGTGAATCTCAGCGTCAGCTTTGACCTGCCTATTTTCACCGGCTCCCGTCAGACCCCCAAAATTGCGGCCGAGCGCGCAAAACTCAGCCAGTTAGAGGCGGAACGTGAAGTAGCCCTCCGTATACACACCCAGCAACTTGCCGCCGATCTGGCTGAGTACCAGCGCCTCGACCGCGCTCTGGCGCGCCTTGATCAGACGTTATTACCTTTGGCCGAGGAGAAGGTTCGCCTTTCTCTGGCTGACTACAGCGCCGGTACCGGTGAGCTTACCTCGGTGATCGATGCACGACGCCAACTGGTCGACACACGTCTGCGCCGCGTGGATACAGCGCGCGACAGATCGCTCAGCAACGCTCGTCTGCACTTCGCCTCTGGAGATACCCAACCATGACCACCCCATTTAAGCGCATTGCTTTCAGTCTCAGCTCTTCCCTGATCATCCTGGTCGCAACTATGGCCGGCCTGCCTGCAGCAGGCTTTGCTTCTGAAATGGCAGACAAGGAGGTGCTGTACTGGTACGACCCGATGATGCCGCAACACAAGTTCGATAAGCCCGGCAAATCCCCTTTTATGGACATGGATCTCGTGCCTCGATATGCAGACGAAGCCGGTAATGGTGCAACCATGAGCATTGATCCAGGTATCACGCAGAACCTCGGTATGCGACTGGCCACTGTACAGCGTGAGTCGATGAACCAGTCATTCAGGGCAGCAGCCACATTGGCGTTCAATGACAGGGATGTGGCGATAGTGCAGGCACGCAGCAGTGGCTTTGTCGAGCGCGTTTACGACCTTGCCCCAGAGGATGTCATCGCCAAAGGCGCCCCCCTGGTGGATATCTTCGTGCCTGCCTGGGCAGCGGCTCAGGAAGAGTACCTGGCTATCAGTAAGGTAGGCGATGCACAGCTGCTCGCAGCCGCGAAACAAAGGTTACGGCTTACGGGCATGCCGACAGAAACAATCGGCCAACTGGAAAGAAGTCATAAAGCACACCCGGTCTGGACAGTAACAAGCCCAATAGGCGGGACAGTGAAGACACTGGATGTGCGCCAGGGTATGACAGTACAAGCGGGTGACTCTTTGGCCAGCGTCAATGGGCTGGACACCGTCTGGCTGGAAATTGCGGTACCCGAGGCGCAGGTTACAAACCTGGCTCCGGGACAAAGCATCACCGTGCACCTGCCCGCCTTTGCAGGCGAACCGCTTGAAGCAACCATTCAGGCGCTGTTGTCGCAGGCCAATCTGGACAGCAGAACGGTGCGCGTTCGTGCTGAGCTGCCCAATCCCGAGCAACGACTTCGCCCGGGCATGACCGCCGAAGTGACACTGAACCGGAACATAGAGCATGCGCTGGTCGTTCCTGCGGAAGCGGTTATTCGCACCGGTCGGCGTGCCTTGGTCATGCTGGCGGAAGCAGAGGGACGTTACCGCCCCATCGAGGTGCGTACCGGGCGCGAGTTCGGCGACAAGACCGAGATACTCGACGGCCTGGAGGCTGGCCAGACAATCGTCGCCTCTGGCCAGTTTCTGCTGGACTCCGAGGCAAGCCTGCGCGGTTTGACAGCGCAAACTCTGGAAGATGTTGATCATGCTCATGGGCCAGTCCTGCATGAGGCCGAAGGCACAATCGTCGGCCTGGAAGATGGCATGGTGGGCCTGTCGCATGGGCCATTCAAGACCCTGCATATGCCGGGAATGACCATGGCGTTTCCGGTCGCGGATCCGTCCCTGCTTGAAGGTTTCCAAGTGGGCAGTCGCGTGCGTGTTGCCGTGCGTGAGAGCGACCTGGGATTGATCATTGAACGCATGGAAGCACTGGAGGCCTCAGAATGATCGCTCTCATTATTAGGTGGTCGGTAGCCAACCGTTTCCTGATCCTGTTAGCCACGCTGTTTTCTGTGGCATGGGGGGGCTGGTCAGTCAAGAATACGGCAATGGATGCGCTGCCTGACCTGTCCGATGTTCAGGTCATCATCCGTACGCCCTTTCCGGGGCAGGCGCCACAAATTGTCGAAAATCAGGTGACCTACCCGCTGACGACAACCATGTTGTCCGTGCCGGGGGCCAAGACTGTTCGTGGCTACTCCTTCTTCGGCGATAGCTTCGTTTACGTCCTGTTCGAGGACGGCACTGATCTCTATTGGGCTCGCTCACGGGTGCTGGAGTATCTGAGTCAGGTGCAAAGCCGCCTGCCTGCTACCGCCAAGCCCGCTCTGGGGCCTGACGCTACCGGGGTGGGCTGGATTTACCAGTATGCGCTGGTAGACCGCACGGGAAATCATGATCTCGCCCAGTTGCGATCGCTGCAGGACTGGTTTCTGCGCTACGAGCTCAAAACGTTACCCAATGTGGCGGAAGTGGCTCCCATAGGCGGAATGGTCAAACAGTACCAGGTGGTGCTGGATCCGGTGCGCATGGCCAGCAGAGGGGTGACTCAGCAGCAGATCGCCCAGGCGATTGATGAGGCCAACCGGGAGACAGGCGGCAGTGTGCTTGAACTGGCGGAAACCGAGTTCATGGTGCGTGCGACGGGATATCTGCAAACCCTGGATGACTTTCGCGCCATCCCCCTGCGTCTCGACAGCGGCGTCCCGGTAACCCTGGGGGACGTAGCACATATCCAGCTCGGCCCGGAGATGCGTCGTGGTATAGCCGAGCTCGATGGTGAAGGTGAGGTGGTGGGAGGGGTGGTTATCCTGCGTAGCGGCAAGAACGCACGGGAAACCATCGCCGCAGTCCAGAACAAACTGGATGAGCTTAAGGCCAGCCTCCCTGAGGGGGTCGAAATCGTCACCACCTATGACCGCAGTCAGCTGATCGATAGTGCGGTGAAAAACCTCAGCTCCAAACTCATTCTGGAATTTATCATCGTCGCCCTGGTATGTGCGCTTTTCTTGTGGCATCTGCGCTCATCCCTGGTGGCGATTGTCTCCCTGCCCATCGGCATCCTGATTGCCTTTATCATCATGCAGCGCCAGGGCATCAACGCCAACATCATGTCGCTGGGTGGTATCGCCATTGCGATTGGCGCCATGGTGGATGCGGCCATCGTAATGGTTGAGAACGCACACAAACATATCGAAAGCTGGCACCGAAAACATCCTGACGCCACCTTGAAAGGCGAGGCGCACTGGAAGGTGATCACCGAGGCGGCCGTCGAGGTTGGGCCAGCGCTGTTTTTCTGTCTGCTGATCATTACGCTTTCGTTCATCCCGGTGTTTACCCTCGAAGCTCAGGAAGGTCGGTTATTTGGCCCGCTGGCTTTCACCAAGACCTATGCCATGGCAGCGGCGGCGGGCCTATCGGTCACCCTGGTGCCGGTGCTGATGGGCTACTGGATTCGCGGGAAAATCCCCGACGAACACCGTAACCCGCTTAATCGCGGCCTCATCAAGGTATATGAGCCCGTGCTCGACGCAGTGCTACGCTGGCCAAAAACAACCCTGGGGGTCGCCGTTCTGGTCTTTCTGACTGGTTTATGGCCTGCGTCTCAGCTGGGCGGCGAGTTCCTGCCACGCATGGACGAAGGCGACCTGCTGTACATGCCTACGGCGCTTCCCGGATTATCCGCAGCCAAAGCATCGGAGCTATTGCAGCAGACGAACCGGCTGATCAAAACAGTCCCGGAAGTGGCGCGGGTATTCGGCAAAGCCGGCCGCGCCGACTCAGCCACCGACCCGGCGCCGCTGGAAATGTTTGAAACAACTATCCAGTTCAAGCCCAGGGACGAATGGCGGCCAGGCATGACCTCTGAAAAGCTGGTGGAGGAGCTGGATCAGGCAGTACAGGTACCCGGCCTGGCTAACCTCTGGATACCACCGATACGTAACCGCATCGACATGCTCGCAACGGGTATCAAAAGCCCGATAGGCGTAAAAGTGTATGGCACTGATCTGGCGCAGATTGAAAAAACCACCCAGGCAATTGAGGACATAGCCAAAACGATACCGGGTGTCACCCTGTCGTTGGCGGAAAGACTGACCGGTGGACGCTACATCGATGTGGATATTGATCGGCAGGCGGCTGCACGTTACGGCCTGAATATCGCTGACGTGCAGGCCATAGTCGCAGGCGCTATCGGTGGGGAAACTATTAGTCAAACCGTCGAAGGGCTCGCCAGATACCCCATCAACCTCCGTTACGGGCGCGAATGGCGCGACTCAATCAGCACCTTGCGTGAGCTCCCGATATTCACGCCCCAAGGCGCGCAGATCACCCTGGGCACCGTTGCCAACATCCAGGTGGTTGATGGGCCGCCGATGCTCAACAGTGAAAACGCCAGATTATCAGGTGTGGTTTACATTGACGCGCGCGGTCGGGACATGGCTGCAGTGGTCAGCGACCTGAAAGACAGGATCAACGAGAGTGTCGAGCTCGGAGCCGGCATGAGTATCAACTACTCGGGCCAATTTGAATTCATGGAGCGGGCCAATGCCAAGCTGAAGCTGGTGGTACCCGCCACGATGCTGATCATCTTTGTACTGCTCTACCTGATATTTTCACGTATTGGCGAAGCAATGCTGATCATGGTGACCTTGCCTTTCGCTCTCACCGGTGGCGTCTGGTTCCTGTACCTTCTGGATTATCACTTTTCCATTTCCGCTGGCGTCGGCTTTATCGCCCTGGCGGGCGTGTCAGCAGAATTCGGCGTGATCATGCTCCTTTATCTGAAGAACGCCTGGGTTGAAAGACAGGAAAAAGGCGCACAGGGCGAAGCCGATCTACTGGATGCCATTCATGAAGGGGCCGTACAACGGGTACGCCCGAAGGCCATGACAGTTGCGGTCATTATCGCGGGATTATTGCCCATCCTGCTGGGCAGCGGCACCGGTAGCGAAATCATGAGCCGTATTGCCGCCCCGATGGTAGGAGGGATGATCACCGCGCCCCTGCTGTCCCTGTTTGTACTGCCGGCGGCTTATTTGTTAATGCACCGCAAGCGCTCA
>CAYYUQ010000110.1:0-7951 GCA_964474945.1 uncultured Halopseudomonas sp. | reverse complement strand
GGCCTACCTGATGGCAGGCCGTTAAGAGCCCGAACACAAAAAACCTGACAGTCCCCAAAAATGTGATGGATTACATGGCAACCCCGCCGCCCGCGAACACCCGCCCGCTCCCACCCTCAGCTGTAGGAGGCGCGCCGGACCGCCCCGCACCGACGGCGTGCACCGCACGCCCCGGTTTTCTACCCACCTGAAACCTACCCACCTAAAACCCGCACACTAAAACACCCGCACATTCCGCCCGTCCTGCATTTCCACTTGCCCAAACCACCATCCCCCACTACCTTCCCATGATAGCCATCTGCAAGCACCGGAAAACACAGTGCCGCAGTACCCCCACATAAGGATATGCCATGCGTACTCGCCATCTTGTTCTGACCGCCCTGTGCCTGCTTGCCACCACAGGCTGCAAATTCAGCTCCAGCTCAAGCTCCAGCACCGCCCCCGCTGAAGACGCGCCGCCCAACATCCTGTTCATCGTCATCGACGACGTCGGTGTAGACCAGTTTGCCAGCTTCGGTTACGGCGGCGCGCAACCGGCGCAGACTGCCAGCATCGACGCCATCGCCCAGGCCGGCGTGCGCTTTCGCAACACCTGGTCGATGCCCACCTGCTCGCCGACCCGTTCGACCTTCTTCGAAGGGCGCTACCCTTTCCGCAGCGGCGTGCGCAACGCCATCGTCTCCAGTGACCTGGCCAACTCCCAGGTCTCGCCCTACACCCTGACCACCCCCAGGCTGTTGAGGGAGGAGGCCGGCTACGTCAGCGCACTGATCGGCAAGATGCACCTGACCGGTTCCGACATCAACCCGGACAACCACCCGCTGGGCGATGACGCCATGCGCGAGCTGGGCTGGGATTATTTCGCCGGTTATCTGGACGGTGCGCCCTACCCCATCGATACCACCGCCGGCGGCGTCGCTGCGCCCGGGACCTATCAATGCGGCTTTGTGCCCACCACCACCGCCGATATTACCAACGGCGCGGATTACGGCGTGTGCTTTCTGCCCGCAGGCCACAGCAGCGGCACCCATGTGCTGATGACAGATCCCGCGCAATACCCCACCCCCGGCCGCACCTGCCTGGAGCTCGGCGGCATTCTCGATCCGCGCACCAGCGTCTACAGCGAAGCCCGCCGGGCCGAACTGGACTTCAGCGCGCAGAATGGCCACTACACCGGCGCCTGGAAGATCAACCTGGCCGACGGCAGCAACCGTCAGCTGAGTGCCGATCAGGCCGATGCCCGGGGCTACCGCACCATCCTGGAAACCAACCTGGCGATTGACTGGATCGAACAGACCCGCGAGCAGCAACCGGACACACCCTGGATGCTCAGCCTCGGCTACTCCACCCTGCACTCGCCACTGCAACCGCCACCCGCCAGCCTGTTACCCCACCCCGATGCCACCCTCAGCCTGCTGGGCTGCGGCACACCGGTGGCAGACACCCTGACCGAACTGGGGCTGCTGCCCACCGGCGCCATCGATCTCGCCGATTTTGCCCAGCAACGCGCCGTCGCCCAGCACATGCTGGAAGCCGTGGACCATGAAATCGGCCGCTTGCTGGTCAGTACCGGCATCGCGCTGGAACAGGAAGACGGCAGCCTCACCTACAACCCCGACAGCAACACCGTGGTAGTGATCACCAGCGACAACGGCACCTACATGCCCACTGTCAAACTGCCCTTCGACCCGCTGCGCGCCAAGGGCTCGCTGTACCAGACCGGTGTCTGGGTGCCGCTGATCGTCGCCGGGCCCATGGTCAATGACAGCGACCGGGACGTACCGCACATGATCAACAGCACCGACCTGTTCAGCCTGTTCCGCGAGATTGCCGGCATCGACACCAGCGCCCTGCCCGCCGAGCTGCAGCTGGACGCCCAACCGGTCATGCCCTATCTCATCGAACCGCAGCTGACAGCCATCCGCAGCAACAACTTCACTGAGCAGGGCACCAATATCAGCGCCAGCACGCCGGCTCCCTGCGTCATCCCCGCCGCCAACACCTGCGTGCAGATATTCCCGCAACAGGGCGTCTGTGAAGACCAGAGCGGCGTCTGGTACGGCCCAGGCAGCCCGGTCGATCCGAACGGCTTCGGCTCCTGCTGCGCGGTCAACGACTACCTGCAAAGCCAGGGGCAGCCGGCCACCATACTCTTCCCCCAGCACCAGGGCGCGCTGCGCAACGAAGACTACAAACTGGTACGCATCCGCCGTATGGACTGCGCAAGCAACAGCCTGGTGGATACCGAAGAGTTCTACCAGATCAACGAAAGCACTGACCCGCAAGAGCTCAGGATCGACCGCGCCGAGCTTGACCTGCTGGCCAGCGGCAGCCTGACCACTGAGCAACAAGCCAACTACCAGAGCCTGCGTGATGACCTCACCCAGCTGCTGGCCAGCAGCACCGACTGTCCCGGCGACGGCAACAAGGATATGAAGGTCGACCAGACCGACCTGGACGAATGGGCCTACTGGGCCGACCCCAGTCAAGGCCGCGGTCACTCCAGCTGGTATGACCTCAACCACGACGGCATCACCGACGAGCAGGACAAGACCATCATCGAAGCCAACCTCGGCACCCGATGCAACCCCTGACCACGACCCCAGCGCCGCGCCCCCTGGGAACGTCGAGCCCACGGGCCGCGATCGGACTCGATGAGCGAAGCCAGCCGGTACTCTCTACGCATCCAGCTAACCCCGCATGGACGAGCTGGTGCTCGTCCCTCCCAGGGAATCCGCGCTATAGGAGATGCCTTCGCCGCAACAGCATCAACGGCCTGAGCCTTAATCTGTGGGAGCGTCGCCCCCGGCGCGACGGCGGGCAAAGCCCGCCCCCTAGGAACACTCACCGGCCGCGAAGAAATCATCAGCAGAAACCTCGTCATTCCCGCGAACGCGGGAATCCAGTCACTTTCCACACCACCGGGTTCCCGCTCAGGCAAGCATGATAGGCAAGCCAACCATGTCGCAGGAGCACCCCCACAAGAGCATCACACCCCAAAAATAAAAAACCCCAGCCAAAGCCAGGGTTCATCAATCAGCAGAAACGCATCGCGCCTTTATTTAGGCTCGATCGCGTCCCACCCCTCCTTGATCTCCTCAAGCAGGGCCTGCACTTCATCCAGCGACCGCGGCGTCTCATCCAGCGCCACCCCGCCCAGCTTGCGGGTCATATAGTCATACAAACCATCCAGATTCTCGGCAATCTCCCCACCCAGCTCCTTGTCCAGCGACGCCTGCAGCGCACCGATAATGCTGATGGTACTGCTCACCGCCACACCCCGACGCTCCGGGTTGCCGGTCGCCTGGGCATGACGCGCCAGCTTGATGCGCTCGATGGCGCCATTGAGCAGCAGCTGCACCGCGCGGTACTGGGAGACTTCCTGGGCCAGGTTGACCTGCTTGTAGGTGTCGATGGGGCTTTTCATTATTTATCCTTTTTCACGACGCCGGGCAGGCTGTCGAGTTGGGCGGTCAGGAAGGAGCTGGTGCTGCTCATCTGCGAGACGAGCATGTCCATGGCGTTGAACTGGGCGAACAGCCGCGATTCCAGTTTGGTCAGCCGGGTCGCCAGAGTCTCCCGCTGACTGTCCACGTTGGACAGGGTGTTCTGCAGCGCCTTGGTGCGATTTTCAAGAATCCCGCCACTCTGGGTATAAGGCTTGGTCTTGGCTTCCAGGCGTGCCATCAGGCCCTTCTCCCCGGTGAAGAAGTTGCCCACCTGCTCAAGATTATTATCCAGCGCCTTGTTCAGCTTGGTGCTGTCCACCGCCAATTTGCCGTCGCGCTGAGTGGTCACGCCCAGGTCGGCCAGGATACGGATGCCGTCACTGCTGGCTGCCGTGCCCAGTTCGCTGCGCATGGCCGACATGAAGGAGCGCACCGACGCATCGCCAACCAGCGCCGCTGCCAGAGGCTCGCCATCATCGCCACCTACCGAGACCACACTGGTCAGCGAGCCGACAGTGTCCATCAGCTTGTTGTAGGCATCGACAAATTCGGTAATGGACGTCCGTACACCGGCCCGATCCTGGGTCACGCCCACGTTGACCGTCTCGGCATTGTTCAGTGCTTCGCTGGACTGCGCCTTGTTCAGCGTGAGCGTTACACCGTCGATGGCATCTTCGATGGTGTTGCTGGCACTGCTCAGTTTGACGCCATCAATCGCCAGATTGGCGTCCCGTGAATAGCTGATAACGCGTGGGGCACGAGCGTTATCAGGCGTCTCAAGGGCAAAATCCGCCTCGGTACCCGACGGCGGCGCGAAGGCCAGCGAAAGCAGCGTCTGATCGGCATCGGCAGACACAGACACACTGATGTCGTTGCCCGTGCCGGACTTGTCAGAACTCAATACCAGCCGGGAACCACTGTCGCCGTTGGGGTCGGAGACAATAGTGGCACTGAGCCCTTTATCCTTGCCGGCCGCGTTGATCGCGTCGCGGATATCGGTCAGGCTGGCGCTGCTGAGATCCACCTCCAGCACGTCCTCGCCCACATTGATGGTCAGCTTGCCGCTGCCGAGACTGTCCGTGGCATTATCAACCCCGGCCAGCGCCACCTTGCTGCTCTGCGCCAGGTTGAGCACCTGGATATTGTAATTACCCGCACCGGCTGCACCTTCCGCTTTGACGCTGACGATGTCGGCGGCACTGGAGGTGGCGTTGCGCTTTTCAAACAGGGAGCTGTCATTCAGCTTGTCGAGGGTGCTCTGGAAGGTCGAAAGCGCACTGCGGAACTGCCCCAGCGCTGACACCTTGGAGGTGGTGGACTTCTCCAGACGATCGAGCTGAACAGTCTTGGGCGCAGCCTCCGCATTAAGCAGTGCCTTGACCATGCCGTTGACATCCATGCCCGAGCCGATACCGGTGATTGCCATAATCCTACCCTCTGCGTCCGTTTATTGACGCTTCGCTACTGAAAATGAAAGTCTCTCAGTCATAAAGCACGTACCGTGCCAGTCCAGGTACGCGCGGCGTCCTGCGGCTTCGTCGTCGCGAGGCGCGACGCCCACCCACTGCTTGGAGAGCGCAACACCCACCGTGGGAGCGCCGCCCCGGCGCGACGGCGGGCATGGCCCGCCCCGCCAACCTCAAGCCTCGGCGCTGTACAGCAGGCTGCGGATTTCCGACAGATTTTCCGCTAACCGCAGCGCCTCTTCCGAGGGCATCTGGCGGATTACATCTCCGGTGCTCGCCTCGGTCACTCTCACTATCATGCGCCCGCTGTCATCATCCAGCTGAAACTGGAGATTACGCCCGGCCGCATCCATATAATTCTGCATTTCCTCCACCGCCGCCAGCACCTGCTCGCGATCGGCCTCGGTCATGCTTTCATTTCTGCGCGTCTCGGCAACCTCGAGGGTTGCGGTCGCAGCTTTTACTTCATTGGTTTTGGCAACAGGTACCGTAGTGCCCATGCCAACCCTGCTACCGAGTGTACCCATATCCATGGTTTTTCCTCCGAACAGGACAAGGCGGGAGAAGAGTCACCTCTTCCCCCGCCCGTCATACCGCTAACCTACCTTAGCCGAGCAGGCTGAGGACAGCTTGCGGCAGTTGGTTAGCCTGAGCCAGCATCGCAGTACCTGCCTGCTGCATGATCTGGTTCTTGGCCAGGTTGGCAGACTCGGCTGCGTAGTCGGTATCCATCACCCGACCGCGAGCGGCAGAGGCGTTTTCAGCAATGTTCTGCAGGTTGCTGATGGTCGACTCGAAGCGGTTCTGCACCGCACCCAGCTTGGCACGTTCACTGTCGATCTGCTGCATGGCACCGTCCAGAACCGAGATGGCCTGTTGTGCGCCTTTTTCGCTGGTGATGTCCAGGTTGCTGATGGAAGACTCGACCACCACCCCGGTGTGTTTGCCGTCACCGGCAGCGGCAGCGGTCAGACCCAGAGCAGTCAGACCAGTACCAGCCGCACCATCAGCCACAGTGAAGGACTCGTTACCGGAGAACAGTTCCAGAGTACCTTCGGCAGTTTTGCTGGCCGACACACCGGTACTGGCGGTGTTGATCGCAGTCACGATGGCATCCAGATCACTGCCCTTGGAGAACTTGATTTCAGTGCCATTAAGGGTGATTGAAGTGTTTTCCCCCAGTTTAGCCTTGCTCTCGCCGGCGCTCAGACCCAGCGCTTTCAGCGAGCCACCAGTCGCGTCAGCCAGGGTAATGTTCTGACCATTCTCCGAGGACAGCGTCAGACGTCCACCTTCGAAGCTGGCAGCATCAACACCCTCGATGGCTTCAAGATCAGCCATCAGGTCCGCGTAGGTACCCGTACCATCCCAGCTAACCGCAGTACCGTTAACGTTGATCGACCCTGCAGTCGTCAGCGGGGAGGTGGCAGTCAACGAGCTGGCGGAGGGATTGGTGGTACCAGCGGTCAGACCAATTGCACCAACAGTCGCAGCGGCACCACCGATAGTGATCGCACTACTGGAGTTCAGCTGCAGCTGCCCCCCTTCATTGCTGGCAATGACACCCGCAATATTCTCACCATTAATGGCTGCAACCAACGCATCGACATCAGCACCGTTTGTGGCGTTAACAGCAACGTTGGTGCCGTTGATGCTCAAGTTGCCGGCAGTGCCGCTCGCGCCAGTAATGGCCGCGAAGCCGGTGCCGGTGGAGGTGGCGTCCGCGGCGGCAGTTGCGTTGGTGGTGCCGGCAGTCACGCCCACAGCGGTGAGAGTGGCGGCATCACCAGCTATCACGATATTGGCGGCAGAGGACAGTTCCAGTACGCCGCTAGAAATATCAACTGTCACACCAGTGATATCACTATTGGTAATCGCAGCATTGATTTTAGTTTCGACAGCAGCCAGGTCATCGCCATCAGCTAAGGCTACGTTAAAGCCATTGATGTTAAGGTTGCCTTCACTCGTCCCATCAATAGCAGTGAAGGCGCCACCAGTTACCACAGCTGGGGCTGCTAGAGTTGCGGTAGAGCTGCCCACACCCACAGCTGCGACAGTAGCGGCATCACCGCCGATGGTGATATCAGTTGCTGACGTCAGCACGACTTGACCGCCAGTCTCAGTGGCTGTCACTCCTGCGATGCCTGCAGCGGTGATGGCGGCAACAACTGCGGCAGCATCACCACCGTTGGCGGCCGTCAGGGCGACATTGGTACCATTAATCGACAAGTTACCCGCGCTACCCGGAGTGGCGGCAGTGATGGCCGTGAAACCAGTGCCTGAAACCTGAGCGGTGCCACCAACAGGGGTGCCAGTCACCTTGGCGGACAGGCCGGCTGGATCCACGCCGGTAGCAGTAGCCGAACTGAAGGTGCCTTTAAGTGCGGACGCACTGACACTGCTCAGACCAAAGGACACAGTCTCGTTGGCGTTGGAGCCAATCTGAAAACTGGTATTACCCATAGTGCCATTCAGCAACTTCTTGCCACCAAAAGCAGTGGTTTCGGCGATACGGGTCAGCTCACCGGACAGAGCGGAGAACTCCTGTTGCAGAGCGGCGCGCTCGGTATCGCTGTTGGAACCGTTGGCAGATTGCAGGGCCAGATCACGCATACGCTGCATGATATTGGTGGATTCCTGCATCGCGCCTTCAGCGGTCTGGGCGATGGAAACGCCGTCGTTAGCGTTCTTCACAGCGACGTTCAGACCGTTGATCTGACTGGTCAGGCGGTTGGAGATCTGCAGGCCTGCAGCATCATCCTTGGCGCTGTTGATCTTGGAGCCCGAAGCCAGACGCTCCAGGGAAGTAGACAGGTTGCTGGTAGACGTACCCAGGTTGCGCTGGGCGTTCAGAGAAGCGATGTTGCTGTTAACTGTAAGGGCCATGGGTAAATCTCCGTTTGACCAAATCAATGTGTGTCTGAGCTAGCGACTCATGGGTCAGGCTTTGCCCAGACACCCATAATGTTCGCGTTCAATCCCTTTATCGGCGTACTGGCCAGGAGCTTTAATCTTTTTCAGAAAATTTTTCCTGGC
>CAYYUQ010000109.1:0-8104 GCA_964474945.1 uncultured Halopseudomonas sp. | reverse complement strand
TCAGGTCGATGACAATCGCAGTGGCCATCAACCAGACGGCCATCAGCGATATGAAGTACAGCAAGTCACGCAGATCCAATACGCCCTTGCTGATAGCATCGAAGCGGATCAGGAAACTGAGCGAGGCAATAGCGTCCAGTAGCCACTGGGGTGCCCAGCCACTGAACAGGTCAAGCACCAGCGGAAAGCCGCTGACAATGAATACAAAGCAGGCCACCACACTGAGGATGAAGGCAATCACCTGGTTTCTGGTCAGCGCTGACATGCACGAACCGATAGCCAGATAGCCGCCAGCCAGCAACCAGCTGCCGAGATAGCCAGTGAAGATAGCGCCGTTATCCGGCGAGCCAAGATAGTTGACGGTGACGATGATCGGAAAGGTCAGTAGCAGCGCGATGCCGACGAATACCCAGGCGGCAAGGAATTTCCCCAGCACCATATCGGTACGTGACACCGGCAGGGTCATCAGCAGCTCGATGGTGCCCGACTTGCGCTCCTCCGCCCACAACCGCATGGCAACCGCTGGCACCAGAAACAGATACAACCAGGGGTGAAAGTTGAAGAAGGGAATCAGATCAGCCTGGCCGCCCTCATAGAAGCCGCCCAGATAGAAAGTAAAGACCGCCGACAACACCAGAAAAATGACAATGAAGATATAGGCCAGTGGCGTAGCAAAATAACTGGCCAGCTCACGTTTAAAAATTACACCCAGGCTTTTCATGCGGCCTCCTCTGCGGTCAGACGACGGAACACATCATCAAGACGTCCCCGTTCAACTGATAATTCCTTGACCTGCCACTGGTGCTGGCGGGCATATTCGCCCACGTAGGGGAAGATGACCGAGCCGGGTTCGGCCAGTACAGTCAATTCATGCCCATCGTGATTGACCTCGATATCCTTCACCCCCGGCAGTGCTCTCAGCGGCTGGCTATCGACCGGCTGCTGCAATAGCACCGTGACGGCCTGGTGGTACTTCGAGCGGGCTTCCAGTTCTTCGGGTGTTCCGTCCGCCAGCAGACGACCACGCGCGATCACTACCGCACGGCTGCATACGGCGCTGACTTCTTCGAGAATATGCGTGGAGATCACCACGATCTTGTTACTGTCGCTGGCCAGTTGTTGAATCAGCCCACGTACCTGATGTTTCTGGTTGGGGTCGAGACCGTCGGTGGGCTCGTCGAGGATCAGTACCTGAGGGTCATGCAGAATCGCCTGGGCCAAGCCCACGCGGCGTTTGAAGCCCTTGGAAAGCGTCTCGATGGTCTGATTCAACACACCTTCCAACTGCAGCTGCTCTACCGCACGCATTACCTGTCGCTGCTTGTCTGCACCACGCAGGCCGCGCACCTCAGCAATGAACTGGAGAAAGCCTTTCACCCGCATGTCACCGTAACAGGGCGCACCTTCGGGCAAGTAGCCCATCTGCCGTTGGGCCTGAAGAATCTGCGTGCGGATATCGAACCCGCAAATGGAGGCATTACCGCCATCGGGTGTCAGAAAACCGGTGAGCATTTTCATGGTGGTGGATTTACCTGCACCGTTGGGGCCCAGAAAGCCCAACACTTCCCCCGGTCTGACTTCAAAGGACAAATTGTCCACGGCGACGTGCTCGCCAAAACGTTTGGTCAGGTTGCTTATCTTTATCATGACCTCTTCCCTTCCCCATTACCGACACACCGCCAACCGGCGGCTCAAGGCAGCAAGAATACATGGATTACCGCCCCACAGGGAAAGGACATTCAAGACGGATATCCGCTCAATACTCCCTGCTGATCATGGGGACAACAATCGTCACCCTCCTCCAGGCTGCTTGATGCATTCTGCTGGACGATTATATGGGAATCCCAGCCCGGGGTTTCAAGATATGCTGAGGGGCCGGGAAATGTAACAGGGTATTAACTGGCTGGCTTAAGTGGGTAGAATCACCGCTGCAGCCTGCCAGAGCCGAGAACCCCATGTCGACCGCCAGTTCCTCCTTTTTCAGTCGTCTACGTTACGGTCTGATGCGCCGAATCCTGTATATGTGGGCACGCTCGGAAAGTATCGGTGACCCGCTGGCCAGAGTGGCGCCGCAACCGGACCGACCACTGCTCTATGTACTACCGGGCCGTTCGTTCTCTGATCTGTTGGTGCTGGACGAGGAGTGCGCGCGCCTCGGCTTGCCGCGCCCGACGCTGCCGCCAGGCGGCACGCTGGAGGAAGAGGCAGCGTACTTTTATCTGACCAGCGAACTGGTCTGGAGTGGCCGACCCGATCCACGCAAACAGTCACCACGCCTGCTGCGGGCTCTCACTGCGGTGGAGTTACGGGTTACCGAGGATGTGCAACTGGTGCCGGTCAGCGTGTTCTGGGGCCAATCACCCGACGTGGAATCGTCACCGCTGAAATTGCTGTTTGCCTATAACGGGGGCGTAGGCGGCAAGCTGCGCAAGTTTCTGGCTATCGTGTTGCATGGCCGCAAGATTCGTGTCAGCTTCGGTGAGCCATTGTCGTTGCGGCAACTGAACACAGAAAACCTCGGGCACGATCGCAACCTGCGCAAGGTCAACCGGCTGCTCCGGGTGCATTTCCGCGAGCAACGCGGAGCGGTGGTTGGCCCTGATCTGTCCCACCGCAACACTCTGCTCAAGGGATTGATGCACGGCCCGCTGGTGCGTGCCGCGATCGAACGGGAAGCAGCGGAAGAGAACATCAGTATTGATCGGGCCCGCGACCGCGCCGCCCGGTATGCCAATGAAATCGCCTCGGATTTCACCTACACCATCATCCGCTTCCTGGAGGTGGTGCTGGCCTGGTTCTGGAACAAGCTGTATGACGGGGTCAAAGTCAATAACCTGGCCAACGTGCAGGATATAGCCCGGGGCAAGGAAATCATCTATGTCCCCTGCCACCGCAGCCACATTGATTATCTGCTGCTGTCCTATCTGTTGGTGAACAATAGCCTGACGCCGCCGCATATTGCCGCCGGTATCAATCTGAATATGCCCATCATTGGCAACATACTGCGCCGGGGCGGGGCTTTCTTCATGCGCCGCAGCTTCCGGGGCAACCAGCTGTATACCGCTGTGTTCAATGAATACCTGCACCTGTTATTCAGTCGGGGCTTCCCGGTGGAGTATTTCATCGAAGGGGGACGCTCGCGCACCGGGCGTTTGCTTGATCCGCGAACCGGTATGTT
The DNA here is from genome assembly GCA_964474945.1 of uncultured Halopseudomonas sp. Classification (GTDB taxonomy): domain Bacteria; phylum Pseudomonadota; class Gammaproteobacteria; order Pseudomonadales; family Pseudomonadaceae; genus Halopseudomonas. Next base: position 4,926 of record CAYYUQ010000109.1, on the reverse strand, counting down.
GGCCATCACCCTGAGCAGCTATCTGCGCTCATCCCGCCGCCCTGTCGTCTTCATGCCGGTGTACATTGGTTATGAGCGGGTACTGGAAGGGCGCACCTATCTGGGCGAATTACGCGGCCAGGAGAAGAAAAAGGAATCGATCTTCGATCTATTCCGGGTGATCTCGGCATTGAAGCTGAAGTTTGGCGAAGTCACGGTGAACTTCGGTGAGCCTGTGGCACTGAACGACTTCCTCGATCAGCAACAGCCCGACTGGCGCAGCCAGAAGAATGAACCCGAATACAAGCCGGATTGGCTGCCAGGCGCAACCCGACACCTGGCACGCAGGCTGGGCGCCGCAATCAATGCCGCAGCAGATGCCAACCCGGTCAATCTGATGGCACTGGCCATGCTGTCTACCCGCCGATTGGCACTGGATGAAGCAACCCTCGCGCGTACGCTGGATACCTTTACCGAGTTGCTGCGCAGAGCGCCCTATAGCGATAACGTGACACTATCGCCGCTCACCGGTGCCGAGCAGATCAAGCATGTCGAATCCATGGGCATGATTGGTCGTCAGTCTGATGCGCTGGGGGAAATTCTTTATCTGGATGAGCCGCAGGCTGTGCTCATGACCTGGTACCGCAACAACATCCTGCATCTGGTTGCCCTGCCGGCACTGATCGCCAGCCTGTTTCTGAATAACTCACGCATGAACCGCGATCAGATCCAGCGCCTGGTCAGCGCGCTCTACCCTTATCTTCGGGGTGAGCTGCATATGCACTGGGACGATGAACAACTGCCCGAGAGCATCAACCGCTATGTTGACGGTCTGATCGTTTGCGGGCTTCTGCATGAAGAGAGCGAACAGATTCACCGCCCGGATACCGCCTCCAGCGAGTTCGTGCTGCTGACCCTGCTGGCACGCAGCATTATTCAGATGCTGGAACGCTTCTATATGGTTGCCGCACTGCTGCTGAACAACCCCAACGGCAGTCTGACCGCCGAGCAATTGGAAGCACTGTGCACCGTCATGGCCCAGCGCCTGTCGATTCTGCATGGGCTCAATGCGCCGGAGTTCTTCGACAAGACGCTGTTCCGCCAATTCATTCAGCGTCTGCAGGATTTCGAGGTATTAAGCACGGATGAGCAGGGGCAGCTGCATTACCTGCCGGAGCTGGAAGACATCGCCGAAAATACCGCACGACGCGTACTCACCGCCGAAATCCGCCTGTCGATCCGCCAGGTAGCACGCAGCGCAGGGTAACCGACAGACGGGCGATTCGGCCCATGCATACTGGAACAGTTGTCGCGCCGGCACGAGGAGCCCCAGACGCAATACACCACAGCTCAAGGATCGAGCTTTCTCTTACCGTAGATATCGTACCGACTGGATTGCCCGGCAAGCTCAGCGCTCGGCGCTGGGCCGTCAATAGCGGGAGCCTTGCGCGGACGCTTGACGGCGACCCGATGGCTGGCCAGTTGCAGGGCGGCATCGAGTAATTGCGGGGCATCCAGATCATCCCCCGCCAGCGGACGGAACAGGCGCATTTCCTTCTTCACCAGCGCCGATTTTTGCCGGTGCGGGAACATCGGATCCAGATGAATGACTTGCGGCACCGGATCGCTCCACAGCTGCATCAGCTCGATCGCATCGCCGTGCAATAATCGCATGCGCGCTGCAATCTCGCTCACTTCGCCACCGGCCTGCTGTGCCCGCGCCAACCCATCGGCCAACAGGGCAGCAATCACCGGTTGGCGTTCAATCAGCGTCACCTCACAACCCAGCGCGGCCAGCACAAAGGCATCCCGGCCCAAGCCGGCGGTGGCATCCAATACCGTCGGGCGCAGCGCACCGCGCAGGCCAACGGCTCTGGCCACCATCTGCCCTGCTCCGCCACCGTACTGCCGCCGGTGAGCCAGCGCACCCTCGACAAAATCCACGCGCACCGCACCGGGAGCCCCGTCTTCGGTGGATTGCAGACTGAGACCATCGTCACCCAGTTGCAACAGCAGCTCGGCGGATGGGTGTTCGCTGTATAACGGCAGTTGCAGTCGGGTGGCCAGCTCCTTGGCGGCTGGCTGCCATTCGGGCAAAAGCCAGCTGACTGCAACCACACCGAGGGTGACATTACTCATGAAGAACCTGACACGGACAAGGGAAAGCAGGCAGTTTACCCCAGCACGCGCACCGGGTCAGAACAAACCCGACTGCAGCGGTGCCTGCTGCTGTTCCAGCTCGCCCGGCCAGGCAGGCATGGGCGGCAGATCGGCCAGAGCCTGGCTCAGCTGCGCATGGAACAGCCGCGCCAGCTCCGGGGCCCGCCGGTTATCCGGGGTATGCATGAACAGGATCGGGCTGCGCCCTTCCTCCAGCCATTGAATGCATTTGCCCAGCCAGGGTTCCAGCCAGCGCAGACTCTGTTGATTATCCATGCCGGCGATAAAACGCACCGTTGGCAACTGCGCCAGTGCTATTGCATGCACTGGCAGGCGCGGCTTTTTCTGTTGCGCGTCCACCGTTGCCGCATCGGTATCACGACTGGCAAACAGACCGCGACTGTCGAACATGATGCGCTCGATACCACGCTCATGCAGCATGCGGTTAAGCAACCGTTCGCTGTCATCCTTGCGAAAGAAATCCGGGTGGCGGACTTCCACGGCATAACGCCGATCGCCAGGAAGCGAATCCAGAAACGTTCTGAGCTGATCAAGCTGAGCGGGGCCGAAACTGGCTGGTAATTGCAACCACACCGGGCCCAGCCTCTGCTCCAGCGGCGCCATATGTCTGAAAAAGCGCAGCAGTTCGGGATGCGCAGCATCCAGCCGGTCACCATGACTGACCTCGCGGGGCAGCTTGGCGCAGAAGAGGAAATCATCCGGCAACAGACTGGCCCAGCGCCGCACCGTGTCCAGCGCAGGCAGGGCATAGAAGGTGGTATTGCCTTCGACCGCGCCAAACACCCTGGCGTACTCGTATAGACGCTGATCGGCGTCGGCATCGCTGCTATATAAAGCACCACGCCACCCGGCTTCCGCCCACAGCGGGCAGCCAAGAATCAGGCGGGGAGATAAAGCAGTCACGGGAGAAAATCAGACAAACAGATCGATACCGGACAGAACGTCAGTGTCTGCATCCGGCATACTGGCCATGCTCTGATAGCTGTTCAAAGCCTGATTGGCGTAGCCATATACCGGCTGGGCTGGCCCTTGTCGGGCGGGGATATATTCGCCCATGGCAGCGGTACGCTCGACTACCTTTGCGGAAACAGGCTGTACCGACGCAGGTGCGGTAGTCGCGGTCTGGTTTGAGGCTTGCCCCACAGGCGCATGCGCAGGACGCGACGGGCGCGCCGGCAGTGCCGTTGGGTGAAAGCCATCCAGACGCATCGAGATCAACTCCGCAAGAAACTCAGTGGCAAAAGAGTAGCGTCACTGAGTATAAAAGGCAAAATCAGGGCTGTTTCGGCGTGGCGACCTTGTCACGCAGATAAACCGGTTGGGCATCCGCTGCATCCAGCATCTGCCCCGCCTGAAAGGCAGGCTGTGCAAGACTGAGCAGATCCACCGCATCCGGCAGCATCTGCGGCCAGTTTGCGGATGCCTTGACCGCCAGCCGCTCAGCATACTGCCAACCGGTGCCGGCCCCGGCCGGGTTATCCAGCGGCGCAGCCAGGCTGACCAGCTCCGGAGCACAAACACTTTCCTCGCCAACCAGTGTCATGACGCCGTCCTGCAACTGGTAACAACCCCAATAGACTTCGTCCATGCGCGCATCTATCGCAGCGCACACCTGCTCAACTCCGTGCTCGCGCCAGGCGCGCTGGGCCAGGGCGGCAAGATTGGAAATACCGATCACCGGCTTGTCTGCGGCAAAGGCCAGACCCTGAACCATACCGGTAGCAATGCGCACGCCGGTAAAGGCGCCTGGGCCACGGCCAAAGACCAGTGCGTCCACGGCGCTCAGACTGATCCCTGCCTCGCTCAATACCTCGTCGATCATCGGCAGCAGACGCTGGGCATGCAACCGGGGGATCACTTCGGCACGCTGGTATACCTGCCCCTTATGCAGCAGGGCGGCGGAACAGGCTTCGGTGGCGGTATCCAGGGCGAGCAGAGTGGCAGTCATCGGGGTATTCACGCTATTGGCAAAGGCGCGATTGTAACAAACAACAGAGCCCGCGCGGGCTTTGCTTGCGTGTCGGAGCGGCGGGAGAGGTGTTCCCGGAAAGGCCAGAGGCTGGCCTTTCCGGGAATCATGTCGCACGCGCTATCAGCTCAGGGCTGCCAGCACACGACCGGTGATTTCTTCAACACTGCCTACACCTTCCACTTTCGAACACTTCGGCACGCCGTTGCTCGCGGACAGGTTCTGGTAGAAGGCTACCAGTGGCTTGGTCTGAGTGTGATAGACCTGCAGACGCTTGCGAACCGTTTCTTCCTTGTCGTCTTCACGCTGAATCAGCTCTTCGCCGGTCACGTCATCCACGCCAGCCTGCTTCGGCGGGTTGTGCTCAACATGATAGGTACGACCGGAACCGGGGTGTACCCGACGACCGGAGATGCGGCCAACGATTTCCTCGTCGTCCACAGCGATTTCCAGTACGTGATCAATGGTGATCTGTGCATCAACCAGAGCTTCAGCCTGGGGGATGGTGCGCGGGAAGCCGTCCAGCAGGAAGCCATTGGCGCAATCAGTCTGAGTAATGCGTTCTCTGATCAGACCAATGATCAGCTCGTCAGAGACCAATCCGCCGGTGTCCATAACTTCCTTGACCTGCAGGCCCAGCTCAGTGCCGGCCTTGACCGCAGCACGCAGCATGTCGCCAGTAGAAATCTGCGGAATACCGAACCGTTGGCAAATGAACTGGGCCTGTGTGCCCTTGCCCGCGCCGGGGGCACCCAATAGGATGATGCGCATGTTGAACTCCTCAATCTAACGGAAAT
>CAYYUQ010000108.1:0-8156 GCA_964474945.1 uncultured Halopseudomonas sp. | reverse complement strand
AGCTGGTTGATTGTTGCCATCTAGCAAAACTCCATAGATGTCCCTGGGACATATTTAAAATAAAACGGCAGGGTAAAATACCCCGCCTATTTTAGGGGTACGGAATTCTATAGACACCGCCCCCGAGCGTCAAGCTGCCCGCCGCTCTGCGCGACGGGCGACATTGACTAGTTACCGCTGAAATTCAGCGCATCCGACAGCGCCTGCTCGACTTCGCTCGCGCTCACCTTGGTCGGCTTGTCAGCCATACGCTGACGCTTGCGTTCGGCGTGATAAGCCAGACCGGTACCAGCCGGGATCAGACGACCAACCACGACGTTCTCTTTCAGGCCGCGCAGGTGATCGCGCTTGCCGGTAACGGCAGCCTCGGTCAGCACACGAGTGGTCTCCTGGAAGGAGGCCGCAGAGATGAACGACTCGGTCGACAGCGACGCCTTGGTGATACCCAGCAGTACGCGCTCGTACTTGGCCGGGAACTTGTCCTGGCTCGCCAGGTTTTCGTTCTCTTCCAGTACCTGAGTCAGCTCGACCTGATCACCCTTGATGAAGCTGGAGTCACCGGATTCACTGATCTCAACCTTGCGCAGCATCTGACGAATGGTCACTTCGATGTGCTTGTCGTTGATCTTCACACCCTGCAGGCGGTACACATCCTGAATTTCGTTGACGATGTACTTGGCCAACTCACTGACACCCAGCAAGCGCAGGATATCGTGCGGATTGCTCGGGCCGTCAGAGATAACTTCACCCTTGGTAACCTGCTCACCTTCGAACACGTTCAGGTGGCGCCACTTCGGAATCAGTTCCTCGTAGTGATCACTGCCATCAGTCGGCGTGATCACCAGACGGCGTTTGCCCTTGGTTTCCTTGCCGAAGGAAATCGTGCCGCTGATTTCCGCCAGGATGGACGATTCCTTCGGACGACGCGCCTCGAACAGGTCGGCCACGCGGGGCAGACCACCGGTAATGTCCCGGGTCTTCGAGGTTTCGCGCGGGATACGCGCGATAACATCACCGATAGTCACTGCAACACCGTCAGACAGGTTGACCTGAGTCTTCTCCGGCAGGAAGTACTGAGCAGGCACATCGGTACCCGGCAGCATCAGCTCCTTGCCATCGGCACCAATCAACTTGATGGTCGGACGGATGTCTTTACCAGCTGAAGGCCGCTCGTGCACCGCCATTACTTCGATGTTGCTCAGACCAGTCAGCTCGTCGGTCTGGCGGCGGATAGTAATACCCTCTTCCATACCTACGAATTGAACGGTACCGGCAATCTCGGTAACGATCGGGTGAGTGTGCGGATCCCACTTGGCCACGACCTGACCGGCTTGAACCTGATCGCCTTCATGGATGGAGATCACAGCACCATAAGGCAGTTTGTAGCGCTCACGCTCACGACCGAACTCGTCGGCCAGAGCCAGTTCACCGGAGCGGGATACCGCAACCAGTGCCCCGTCATCACGGGTTACATGCTTGAGGTTCTGCAGGCGGATGGTACCGGCGCTCTTCACCTGTACGCTGTCCTGGGCCGCAGTCCGGCTCGCCGCACCACCGATGTGGAAGGTACGCATGGTCAGCTGGGTACCCGGCTCACCAATGGACTGTGCCGCGATCACACCAACCGCTTCACCAATATTGATCTGGTGACCACGGGCCAGGTCACGACCGTAACAGGTCGAGCATACGCCGTAGCGGGTTTCGCAGGTGATCGGCGAGCGTACCAGCACTTCGTCGACGCTGTTGACTTCGAGGAAATCAACCAGCTTCTCGTCAATCAGAGTACCGGCCGGCAGAATCACCTCATCAGTGCCGGGCTTGACCACGTCAACTGCGGCTACACGACCCAGAACACGTTCACCCAGCGGCTCAACAATGTCACCGCCTTCGATATGCGGCTTCATGATCAGACCCCGATCGGTACCGCAATCCACCTCGGTAATCACCAGATCCTGGGCAACGTCAACCAGACGACGGGTCAGGTAACCAGAGTTCGCCGTCTTCAGTGCAGTATCCGCCAGACCCTTACGCGCACCGTGAGTGGAGATGAAGTACTGCAGTACGTTCAGGCCTTCACGGAAGTTGGCGATAATCGGCGTTTCGATAATCGAGCCATCCGGCTTGGCCATCAGACCCCGCATGCCTGCCAACTGACGGATCTGCGCAGCAGAACCCCGAGCACCGGAGTCGGCCATCATGTACATGGAGTTGAACGAGTCATGCTCGATCTCGTTGCCGTCCTTGTCCTTGATGCGGTCAACCTTCAGGTTGTCCATCATCGCCTTGGAAATCTCGTCGTTAGCGCGTGACCACAAGTCGATAACCTTGTTGTACTTCTCGCCAGCGGTAACCAGACCAGAAGCGTACTGGTCTTCGATTTCCTTAACCTCGGTGGTGGCGCGCTCGATGATCTCGGCTTTCTCTTCCGGGATCTCGAAGTCGTTCACACCAATCGACGTACCAGAGATGGTCGAGTAGGCGAAACCGGTGTACATCAACTGGTCAGCGAAGATGACCGTTTCCTTCAGGCCCACGATCCGATAGCTGGTGTTAATCAGCTTGGAGATGGCTTTCTTGCGCAGCGGCTGATCGACCAGTGCGAACGGCAGTCCGGCAGGCAGAATCTGGAACAGCAGCGCACGACCAACAGTGGTATCAACGATACGCGTGTCGGTAGTGGAGTTGCCATCGCGATCCGTCACGGTTTCAGTGATACGCACCTTGACCAGCGCATGGAGATCAACCTGGCCACTGCGGTAGGCCATTTCGACTTCATTGATGCTGCTGAACGCCATGCCTTCGCCTCTGGCGTTAACCAGCGAGCGCGTCATGTAATACAGACCCAATACCACGTCCTGCGACGGCACGATAATCGGCTCGCCGCTGGCGGGGGACAGGATGTTGTTGGTCGACATCATCAGCGCGCGCGCTTCCAGCTGGGCTTCCAGCGTCAGCGGTACGTGCACAGCCATCTGGTCACCGTCAAAGTCGGCGTTGTAGGCCGCACAGACCAATGGGTGCAGTTGAATGGCTTTACCTTCAATCAGTACCGGCTCGAACGCCTGGATACCCAGACGGTGAAGCGTCGGTGCACGGTTCAGCAGTACCGGGTGTTCACGGATAACCTCAGCGAGGATATCCCACACTTCCGGCAGCTCACGCTCGACCATCTTCTTGGCGGCCTTGATGGTGGTCGCCAGGCCACGATGCTCCAGCTTGCCGAAGATAAAGGGCTTGAACAGCTCCAACGCCATCTTCTTCGGCAGACCGCACTGGTGCAGACGCAGGGTCGGGCCTACCACGATCACCGAACGGCCGGAATAGTCAACGCGCTTACCGAGCAGGTTCTGACGGAAACGACCCTGCTTACCCTTGATCATGTCAGCCAGGGATTTCAGCGGGCGCTTGTTGGTGCCGGTAATGGCACGGCCGCGACGACCGTTATCCAACAGCGCATCCACCGACTCCTGCAGCATACGCTTCTCGTTACGCACGATGATATCGGGCGCAGACAGATCCAGCAGACGTTTCAGACGGTTGTTACGGTTGATTACCCGGCGATACAGATCGTTCAGGTCGGAGGTAGCGAAACGACCACCGTCCAGCGGAACCAGCGGACGCAGATCCGGTGGCAGTACGGGCAGTACGGTCATGACCATCCACTCGGGCTTGTTGCCGGAGGTGTGGAAGGCTTCCATCAATTTCAGACGCTTGGACAGTTTCTTGATCTTGGTTTCGGACGTGGTTTGCGGAATCTCTTCACGCAGGCGACCGATTTCATGATCCAGATCCATTCCGTTCAGCAGCTGGAATACCGCTTCGGCACCCATGCGCGCGTCGAATTCGTCGCCGAACTCTTCCAGCGCTTCAAAGTACTGCTCGTCGTTCAGCAGCTGGCCCTTCTCCAGCGTGGTCAGACCGGGCTCGATCACCACATAGCTTTCAAAGTACAGCACCCGTTCGATATCACGCAGGGTCATGTCCAGCAGCAGGCCAATACGGGACGGCAGGGATTTCAGGAACCAGATGTGCGCGACAGGGGAAGCCAGCTCAATGTGGCCCATGCGCTCGCGGCGCACCTTGGCCAGTGCAACTTCAACGCCACACTTTTCACAGATCACACCGCGGTGCTTGAGGCGCTTGTACTTGCCACACAGGCACTCGTAATCCTTTACCGGGCCAAAGATCTTGGCGCAGAACAGGCCATCGCGCTCCGGCTTGAAGGTACGGTAGTTGATGGTCTCGGGCTTTTTAACTTCGCCATAAGACCAGGACCGGATCATTTCCGGTGATGCCAAGCCGATTCGAATGGAATCGAACTCTTCAATCTGTCCCTGGGACTTGAGCAGGTTCAGTAAGTCTTTCAAGGCCTATACTCCTCGCAGTGTCTCAAGGGCGGCGGATCAAGCCGCCCGAGACGTGGGCAGTCGGTGGTTATTCGGATTCCAGGTCGATATCGATGGCCAGCGAACGGATTTCCTTGACCAGTACGTTGAAGGACTCGGGCATGCCAGCCTCCATACGATGGTCACCGTCCACGATGTTTTTATACATCTTGGTACGGCCGTTCACGTCATCCGACTTCACTGTCAGCATTTCCTGCAAGGTGTAGGCTGCGCCGTAGGCTTCCAGTGCCCAGACCTCCATCTCACCGAAACGCTGACCGCCGAACTGAGCCTTACCACCCAGCGGCTGCTGTGTTACCAGGCTGTAGGAACCGGTTGAACGGGCGTGCATCTTGTCATCAACCAAGTGGTTCAGCTTGAGCATGTACATGTAGCCAACCGTTACCGGGCGATCGAAGGTGTTACCGGTACGGCCGTCATACAGGCGCATCTGGCCGCTGTCTGGCAGATCAGCAAGGCGCAACATGTGCTTGATTTCGTGCTCTTCAGCACCATCAAATACCGCCGTTGCCATAGGCACACCAGCACGCAGGTTGTTAGCCAGATCCACGATCTCGCTATCACTCAATGCGTCCAGGTTTTCCTGACGGCCACCTACCTTGTTGTACACCTCATCGAGGAACTCACGCAGCTCAGCGAGCTTGCGCTGTTCATCCAGCATGCGGCTGATTTTTTCGCCTAGTCCTTTAGCCGCGAGGCCCAGGTGGGTTTCCAGAATCTGACCGACGTTCATCCGCGAAGGAACACCCAGCGGGTTAAGAACAATATCGACTGGCACGCCATTTTCGTCGTGGGGCATGTCTTCGATCGGCATGATCACCGAGATGACACCCTTGTTACCATGGCGCCCGGCCATCTTGTCACCAGGCTGAATGCGACGCTTGATCGCCAGGTAAACCTTGACGATTTTCAGTACGCCCGGAGCCAGATCATCACCCTGCTGCAGCTTGCGCTTCTTGTCTTCAAACTTCTCGTCAAGCAGCTTGCGACGATCAATCAGGTAAGCCTGAGTACGCTCCAGTTGCTCGTTCAGATTGTCATCGCTCATGCGCAGCTTGAACCACTGGCCACGCTCAATGCCTTCCAGCGTCTCGGCGGTCAGCGCGGTGCCCTTCTTCACACCGACACCACCTTCCACCGTGTTGCCGATCAGCGCAGAACCCAGACGCTCGAAAGCGGCGGTTTCAACGATGCGGAACTCTTCCTGCAGATCCTTGCGGATCTCGTCCAGCTGTTGCTTCTCGATGGCCAGTGCGCGGCTGTCGCGCTCAACGCCATCGCGAGTGAACACCTGTACGTCGATGACCGTACCCTTGGTGCCTGTCGGCACACGCAGGGAGGTGTCCTTAACGTCGGAGGCTTTCTCACCGAAAATGGCACGCAGCAGCTTCTCTTCCGGTGTCAGTTGAGTCTCACCCTTGGGCGTGACTTTCCCGACCAGGATGTCGCCAGGGCCAACTTCAGCACCAACGTAAACAATACCGGCTTCATCCAGCTTGCCCAGCGCCGCTTCACCTACGTTGGGAATGTCAGAGGTAATTTCCTCTGGCCCCAGCTTGGTATCACGGGATACGCAGGTCAGCTCCTGGATGTGGATAGTGGTAAAGCGGTCTTCCTGAACCACGCGCTCGGAAATCAGGATGGAGTCTTCGAAGTTATAGCCGTTCCACGGCATGAAGGCTACACGCATATTCTGACCCAGCGCCAGTTCACCCATATCAACGGAAGAACCGTCAGCTATGATGTCCTTGATCGCCACCAGATCACCTTTCTTCACCAGCGGACGCTGGTTGATGCAGGTGTTCTGGTTGGAACGGGTGTATTTGGTCAAGGTGTAGATATCCACACCGGCCTCGCCCGCTTCCACTTCGTCATCGTTGACACGGATAACGATACGGCTGGCATCAACCGAATCGACCACGCCACCGCGACGGGCAGTAATACAAACGCCGGAGTCCAGCGCAACGTTACGCTCCATACCAGTACCCACCAGCGGCTTCTCAGCACGCAGAGTCGGAACTGCTTGACGCTGCATGTTCGAACCCATCAGAGCGCGGTTGGCATCGTCATGCTCAAGGAACGGAATCAGCGACGCAGCAACCGACACAACCTGACGCGGTGATACGTCCATCAGGGTGACTTCTTCAGGCGCCTTAACGCTGAATTCGTTCATGTGGCGAACAGCAACCAGCTCTTCTACCAGCTTGCCATCACGCACTTCAGCACTGGCCTGAGCGATAACATGGTCAGCTTCTTCAATCGCCGACAGGAACACGATCTCGTCAGTTACGACGGTGTCCTTGACCTTGCGATATGGACTTTCCAGAAAGCCATACTCGTTGGTACGCGCATAAGTCGCCAGCGAGTTGATCAGACCGATGTTCGGGCCTTCAGGCGTTTCGATTGGGCATACACGACCATAGTGAGTCGGGTGTACGTCACGGACTTCGAAGCCTGCGCGCTCACGCGTCAGACCGCCTGGCCCAAGCGCGGAAACACGACGCTTGTGAGTAATCTCGGACAGCGGGTTGTTCTGATCCATGAACTGGGACAGCTGGCTGGAACCGAAGAACTCTTTGACAGCCGCCGCTACCGGTTTGGCGTTGATCAGATCCTGCGGCATCAGGCCTTCGCTTTCAGCCATGGACAGACGTTCCTTGACCGCGCGCTCAACGCGCACCAGACCCACGCGGAACTGGTTCTCGGCCATCTCACCCACGGAACGAATACGACGGTTACCCAAGTGGTCGATGTCGTCCACCACGCCCTTGCCGTTACGAATATCGACCAGGGTCTTGAGTACCTCGATGATGTCTTCCTTGCTCAGTACACCCGCGCCTTCGATCTCTTCACGACCGATGCGGCGGTTGAACTTCATGCGACCAACAGCGGACAGATCGTAACGATCACTGCTGAAGAACAGGTTGCCGAACAGAGTCTCGGCAGCATCCTTGGTTGGCGGCTCGCCAGGGCGCATCATGCGATAGATTTCCACCAGCGCTTCAAGCTGGCTGGTAGTGGTATCAATGCGCAGGGTATCGGAGATGAAGGGGCCGCAATCGATATCGTTGGTGTACAGGGTTTCGATATGCGAGACCTGAGCCTTGACCAATTTTTCGACCAGGTCAGCCGTTACTTCGACGTTACATTCAACCAGGATTTCGCCAGTGGCCGGATGTACCAAAGGCTTGGCGATGGTGCGGCCTACCAGGTAGTCGTAGGGCACTTCGAGGCTGTTGATACCGGCCTTTTCGAGCTGATTGATGTGGCGCGCGGTAATCCGGCGGCCCTGCTCAACAATAACCTTGCCCTTGCCATCGGTAATATCAAAAGTAGCGATTTCACCACGCAGGCGCTGGGGAACCAGCTCCAGCTTGAGCGCTTCGCCATGCACTTCAAACTTGTTGGTATCGTAGAAGATATCCAGAATTTCTTCGGTCTGATAACCCAGTGCGCGCAGCAGTACGCTCGCCGGCAGTTTACGGCGACGGTCGATACGGACGAACACCGCATCCTTGGGATCAAACTCGAAGTCCAGCCACGATCCGCGGTAAGGAATCACGCGGGCGGAGTACAGCAGCTTGCCGGAACTGTGTGTCTTGCCACGGTCGTGGTCGAAGAACACACCCGGGCTGCGGTGCAGCTGGGAAACAATCACACGCTCGGTACCATTGATAACGAAGGTACCGTTTTCAGTCATCAGGGGTATTTCACCCATGTAGACTTCCTGCTCCTTGATATCCTTGATCG